>CAZEBI010000031.1:2939-21159 GCA_964510355.1 uncultured Nitrospina sp. | reverse complement strand
GCCCCAACTTACCTGAACATTTTGACAGGTTAAAAGCTGAATTGCGCTCTGCCTGAGCGTGAACGCTATTTCCCTGTCACCGCTTTTTGTAATTCACCCAATTCTTTCAAATTCTATATTTTGAGGTGTGTTCATGTTCAGGAAAAAAGTTTTTATATTATTTCTAAATTTGTTCTTACTGCTCTGGGCCTCTTTAGCTCAGGCTTATATCGGCCTGTGTTGCGCCCATTGCGGGGGCAATATGCCGCTCAATATTGTTGGAGGAGGTATTCCTGAACCGAAAGAATTCCGGTTCAAAATCAGTCAGATGTTCATGGAAATGGGTCCGCTTCGGGATGGTACCGATGATATTTTGAGCACAACGATCACGGGTGCGGCAAATGGAACCACTTTTCCTGCGGTTCCCCGTGCGATGCAACAGTATATGACCATGATCGGTGGGGCTTACTCGTTCTCGGAAAACCTTTCCTTGATGCTGATGACGAACTACACCACAAACACTATGCAGATGGAAATTCTTCCTGCGAAGGGTGACAATTTCACCATGACATCAAGCGGAATAGGGGATACCACATTATTGGGGAAATATCGTTTGTATGCGAACGATGATCTGGTTCCTACAAAACAGGTATCGGTTTTGTTTGGTTTGTCTGTGCCTACCGGAGATGTGCATAAAAAATTCACCAACAACACGGTGAACAATCAGAATGGCACCATCCTCCCTTTCAAGATGCAATTGGGCAGTGGTACGGTGGACCCCATAATTGGTTTGACCTATCAGGGTTCGCGTGACCCTTTCTGGTGGGGGCTGAACACCCAGTTAGAAGCGCATGTCTATGATAATGAGCAGGGTTATCACCGGGGCCAGGAGTTTCGTTATGATTTTTATGCGATGAAACAGGTTCACGACAACTGGGTGATTCATACCCAGTTGAACGGCTCATATGAAGGACGTTTCAGTAGAGAGCCTTATGAGGGCAGGGTTAATGGGGAAGGACATGCTGGTTTTAATCCGCAGAATAATTTTTTGAGTCCGCTATTTGATCCAGATAACTACGGTGGAAATAAGGTGTCGATCAGTCTGGGCGTTAAATTTCAGCCCATCCCTTTGCATGTGATGGAGCTGACCGCAACATTGCCGGTTTATCAGGATCTCAATGGGCCGCAGTTGCGCGATAACTGGATGATTCAATTTTCTTATTATCTGGAGGTCCCAACGAAAAACAGTAGACGTTATAAAGGGTTCAAACCGCCGAAAGAGCTTGGGTTCTAACAATGGGTTTTAATCTTTTCACTAAAAAACTGCCGATAGTTTTAACAGCGTTTTTTTTGCTGTCTTGCGCCGGGGCTCAAACGATTCCCGAGCCGGAAAGCCCTGGCGCCAGACTGTTTAAGGAGCGTTGCACCCAATGCCATGGGTTGCCCAGTCCCAAACGGCACACACCAGAACAATGGGGCCATCTTTTAGTGATGATGGAAAGTTTTATGCTCAAAAGGAATATCGAGTTCCCGGCTCAGGAAAAAAAACTAATTGCAGACTATTTATATCGAAACGCAAGATGAGGAAATTTTTATGAAACTGACAAATAAACTGATTGGGTTGATTTGTGTGTTGACTCTGATAGCAGTGCCGGGTTATGCAGAGTCGTCGCCGTTTGAAAAGATGGGTGTTGTTCCGGCAAAAACTTTCAAGTCGGCACCAGATTTTGTCTTGCAAAACGTGCAGGGAGAAACGGTCAAACTTTCTGATTTTAAGGGCAAAGTGCTTTTGCTGAATTTCTGGGCCACCTGGTGTGCCGCGTGCAAGGAAGAAATGGCCTCCATGCAAAATCTTTATTCGACTGTTGATGGCGTGGAAGTGCTGGCCATTTCTATTGATCGGTGGAACGAAGAGCGGGTTCAGGAATATGTTAAGAAAAATAATTTAACTTTTCCGGTGCTTCTGGATCAGGATCAGGAGGTCAGGAAACAATATTTTGTTATGGGGTTACCGACCAGCTATTTGATTGATGGTGAGGGCAAAATTCGGGGTTATGCGTCAGGTGCCCGAGCCTGGGACAGCCCGGATTCGAAAAATTTATTTTTAGCTTTGAAAAAAGAAGGTCGTTTGTCCATGCAGGAAAATCAGGCTCGCCCTTAGCCTATGTCACGACTACGAGTCTCTCTTGTGTGCTTGTTTGTTTGCCTGGTCACAACCCCGGCTTGGGGGCAGTCCGTCGACTCGGTTCTTTCCAGGTTGGATCAAAACTATTATTATCCGCAAAAGCAGGGGTTAAAAAGCGTTTCCATTCAAATTCAATGGGAACAACTGGATGTGGTTTCAGGGTCCGGTAAATATTTGCGTAACCCCGACTTTGTTTTTTCCTGGCAGGCCAATGCTTGGGACAGACTGGGGAATTTTAAATTGAGGCATCACCTGGAAGACGATGAACTGGCTCAGCGTATCCGACCGTTTCGTCAGTCGATCATTCCTTTAACATTGCAACAAAAGTTTTTCGATCATGAAGGCCGGGTGCAAAAGGGGCTCATTGTCCGGCTAAAAAATTCTAAAACTGACAGTACCTATAAGCTTCTTGTTGACCCCAAAAAGTGGGTCATCAGAAAGTTGCGGTTTCAACAGACGCATTCTCCTGAAGAGGTGAAAGGGGAGTTTCGCTATATAAAGCTGGCGGGTAAATACGCGATCTCTGAAAGCCTTTCTCGTTTTGAGATGAAGGGCCGGGAGTATGTGGAGGTCACACGCTATAAATATAAAAAGAGCGCGGGCATCTGGTGGGTAAACCGAATTGACCAGACTCTCAAACGTGACGATCAGGTTGTGCAGACCTATGTCTTTAAACTGTCTCATTATCAACCGGTTTTGTTTCCGGGTCAGTGAGCCGTGGTGTTATAAATCAGGACAAAGCGGGATATGGCTATTGAGTCTGGTACAGAATTCCTTTATAATTTCAAATAGTTAAACCTTTTTGTGAGGATAGGATGTCGGGATTAAAAAGTGCCTGGGAGTTGAGCCTGGAGCGATCGGATAAGCTGGTTCCTGAGTTGAAAAGCCAGAAAAAGCTGTCCAAAAAACAAAAACAGGATATTGCCGAGATTCGCAAAGAATATTCGGCCAGAATTGCTGATCTGGATGTGACCTCCCAGGACAAGGTTCGCAAACTGTCCGACCGGGTTCCTCCAGAAGAGATTGCAGCCGTAAAAGCCGAGCTGGAAAAGCAGTTTCGCTCGCAGAAAAAAACTTTAGAAGAGCAAAGGGAAGTAGAAGTGGAAGCTGTGCGCAACCCGGAAAATTAATCCTGCCTGACTCCTGAAACCAACGCCTATCTTATATTTTTCATTAGAAGTACATTTTTTAAAGCCTGAATGAAAACAGCGATAAAAATAATTATTCAAGATGCCCTGGAAAAAGCCCGGCAGGCAGGAGAGCTGGAGCTTTCTCCGTTTCCAGATATTGTGGTGGAAAAACCCAAGGACGAAAAAATGGGAGATTTTTCTACCAATATCGCCATGACGCTGGCACGCAGCGAGCGCAAGAACCCGAGAGCGATTGCGGAATGTATTGCCGGTCATCTGAAAAATGATGATCTGGGCCAAGTGGAAATTGCCGGGCCGGGGTTCATCAACCTTAAAATGTCACCGGAGTTTTTCCTGGAACGGTTGCGGAATGCTGTTGCGCAGGGGGATGATTTTGGTCAGACGGATGTTGGGCAGGGTACAAAGATTTTGATCGAGTTTGTCAGCGCAAACCCTACGGGTCCTTTGCATGTCGGGCATGGAAGGGGGGCCGCAGTGGGGGACGCTCTCGGCCGGATTCTTAAAAAATCCGGATACGATTTGAGCACCGAATACTACATCAATGATGTAGGAAACCAGATGAACTTTCTCGGCCGGTCTACCTGGCTGCGTTACCGGGAACTGCTGGGGGAGACATTGGAGTTCCCGGCTGATCATTATCGGGGCGAATATATCAAGGATATCGCCAACGAAATCGTTGAGCTAAAAGGAGACGAGTTTTTAAGTAAGCCAGAAGAAGAATGCATTCCTTTTTTTAGAAAGTATGCGAAAGATAATATTCTTAAGGGCATTCAAAAAGACCTTGCAGAATTTCGGGTGAGTTTTGATGGCTGGTTCAGTGAACAATCTCTTTATGATGATAACTCGGTGGATAAAGCCATTGAATGGTTGCGGGGCAAGGGCCATATCTATGAAAAAGATGGGGCTGTCTGGTTGAAGTCTTCCGCTTTTGATGATGACAAAGATCGGGTCATTGTCAAACAGACCGGGGAGAAAACATATTTTTGCTCAGACATTGCTTATCATCAGAATAAAATCAATCGAGGCTTTAAAAAAATTGTCAACCTGATGGGGGCCGACCATCATGGTTATGTGCCGCGCATGGAAGCTGTTCTCGAAGCGATGGGCTATGACAAGAAAATTTTCAAGATTCTTCTGATTCAGTTTGTCAGTCTTTTGCGCGCGGGAGAAAAAGTATCCATGTCTACCCGTGCCGGTGAGTTTGAAACGCTGACCGATGTGGTCAATGAGGTGGGTGTTGATGTCGCGCGCTACTATTTTCTGATGCGCAGTTCCGACACACATTTGGACTTTGATCTGGAGCTGGCAAAAAAAGAGACTTCGGAAAACCCGGTTTTTTATATCCAGTACGCACATGCCCGGATTTGTAGTATCTTTCGCACCGCCCAAGAAAAAGGCGTGGTGCGGGACAGGTTTGTGGACCTCTCGCTTCTGGTCGAAGAGGAAGAGCTTGGGGTTATCCGGGCGGTTCTTGCTTTTCCTGAGGTAGTGGAAAAGAGCGCCCGGGCTTTAGAGGTACACCGAATCTCCCATTACCTGCTTGATATGGTTTCCCGGTTTCATGGTTATTACAGCCGATACCGAGTTATCTCGGATGACAAGGAACTCACCTTGGCGCGTTTATTTTTGCTGGATGCTATACGAATTACCATCCGCAATGGTTTTGACCTGATGGGTATTTCCGCTCCAGAAAAAATGTAACCACTGGGCGTGGGGCCAGCTTGCAATCGCTTTTTCTGGCTGGCAAAGAGTTGTCTCGGCATAACCAAGCTCTTGCTCAGTTTCCTCCAAGGGAGCGGATTGAAATGAGGGTGGTTTGATAAGGTTTTTTTCTTCTCCGGCTAATAATTAGGTGTCATTAGTTTATGAGATTTTTCCTTGTAATAATTTTTTTTGTGGCTTCGGGGATACATTTTTCTGGAGGCATTGAAGGTTTTCTGGAAAAGCAGGCCCCTGCCAAAAAAATAAGTGCCGTTAAGCCCAAGTTCATGCGTGATAAGGTTGCCAAAGCGGCATCGGATGAGCCGGTCTATACTTTTTTTGAAACCTTGAATGACACCACCCTGACCCGGTATGTCAAGCTTGATGGAAAGGTGTCGCCACTTCCCCCAGTTAAAGAACCTGCCAAAGTTGTAACAACGCCAACCCCTCCGGCTGTAAAAACAAAGGAACTCGAAGCGCGGGTTAAACCCGAAGTTAAACAGGATCAAAATGCCCGCACTGAACGGCGGCCTCGTTATGCGGTTCAGGTCAGTTCGTTCCGCGATGCGGCGCGTGCGGGTGCTTTGAAATTGCGTTTGCAGAAAAAAGGGTTCGATGCTTTTTTGATGCAAGCTGAGCTTGCCGATAATGGCGGAACCTGGCACCGGGTTTTTCTCGGAAAGTATGCGGATGAGGAAAAGGCTCAGGAGGCGGCCCGTTTAGCCCAAAGCCAGTACAAATTAAGCGCCGTGGTGGTGAGAAAGGATGGTTCTCAATAGGGGATCAATTTTCCCTGGCTTTGTAATTGCCGCAAAGGTGATCGTCATCACAGAGGGCTTGTAATTCTTCTACCGCATCATCAATTCTTGGTCCTCCATAGAATTTTTCCTTGCTGTCAAACCAGGTGTTGAACCGATAGCCTTCAATATCGTCCTGATACAGCTTTCTTCTTTCGTTCTCCCCTTTGAAATCGAAATTCAAACTGGCGTCTCCCGTTTCGGGAATAGTGATCGTCCCTCTTTGTTCTGGAATAAACGGGTGCCAGGCGATCACCTCGTAGGTGCCCGGGGGAATATTTTCGATTTGGAAGTTCCCCTCCGTGTCTGAAACCGTGTAATAGGGGTTTTGCACCAGGTAGGCGTTGGTCTGGAGGAAAGGATGGAGGTTGCATTTGATGATGAATTCACTTGCGTCTTCGCGCACAAAAACACTGCGCACCTGGCTGGATTTTTCGGGTAGTGGGCGGTTGCTGGTCTGGTCCGAATAAATGTTGCGGACCTCATAAGTCGCTATCTCATGCTGGATAGGGTCTGTGTTTTCCAGTAAAATCTTTTCACCGTTTTTAGCACCGATTACATAATGGTTGGCCCGGCAACGGTCGATGTGGAAGACTTGCATTTTGGGCGAAAACGGTTTTCCCCTTTCAACATTGGCCAGATGGATGACGGTATCTTTTAGCCCCCGGCTTTGTGAAACGGTGAAGTCGAATAGCAGACGGTGACCTCTTCCATCTGATATCCTTGAGCAGTATTCGATATTCGGTGAGTGGATCAGGTGGTAAGAGCGGACCCTGGGAACGCGACCCGAAAGAGTAACACGGCCTTTTAAAGTACCTCCATTGTCTACGGAAATGACGGTGTAGGCGGACTCGATCTGGTCAAATAGTTTTTTTGCCAGCTTGTTGTTTCTTTTGAATAAAATTTTAACTTTTTCCAGGGCTTTTTCGCGTTTTCCTTGCAAACTGTATATCACCCCAAGGTCATACTCTGCTTTCACCATTCTATGGTCCATGCTCAAGGCGGTCTCCAACTCCTGAATGGCCTCATCGAGCAATTTGACACGGGCAAAAGAAACTCCGCGATTGTAACGCAGGCCGGAAGAGTCGTACCCCAGCCGCAATGCTTTTTCAAAGGAGAGCAGGGCCTCCTTGTGCATTCCTGTCTGGCTGAAGGCAACGCCGAGGTTCGCATGAATCAGGCTGTTTTGGGGGGCGAGTTCGGCGGCTTTGCCAAATTCGGCTACGGCATTGTCCCACTGCTTTTTCTGGCTCAGTTTGACGGCTTTTTGATAGTGAGCTTTTGCTTGTTTGTCAGAAGCAATTGCCGGGCAAGCCAAAAACAGGCTCAGGCAGAAAACCAGGAAACTTGAGCTATATTGGGGTTTAATAGTGTTCACTTCGATGATATGACTTATGATTATTGAACTGCGCAATGTAACAATACCCAAAGAGTGTGTCAACTCCTGTTAGATACGGGTAAGGGCTTAAAAATTCCATCACATATGAAATCATTTGAAGCACATTGGGGCGTTCCCGGCGGTATCGCTCAAACGATTGTCGGCTCCCAGTTCAAAGGGGGGGTGGGGTTGCCTCGTCCGCCCAGAATCCGGCATGAATTGCATTTGGATGAACAGGCAAGGGCTATTCTGTACGAAATTGTCGCTACAGATGCTGGCAAACCCATCATCTTACTGGCTCATGGTATGGGAGGGTGTTCCGAGTCCGGTTATATCAAACGGATTTCCGCTAAACTTTGGATGCGGGGTTACGGGGTGTTCCTGATCAATCACCGGGGCAGTGGGCCGGGTATGGGTTTGAGCCCCAGCTTGTGGAACGGGGGCGCCAGCGATGATTTGGCAAAAATGATTGATTTCGTGATTCAGCGGCATCCTGACAGATTTCTGGTGCCGGTCGGTTTTTCTTTGAGTGGCAATATCCTTTTAAAATACCTGGGGGAAGGCCGGGTGATTCCAGACAAGATTTTAGGGGCTCTCGCCATAAACCCGCCTGTTGATTTAAGGGTTGCAAGCGCCCTCATATCGAGGAAATGGAGCTGTGCCGTATTCAACCAGTATTATATGAAGTTGATTCGAAACCAGGCGACTGCTCTGGCAAAACAGTTTCCCACAGCTTTCAGTCCGCTAAAAAACTTCAAAACAATTTGGGATTTTGATGTCAGCTATACCGCGCCCTCTGGTGGATTCAAAGACATCGATGATTATTATGACCGTTGCAGTTCCATGCACTATTTGCAGGGGATTAAAACAGCCACTTCCATTTTATGTGCCGAGGACGATCCTTTTATTCCGGGTAGCGTATTTGACCGGGTTGCGATGAGTGAAAAAGTGGTGTTGCATAAACCGAAAAACGGCGGCCATATGGGGTACATCGCCAGACATGTCACCCCTCACGGGGACCGACGGTGGATGGACTATGCCGTGGTGGAATGGGTTGGGCAATTACAGAAAGCCAGGGATAACTCATGATGTCGGGCGGTTTTCTTTTAAAGTACAGGCTGAAGGCTTTTGCCAATGGTTTCAGGCGAATGGATTTTAAAAAAGCCATGCGCCCGATTTCTATTTTGACGCTGGGCACATTGTTTGCCATCGGCGACTACTGGTTTTTCCATAGGGTGGTCGCCTATCTGGATGGGTTGCCATTTGAGGTCGGCGATGAGTTGATCGTTCAGCTGATCAATCTGGTTTTCATCACCTTGTTTATGATGGTCCTGTTTTCCAGCCTCATCGTTTCACTCTCCGTCTATTATTTATCCCGTGACCTGGAACTGCTTCATTCTCTGCCCATTCCCGTTGGGTCGTTGGTCACGGCGCGTTATTTCCAGTGCATGGCAAACAGTTCCTGGATGGTTTTATTATTTTCGTTGCCCATGTTCACCGCATATGGCGCGTATTTTGAGGTTTTATGGGGTTATTATTTGTATTTGATATGCAACTTGATGCCTTTCATAGCCATTCCCTGCTCGATCGCTGTTTTGGGGATAATGGTTTTGATGAAACTTTACCCCACCCACAAAACGCATCAGATAATGACTTTTCTGGGGTTGTTTTTTCTGGTGGGAGTGGTGGTGTATTTGCGGTTCTTGTCTCAGGATAAATTTTTTGGTCAGGATGTTTCCGATGATCAGATCATGGCTTTTGTCGCCAGCCTGAAGGCTCCCGATTACCCGTTTCTTCCCAGCAACTGGATAACCCGCGGGCTCTCGGGTTGGGTCGAGGGAGAAAGGGAAATGCCCTTCATGCAGACTTTAACTTTATGGGGAGTGGCTGGAACTTTATTTGTTTTACATTTGTGGGTGGGCTCGCGGATTTATTTTCAGGGCTGGTGCATGGTTCAGGTGGTTCGTGGCACTCCCATCGAGAAGCGTGGGCGGGAGACTAAGAGAAAAAGTTTCCTGCAAAACCTGTTTGCTTCCGGTCCCGGAAAGGCTTTGTTGAGCAAGGATCTCAAAATTTTTGTTCGTGACCCGGAACAATGGTCACAGCTTTTTATATTATTTGCTTTGATAGGCGTTTATATTTTTAACATCATGCATCTTCCTCTGGGAAATAAGGTTTTGCGGGATGTGGTTTCTATTTTGAATGTCGGTTTGGTGGGGTTTGTCATGGCAGCCCTGATATCCCGATTTGTGTTTCCTTCGTCCAGTGTGGAGGGTAAAAGTTTCTGGTTGATTTATACCCGACCCGTGACGATGCAGAAGTTTCTGGCGTGCAAGTTCTGGATGTTTTTCCCGCCACTTTTATTTATCGCCGAGTTGCTGGTTGTGGTGTCGAACCAGTTGCTGGAGGTGGATGCTTATGTCATGCAGGTTTCGGTTATAGGTGTTTTTCTTTTAACATTTGGCCTGACCAGTCTGGGGCTGGGCCTGGGTACCCTGTATCCCAAGTTTGAGTATGAAAATATTGCGGAAATTTCATCCAGTGCGGGCGGTGTGCTGTTTATGATTTTAGCATTGAGTTATATTGGGTTAGTGTTAGTGTTGGGAGCTCGCCCCCTTTATGTCCATCTCAATGAGAAATTTCTTTTTAAGTCCCTTGGTGGGTTGGAAGTTCCGGTTTGTTATACGCTGATTATTATTCTCACCTGGGCGGTCGCCCACATTCCGTTGCGGCTGGGAATACGCTCCTTGAATGCAAGGGATATCAATTAATGGAATTCCCGGAAATCATTTTTGGCCATGAGCAGATCCTTATAGAATAAGGCCAGCGAATTTCCGTAGAGAAAATTATCGAATAAATAGAGGTGTCTGGTAAATTGTTATGGAATTATTCCCGGATTATAAAACAGATGTGCCGCCTGCACCCTTAGCGGATCGGATGCGCCCTGAAAGCTGGGAGAAGTTTTCCGGGCAGAAACACCTGATTGGTGATGGACTGCCGTTAAAGGAACTGATAGAGTCCGGCTCGCGCTTGTCTTTTATATTATGGGGGCCGCCGGGTACAGGAAAAACCACCCTTGCCCGACTGTCAGCTCGGTTGACTCAAAGCGAGTTTCATGAGATCAGTGCTGTGAATGCCGGGGTTGCTGATATCCGCAAGATCATTGCCGGTGCCCGTCAAGCCCGGCAGGCAAAAGGCACCGTATTATTCATCGATGAAATTCACCGCTTCAACAAGGCCCAGCAAGATGCTGTTTTGCCCCATATTGAAAATGGCACGGTGCGTCTGATCGGTAGCACAACGGAGAACCCTTCTTTTGAGGTGACCCCGGCACTTCGTTCACGGTGCCAGATTTTTCGCCTGGAAGCTTTAGAGCGCGAACAAATCAGAGGTATTCTGGAGTGGGCGTTGCAAGACTCGCAAAAAGGTTTGGGGAAATTCGCCTTAAAAATTGCCGAAGAGGCAATGGATTTGATCGTCAGCCATGCCAATGGCGATGCCCGCCGTGCTCTCAATGTGTTGGAAGCGGTTTATGATGTGGGCAAAAAACAGGTCAACCTGAAAACCGTTGAAGGCATCATTCAAAAAGCCGCCACGCTTTATGATAAAAATGAGCATTATGACCACGCTTCGGCGTTTCAGAAAAGCCTGCGGGGTTCCGATGCCGATGCCGCCATTTACTGGCTGGCAAAAATGATTGCAGGGGGGGAAGATCCGCGTTTCATTGTCCGGCGACTGCTGGTCACAGCGGCTGAAGATGTGGGCAATGCCGACCCCAACGCATTTATATTGGTACAAGCTGTAGCGAACGCGGTGGAAAAACTGGGGTTCCCGGAAGCTCGCATTCCGCTTGCCCAGGCAGTGATTTATGTGGCCCAGGCTCCCAAGGATAACTCGGCGATAGTGGCTATCGACCAGGCCCTGCACGATATCGAGAAAAAAGGTTTGTCTTACCCCGTTCCCAATCACCTTAAGGATACTCACTATAAAGATGCCAAGCCCGTGCATGGGTTTGGCGTGGATTATAAATACTCCCATGACGACCCTTCGGCTGAGCAGGAGTATCTGCCAAAACAATTGCAGGGTAGAAAATATCTACCCCGCTCTGAGAAAAAATAATTGGCGGGCTGCGGCCTTCATGATATAGAAGGCACTCCTATACTCGGGGACTGATTTTATAAGGAAGAGTGATGAACGAGAATTGCAGGTTTGAAAATGTTGAGGCGATTTTTGAGGGACGATTGCGGGGCAATCAGTTGATGCTTAGCGGCAAGGGTCTTACCCCGGAAGAGGCGCGGCTTTTGTGGCAAGCACCCAGAATGCAGGAAGTCAGTTGGCTGGATTTGGATGATAACAACCTGGGCGATCAGGGAGTCAAAGAACTGACCGAATGCGCATTTCTGGAAAATGTTCAGTATTTGAACCTCAACCAGAACAGCGTGAGTGATGAAGGGTTGAAGTTTCTGGCCCAGGCAAAATATCTCGGAAAACTCAAACGCTTGCATTTGAAAGGCAATCCAATAAAAGGCGAGGGGATTATCGCTTTGTTCAATTCCGATATATCCTTGTCTACTTTTCAGGTCCATGATGGTTGGACCTGCAAAAAAAGAGAAGGGTGGCGTTACAAGCCACAGGTTTGATCCATGGGGCCTCCAGCCCGCATATTGCACGATATGTTTTTAAATCACCCCAGCCCCTCTTTGTAAAAGAGGGGTCCCATTTCAGCTCCCCCGAAGTACCCGCTTCGGGGCATGAAAGCCGAGGAGGGAGTATCACAGGGGGGGATTTGCCTTTTTTCGCGTGAAGCGGAACGGAGAATTATCCCGGTTACACTATAATTAAGAGACCCTTTAATGTCTTCTTCCCAATTACATATTCTTATCTCCGCGCAAGACCGGCCTGGAATTCTGGCTGAAACGCTGGGATTTATTGTTCAATCCGGTTGGAATGTGGTGGATATCAAACAATTTGTCTTCAACGGATTGCTCAACCTTTCCATTTTGCTCGATGGTTGCGATGACAGTCATATTCTGTCTTTGCGTGAGGCCCTGTCCGCCTATGCCAAGAAAATGGATTTTAAAATCGCTGTCTACCCCTGGGAAACAGCCACGAGGCCGGATGCCCCCTATGTCCACCGTTCGGTGGTGACTCTGCTTTGTGATGCCATTCCCTCTTTAGCTTTTCTGGACATTACCCGGATTTTTGCCGAACTCGATATCAATATCCTTCGTATTGAACAATTGGATTCTGGCGATGTCCATGTCCTGGAGTTTGTCATAGGCACCCGCAAGGTTCATTCATCCGAGGAAGTGTTGGACGCTCTGGTGAAGTTTAAGGAAAATTATAGAGTCGATATCGCGGTGCAGGAGGAAACCTATTTCAGGCGCAATAAAAGATTGATTGTGCTGGATGCGGATATGACCTTCCTGCAATGTGAAATCATTGATGAACTGGGAAAACTTGCCGGGGTGGGTGAAAAAATAGCGGCAATCACCCAGCGAGCCATGAATGAGGAAATGGACTTCAAATCCGCTTTGCTGGAAAGGGTCCAGCTTTTAAAAGGCCTTCCCGTAGAAAAATTGCAGGAATTATACAATACCCTGCCGCTGACACCGGGAGCAGAATCCCTGGTGAAAATCCTCAAGCATTTGGGTTATAAAATTGCTCTGGTCAGTGGAGGGTTCCAGTTTTTTATCGATAAGATTTGCAATGACTACGGTCTGGATTATGGTGTTGCGAATCAACTGAAGATAGAAGATGGAAAAGTTTCAGGCGAACTGGAAGGGCAAATCATTGATGCCGAGGCTAAGGAAAAAACTCTGGTTGCCCTGGCAAAGAAGGAAGGGTTTTCATTGCGACAAGTTGTAGCGGTGGGGGATGGGGCGAACGATATCAAGATGCTGGCACGGGCCGGATTGGGCATCGCTTTCAATGCCAAACCCATTGTGCAACGCCATGCAAGAGCCAGTATTAACCAGTCAAACTTGAAATTAATCCTTTATTTTTTGGGTATTAACGGAAGAGACCTTCAGGAATTAGATGAGATTGTGCGAAAGCGGGGAGTGCAATCCTGGTAGAAGGATTAAGTTTTGTTTTTATGGGCCAGATCTTTAACCGAAAGAATTCCGGCAATTTCATCATTTTCCGTTACGGCCAGATGGCTGATATTGTATTCCTGCATCAGGGAACCGGCTTCGGAAGTTGAGGCATTCAGGTCGATGGATAGAATCGACTCCTCCATTATTGAAGACAACGGAGTGTTCTTTGGGTCCAACCCCTCACTCACCAATCGGTACACCAGATCCCGCTCTGACAGGATGCCGACATAACCCTGGCAACCTTTGATCAACAGGGAGCCAATTTCCTTTTGTTTCATCAATTGAGCCGCCTCCTGAGCTGTAGCTTCAGAATAGATGCTGATGACGGGTGTGGTCATTTGAGAGCTAATGGTGTCCATATAAATCCTCGCCCGTGATATCCATTTACTGGTTTAAGAATACTATTATAATTTTCATTGCTTGTAAATCAGTATGTGGGGGGGGTGCGCATAAAATCTTTTATTAGCCCATTGAGACTCCTGGTAGAGAATTGTTTTTTATGATTAAATTCCTTTTTTTGCCTGTTTTATCGGCATAGGTCCGGGTAATATTTTTTTGGTGGAAGTCGCCTTTTCAGGCAGTTTTTCAAGGCATAGGAGTTTGGAGATACAACGGTTCTCAGCTAAGAAGCACCATGCCAATGGTATGGGTGGGAGAGCAGGGAGCTTGCTGATCCAGGTCGTGCCAGCCATTCTTATGGATGGTTTCATTCACATCGATGCCGCAGGCCTGCAGGGTGGGCCGGGCTTTTTCAGGGTAGCGGCAGTTTGTTGCAACGGTGCAGGGGTCACACAGGTCGCAAGGCTGGGCGCATAAGGCGAACGCTTTGTTACTGCCTTTATCTTTCAAGTATTTTTCCAAGTGGATACCAATTTCCCTGACATTTGTTTCCGGGCTGGCGTTGATGAGCAGAGCCTTTTCATATTCCGCAAGGATCTCAGCCATTTCATCAGTATTTGGGGTGTGAGGAGGGCAGGTAAGAACCGACCCATATTGAGAACAACCATATTGGCATTGCAGGCTCATCCAATGACCCATGGATATGCTTTGGGTTGAAATCACTTTGGCCTTGGTACAGCCTAAGTCAATCGCCTGCTGAATCAACTCCTGATTCGAGCACGTAGTTTCAGGTAAGCGTTTTATGTTTTCAGGGACCATGAGTTTTTCTGCTATTCCTTTATCTTCTTTGGGCTGGTATTATTTAGTGGATGGGATCGCAGGGCAAGAACTTATTTTCTTGTCCCGGCAAACCCAGGCTAGGGATTCGTCACGAATCTATCATTTTTTATACTGATTACTATAGGGTTATCGGTTTCCAGGGCACAATATAAATCTCCCATACTTTACGGGTTGAAATACAGCAACAACAGGTGATGAATGGATTTTCCGTTTAAAGCAATTGCCTTTGATTGGGCACATACTCTGGTTGATCTGGGAGAAGAAGATGATAGGCGACCCCTGGAAAAAGTATTTGCCTGTTTGCAGGCAAAACAAATTCCTCTGCCTGATTTTGAAGACTGCCTGGGAAAATCGCGGGAATTATTTAAATCCATGATAGAGCTATCTAAGACGACGCACCGGGAGGCGCGTTACGAGGAAGTTTTACAGTACCTGCTCTTTTATTTTAAAATTCCATGGCAAGGACAGATTTCTGAATTGTTGCAAGTTTATTATGAGGAAGTTTATAAGGAGAGAAAGGTCTTTGTCGAGGTGCCCGCAGCGCTAGAACAACTGCGCCATTGGAATGTTGCCATGGGAATTGTTTCCAATACCACGAACCCGGCTGCCATGAAGGCGTTTGAGCTTGCGGGTTCGGGGTTGCAGGAATATTTTGACTTCACCATTTATTCATCGCAGTTTCCGTTCCGCAAGCCGCACCCCGCCATTTTTCAACTGGCGATAAGCCGTTTTCAATTGCCACCGGAAAAAATTCTTTTTGTCGGTGACAGTCTTACCCATGATATTTTCGGGGCTCACGCGGCAGGAATGAAGACCGCCTGGCTCAATCGCAAGCAGGCACCGACCGAACCCGGTCCCGATTATGAATTAGGTTCTTTGGAAGATTTGTTACGCATTCATTGTGTCAATGTATGAGGTTTTTTGTTGCCACGGAACAAATAATCGACAACAAGGTGACTCTTACCGGGTCGGATGTCTCGCATATCAGAACCGTCTTGAGATTGAAAGCGGGGGACTCCATACAGGTCATCAGTGATGGGGATCAATGGCTCACTGTTCGGCTGGTTGAGGTCAAGGCGAAAGAGGTTACGGGAGAAGTCATAACTTCGGCAACAATCAATGTCGAGTCGCCTTTAGCGATTCATTTAGGGCAGGCATTGACCAAAGGCAATAAATTTGATGTGATTTTAAGAAAGTCGGTGGAATTGGGCGTGCGTTCTGTTACCCCTTTGATGACGGAGCGTTGCGTGGCAAAAACTCATCGTATGGAAGGAAAAATCGAGCGCTGGAAAAAAATTGCGCTAGAAAGTTGCAAACAATGCGGTCGCTCCCAGATCCCGCAAGTGGCGGAAGCTGTTGAAACCCTGGAAACTTTTTGCCGCAAAAATGAAGGTCAGGATCTTAAACTGGTTTTTTGGGAGCAGGAGAAGAGCACTCTGAGCAAAAATATTAAGCCAGATGAACCACCTGGGTCTGTCGCTGTTTTGATCGGACCCGAAGGCGGGTTCAGTCAGGCTGAGATTGAGAGCGTTCGGCAATATGGGTTTCAGAGCGTGAGTCTGGGGCCGCGGATTCTGCGGGCGGAAACGGCTCCTGTGGTGGCCTTGGCTCTGTTGCAGTCGCTTTGGGGTGATTTGTAGTAGTAAGTTTTTTTACTTTTCTCCCAGACACAGAAAAACAAATCCCCCCAACCCCTGTGATATCCTCTCCTTGGCTTTCATGCCCCGAAGGGGTACTTCGTAGAAGGGGGAGCTTTTTAAACGGACCCCTCTTTTACAAAGAGGGGCTGGGGTGATTTAAAAACCTAAGGAATGAAATCAATAATTCAATCATGATCTACCGATGCAAACTTGATATTTTTGAAGGCCCTTTGGACCTGCTTCTGCACCTGATTAAAGAGCAGAAGATGGATATCTATGATATCCCCATTGCCGAAATTACCCGGCAGTATATGACCTACCTGGAAATGATGCAGGAGTTGAATCTGGAGCTGGTCGGGGAGTATTTGGTCATGGCCGCTGAACTGATGCGCATCAAATCGAAAGTTTTGCTTCCCGCTCCTGAAGTCGATGAAGAACTGGATGGGGGAGAGGGGGAAGACCCGCGCGCGGAACTGATGCGCAGGCTCCGAGAGTATCAGCGCTATCGGGATGCGGCGTTTGAGTTAAGACTCAAGGAACATGACCAGCAACAGATTTTTGTGCGCGGCGGAGAGCTTGAAATTGAAGGAAGCTCTGAAGAAAAGGAACTGGTCGACGCATCGGTGTTCGATTTATTTAAAGCTTACCAGAAAATCCTCGATACCAAATCGTTTGAAAAAGATTATGAAATTGAAATTACCGAGATGTCGGTCACAGACCGGATTCAGTACATCCTCGATATTCTCAACGCCTCCGAAAGCGTTACGTTTGAATCTTTGTTTACGGTATTGAACAAAAAGCAGGAAATCATCGTGACCTTTCTTGCCATTCTGGAGTTGATGCGCCTCAAATTATTGCGCGTTCAACAAACCAGCCACTTTGAAACCATCCGCATCTACAAATCCGCTGATCAGGAAACCCAGGACGCAATCCTGCAAGACTACCACCGCACTCTGGACAACTAGCCCACTAGGCGTGGGGGGCAATAGCTTTTGTTGGCGAGCAAAGAGTTGTCTCGGCGCAAGCAAGCCAGTTCCCTCCACGGGAGTGCGCTTATTTAACCTGCGATATACGGTCAGCCATGGTTGGATATTTTTACAATTCCCAGCCTCTGGGTATAGATTTTTTTACATTTATCCTGCCATTCAGTTTTTTGGTCTTCTGATAATTGTCCCCTTTAAATGTAATCACCTTAAAACAAACTGTTCAATTAATTTAAATACAAATAGTTAGGCTAAATTCAGGTTGTTTAAGTTGCTGCGAACACTCTGTTTGTGGCACTTATCTTGCTCTTCACTCAAGGCTAGGGGAGGACTTTTGCTCACTAATGGCAGTTTTATGGAATAAGCGGGATACTTTATTCCGCCAATATGAGGTGGCTATTATTACTGTTGAATTGCCTCTGATAGGTATTTTTTTATTTATATGGTAAGTTTGATAGAGTATTTTTCTTTTGCTCAACTACCTTATTTTGTCTGAGTTGTAGAACAGTACTGCGGTTATTGAACCACTTTTTTGAGGGAGAGGCGGATTATGCTGCAAGTGTACCGTAACTTAAAGATTGGTAATAAAATTGGTTTGGGGTTTGCGTTGGTGACATTTGTCCTGATTGGGGTGGTGTTCATCACTTTTAATCAGGTAGGAAAAACCACCGCAATTTCTACAAAAGTTATGGATTTGCGCGTCCCCACCGCTCGTGCCAGCCTGATGATGCTCAACGGCATCAACCATTCCCTGGCGGCTTTGCGTGGTTGGATGCTGTTGGGAAAAGACAAATTTAAAACAGAGCGTGCCGCGGCATGGTCTTCAGAAATAGACCCATCCTTAAAAGCCATGCAGGATTTTTCTAAAAACTGGACCAATCCGAAAAACCTGGAACGTCTTAAAATCATTGAAACGAAGTTGAATGAATTCAGAAATTTTCAAATAGAAATTGAAGATATTTCCCAGACGCTGGAGAATCTGCCCGCCAATAAAATCCTGTTTAAAGATGCCGCACCGCTGGCCGGTATTCTGATGGGTAGCATCACCAAGATCATCAATATAGAGGCGAAACTGGAAGCCACCCCTAAACGCAAAGCCCTGCTTGGCATGATGGCCGACATCCGTGGT
>CAZEBI010000031.1:0-2929 GCA_964510355.1 uncultured Nitrospina sp. | reverse complement strand
TGCCGACCGAACCCGTCAGCGAGCCCGTCAGACTGGCCGACATCCGTGGTACGACGGCGCGTTCCCTGGCTAATATCCGCGCTTACCTGCTTTCCGGCGATGAGAAATTTAAAGGTAAATTTGATGTCATGTGGACGACAAACATCAAACGGTTCGGTGATTTGACCGCCAACAAAGGGGACTTAAACGCCGCACAGCAGGCCCTGTTTAAGGAATTCTCCGATGCGAGAACGGCCTTTGCCCCGATGCCGCCGGAGATGTTCGAAATTCGCGGTGGGGTGGAATGGAATGTGGCGAATCGCTGGTTGGGAACCAAGGCCGCACCCACTGCTTTTGCCATCAAGGTAGAGCTCGATGCGATGGCGGCGAACCAGAAAAAACTGTTGCAATCCGATATGGATTTGTCCAGGCAACTCAATGACGATTTAACCTCAACGCTTTGGACCCTGCTTTTTGTCGCGGTTGCCATAAGCGGGTTTTTAGGGTTCGCCATCACCCGGTCCGTCACCGGTCCACTGGCGCAAGTGGCACGGGCCTCTACAGATATGGTGGCAGGGAAGCTGAATCGTCCGGCAATTCAAGTGAACTCAACCGACGAGTTGGGGAATATGTCGAGTCAATCGAACGAGTTGAGCACCATGCTCAAGGATTATATTTCTGACGCGAAGAACATTCTGGACGGGCATGTCAGTAAAGAACAATTTCATGCGCAAGGCGCTTTTCTGATCTCTCTGGAAGAGATGTTGGCCAATGGCAAAATCAAGATTGCCAATGATGCGGAAATGAAACGGGTTGTGGCAATGGTGGACAATATTCCCATGAATGTGATGTATGCCGATGAAAAATTTGAAGTCAAATATATGAACCCGAGTGGTAAGGAAATTTTTGGCAAAGTGCAGAAGTTTTTAAAAGTGGATGTCAATGATGTTGTTGGCAATCAGATCACAGCTTTTCATACCGACCCGGACAAGGTAATGAGCATTATTAAGGACCCGAATAACTTGCCCTTTGAGTCACAGGTCAAAATCGGACCGGAGGTGTTTGATTTGCAGGTGAGCGCTATCTATGATGAAAATAAAAATTATATCGGGCCTGTAGCCACCTACCAGTTGGTGACCGAACGGGTTGAAATGGAAACACAAGCCGAAGAAGCCGCTGAGCGTGAGCAAAAAGCAACGGAAGAATTGAAGGGCAAGGTCAATAGTATTTTGGATGTTGTCACTGCTGCGGGCCAGGGCGACTTGACCCAGGAAATCACGGTCAAGGGCGAGGATGCGATCGGGCAGATGGGCGAAGGGTTGAGCAGTTTTTTCAGCGGATTGCGCAATGATATTGGCAATATCGGCAAAAATGCCGAATCGGTGACTGCCGCCGCTGAAGAACTCACCGTTACCAGTACAACGATGTCCGCCAATGCTGAAGAGACTTCCGCACAAGCCGGTGTGGTCGCCGCCGCCAGCGAGCAAGTGGGCACCAACGTCCAGACCGTTGCCACAGGCTCCGAAGAGATGACAGCCAGCATCAGTGAAATCTCAAATAATGCCACTCAAGCGGCTACGATCTCGAATGAGGCTGTAGCAGTCGCCAAAAAAACCAATGACACCATCACGACTCTGGGCGAAAGTTCACAAGAGATTGGTGAAGTGGTAAAAGTGATCACCTCGATAGCGGAACAAACCAACCTTTTAGCTCTGAATGCGACCATCGAAGCCGCAAGAGCCGGTGAAGCGGGTAAAGGGTTTGCGGTGGTGGCCAACGAGGTCAAGGAGTTGGCTAATCAAACGGCAAAAGCCACGGAAGAAATCAGCGGCAAGGTCCAGACCATTCAGTCTAATACCGGCGATGCGGTACAGGCGATTGAAGAAATCAGTAATATCATCAATAAGATCAATGATATTTCCAGTACCATCGCCAGTGCGGTTGAAGAACAAAGTGCGACCACCAATGAAATGTCGCGCAATGTTGCCGAAGCCGCAAAAGGAGTGGGTGAAATAGCCGAAAACATCGCCGGTGTCTCAACCGCCGCAGGAGAGACAACACAAGGCTCCAGCCAGACCAAGGATGCCGCAAGTGAGCTTTCAAAGCTCGCAGTCGACCTACAGGGCCTTGTTGGCAAATTTAAAATTTAGCAGGGAAGTAACCCCCTCAATCCCCCTTATCAGGGGGAGGCACAGTTCCCCCCTGATAAGGGGGGTAGGGGGGTTAAACATTGCTTTCATCGGCCTGTATTATGAATGAAAACGAAAAATCACTTTTTGAACTTGTGGGAGGGCGTTCCACAGTGAAAAAAGTGACTGAAATATTTTATGACAAGGTTTTTGCTCAACCTTCTCTGCTGCCTTTTTTTGAAGGAACAGACAGGAAAGTGATTGAGAGTCAGCAAGCGGATTTTACCGCCTCTCAGATGGGAGCGGATAATATGTTTTCAGGAAAAACTCCCTTCAGTTGTCACCAGCATATGTTCATTACCCAGGCACATTTTGATTTAAGAAATAATTTGTTGCGTGAATCTTTGCAGGAATTTGGTGTTTCCGATGGGCTGGCCGAGCGCTGGCTCAAACTGAACGAAAATTTTGCAAAAAAGATCGTGAAGTCCGATATAAGCCAGTGCAAAACAAGGTACAGAACCGAAAAAATAATCACGGCTCCTCCTCCCACTCGGCTTGGGGCCAACAAACAATAGATTTGCAGGGCAACTTATCTCGGCTGAAAAGGCAAATCCCCCCGACCCCCTTCGTAGAAGGGGGAGCTTTGCATAACTCTGGGTTTCTCATTGATCCTCCCCTTTCATGAGGGGAGGCTTGGAGGGGTGTGGATTTTTTTATGAAATTCATAATCCAACCCTCCCGTGCTCAACCCCTCAACTCATCGGGGTTGAGTCCCTATGAAGGGAGGGGAAGCATATAAGTTGACTTAACCGAGTGCCTGC
>CAZEBI010000030.1:0-21453 GCA_964510355.1 uncultured Nitrospina sp. | reverse complement strand
CCTTACCGTTTAAATCCAGAATCGGATTGTAGGTAGCTTGAATCCAGATTTCTTTGCCACCTTTGCCGATTCTTTTGTATTCCCCGGCATCAAACTCGCCCCGGTTGAGCTTTTCCCAGAACTGCCGGTACTCATTGCTATTCGTATAAGACTCTTCGCAAAAAACTCTATGATGCTGGCCCTTGGCTTCCTGAAGACTGTAACCCATGACATGCAAAAAATTATCATTGGCGGTGATGACCGTTCCGTCCAGGTTGAACTCAATGGTCCCCTGGGATTTGTCGATGGCATCGAGTTTTGCCTGGCTTTCAGCCGCTTCCATCTTCTGCCTGGTAACGTCTGTGGCAAACTTTACGACTTTGAAGGGTTTGTCGTTCGAATCCACAATCGGATTGTAGGAAGCCTGTATCCATAGTTCTTTGCCACCTTTGCCGATCCTTTTGTATTCCCCGGAATTGAATTTGCCCCGGTTGAGTTCCTCCCAGAATGTTCGATATTCATTGCTGTTGGTATAAGAGCTTTCGCAGAACATTCGGTGATGCTGGCCTTTGATCTCGTTGAGGGTATAACCCAATGTGTTCAAGAAATTATCATTGGCGGTGATGACCGTTCCGTCCAGGTTGAACTCAATGACCGCCTGGGTTTTTCCGATAGCATCTACTTTTCCCTGATACTCGGCATTCCTCAGCCTTTGTTCGGTAATATCCGTGGCAAATTTAACGACCTTGGTCGGTTTGCCGTTTAAATCCAGAATCGGGTTGTAGGAAGCCTGTATCCAGACTTCTTTTCCATCTTTGCCGATTCTTTTGTATTCCCCGGCATCAAACTCGCCCCGGTTGAGCTTTTCCCAGAATTGCCGGTACTCATTGCTTTTTGCGTAAGAGTCTTCGCAAAAATTTCTGTGATGCACCCCAACCGCCTCGTTTAAGGAATAGCCCATAACCTTCAAAAAATTTTCATTGGCGGTGATGACCGTGCCATCCATATTGAATTCAATGACCCCCTGGGATTTATCGATGGCATCGAGTTTTGCCTGCACTTCAAGTTGTTTTTCTCTTTCTTCCCCATTACCATCTCTATTGTCATTGCCCAAAAAATGGAAAAAACCCGATTTGGCAACTGTTTGCTCGCTGGCTACGCTTGTCATTGTTCTCCCCTTCCAGAAAAAAGTGTTACAGCAGTTTATGCACCCAATCCTTTCTATTGAAAGTGCAACCCAAGTCTTGTCAGAGTCTTTTTCTGCCGGTTCAATCGGCTACTTAAAGATAGGTAGTGTTTTCTTAAAAAGCAATGATTGTCTTCTTAAAAAGCAATATATGTCCTTCTTCTGCACGCCCTATGTCAAACGCGCTGAAGCCCAGGGCATTGAATAAAGTAATTGAAATTAAAGGGCCAGCTAATCCTGCGAGATTTGGTTTTTAGTGAGGGTGAAATAAGTATCAAAAATTATTCAGTTTTTTTGTTTGCTTGAATGATTTTTCCTCGGGCTCGAAGGCCAAATCTTATTAGCTGTTATTGTTGCTTAGGTAAACCGGCAAAAGGCGGGCCATGAAATAGCAAAGCGTTTAACCCCTTATTTAACAGGGGAGGGTTGGGGACACTGATTATTATTGCCGGGTGGGTTGTAAAGGGGGCTTTACGGTTGGTGGCCAGATGGCTAGATGAAATCTCTGCGTTTGAGCTCCAGGGCCTTGAGGCGGTTGTAGAGGGTTTGCCGGGAAAGGCCCAGGTTGGTGTAGGTCTTTTTTATATCCCCTTTGTTGCGGGTCAACTCCTGGGCGATCAGGTTTTTTTCTATCAGGGCCAGTTGGTTGTTCAATCCGGTCGGAGGATTCTTAAGTGCTTGTTGCATAGAAACCTGGACACTGTTTTCTGTGCTTGCAGGACTGGTCTGGGGAAGACCGAGAACAAATTTATCGGCTTCATTCTTGAGCTCGCGAATATTTCCTTCCCACCTGCGGGCTTGCAGTTCCTGAATATATTCCGGGGAGGGGATGGGTGGAGTTTTCTGGTTATAACGCGAACAGGCATCCATAACCAGGTGCTGGAATAATAAGGGAATATCTTCGATCCGTTCGCGCAGGGGAGTCAGAGCGATTTGAATCACATTGAGCCGGTAATATAAATCTTCTCTGAACAGGTTTTTTTCGCTGGCTAATTTTAAATCGGTTTTTGTGGCGGCAATGATACGGATATCGAGGGGTATGGTTTTATTGGAACCGACCCTTTCAATCGATTTTTCCTGAATCACGCGGAGAAGTTTAACCTGGAGATGCATAGGCATACTTTCAATTTCATCAAGAAAGACCGTGCCTTTGTTGGCGTACTCAAATTTGCCGATTCTCCTGTGGTTTGCCCCGGTGAATGCACCGGCTTCATGGCCGAACAACTCGCTTTCGATGATATTTTCAGGTATGGCTCCGCAGTTGATGGCAGTGAAATTATAATTCCTTCTTTTGCTGGACTGATGGAGGTTTCGCGCAACGAGGTCTTTTCCCGTCCCTGTTTCTCCAAAGATAAGGATGTCGGCATCGGCATCGGCGATACTGGTGATAACCTGACGAAGGTGCTCGACTGAAGAGGATTTCCCGATAATCGTATTCTTGTTGTCGCTTTGATGGTTGATTTTGGATTGAAGGTTTCGCACTTCCATCACAAGGGAACGTTTTTCTGTGGCGCGTCTTATGGCATCTATGAAAGTTTTTGTGGCAAAGGGCTTTTCTAAAAAATCATAGGCTCCATTTTGGATGGCCTGGACAGCCATGGTAATATTTCCCTGACCTGTAATGAGTATGACCGGGATTTCTGAATCCACTTCCTTGACTTTTTCCAGCAGGGCTAAACCATCCATATTGGGCATCATGACATCACTCACAACTACACCTGGCCAGTCTTCTGAGAGGCCATCAAGGGCTTCTTGTGCCGATTCAAAATCTTCCACCGTATAGCCTTTGTTTTGAAGTTCTCTTTTGAGGGACAGTCGGACTACTTTTTCGTCATCAATTAAAAATACTTTTTTGCCAGGAGTCATATTTGTATTCCAGATTTTTAGAGTTCAACCCTGTTTTTAAGTTGGCTCTTGCCCATTTTTTTTGATGGGAAGAGTGATTATAAATTGAGATCCTTTTCCTTCGGTGCTTTGGACTCTTATATTTCCACCATGTCTTTTAATGATTCCATAGCTGACCGAGAGGCCAAGCCCTGTGCCTTTTACTTCTCCCTTGGTTGTGAAGAAAGGATCAAAAAGTTTTGCCATATTTTCCTGTGGTATTCCCTGCCCGGTGTCTTCAATCTCCACTTCAACGCAGGAACCAAGGTCTCGGGTGCGAATACTCAGCGTTCCCCCTTTTGGGCATGCCTCATTGGCATTTTGCAGGAGGTTCAAGATGACCTGTTTGAACTGGTCTTCTACCACGTTGACACCGGGTAAATAGCTAGCATATTTCTTATTCAATTGTATATTTTCTTTATGGAAATCATTTTTCTTGAGCATGAGCATATCATCAATGGCATCATGAAGATTCAAGGGGTGTGGAGTCCCTGAAGAAGGGCGGTAAAAATCTTTAAGTTGCTGAGCGAGGTTCATGACACGATTGCTTTCATTAATAGAAAGCTCTACAAGTTCTGCCAGAGAGTCTTCCATCTGCGTTCCCTGCTGAACTTGCTCAAGGGTGTTGCGAATTCCCATAAGCGGGTTGTTGAATTCATGAGCGATGCTTGCAGATAACTGGCCCAGGGCCGAAAGTTTTTCGGCGTGCAAAAGTTGCTGGTTCACTTTTTGTAGTTCCTGTTCCGACCGTTTCCGTTCGGCTATTTCTTTTTTGAGCTGTTGGTTGGCCTGTTTCAGGTCGGCGGTTCTCTCAAAAACCCTTTGCTCTACAAAGTCTTTTTGTATCTCAAGGTTTTTGTTCAGCAAACGCACTTCAAGAATATTTCTGATTCTGCAAAGCACTTCCGAAAGATCAAGGGGTTTAGACAGAAAGTCCCGGGCGCCGACTTGCAGAGCTCTCAGGCGAACGGCGGGGTCTGATTCGGCGGTCAATACCAGAATAGGCGCATAAGAGTCTGCTTCAATTTGTTTTATTTGCTCAATCACCTCAAACCCATCCACATGCGGCATTCTCAAATCCAGCAGAACAATATCTGGTTTTAGTTTTTGGTACAGTGAGGCGGCTTCCCTGGAGTCAGTGGTGCTGGTAACAGAGGTGTACCGTGCCTGTTTCAGCATAGATTCCAGGATAAGGATGTTCGAGCTTTCATCATCCACCATCAGGATGCGGGCTTTTAAAATTTCATTTTTGTCGACCATTACGTACCCGCAGTGATTAGATTTGGCCCCTGATATTTCCAGAGGGTTTCTTATTCGGCTATCATCTCTCTTAAAAGCAAGATGGGTGCCACCGATGGGTGTTCGTGCCCAATTTCAAATTCCGGCAACCCACGCTCTTTATAAGTGTCTGAGTTTAAACTGGTTCCGGGTCCTTTCCGATTAATAAAACTAAAGGGTGAGAGAGACCGTTGAGGGCTGGATGCTCAAATACCCCGGACACATATAATGAAAATTATACTCGTGCGATGAAAAATTGTAAAAATATTTTTCGAATTTAGGAGGGGAACACTAAAACCGGAGAAGGCTCTTTGATAGGAGAAGTTTCAGGAGCATAAAGAGCTACTCTATAACATATCTTTGTTTTATGGGTTCAGTGCTTCCAGAATCATTTTTTTCAGGTGTTTGAAGTCCACGGGTTTACTAATGCAATCGAATGCGCCGTTTAGTATGCACTCTTTCTTGATTTCCGGGGTGATATTAGCGGAAACCATGATGACGTGAATTTCCGGTTTCCAGGCTTTAATCATTTTTACCAGTTCATCCCCGGTCAGCCTGGGCATCTGGATGTCCAAAAGAATCACCGCAGGATTAAAATTGAAAATTTGGGAAATGGCTTCTTCGCCGCCATAGGCCATTTCAATATCGTAGCTGTCTACCAGGAATTCTTTTGCCAGTTCGCAGTGGATCTTGTTGTCATCTACAATCAACAACCTGTGCTTTGATTTTTCACTCATTTCTAAAACTGTCAATGCCTCGGCTTGATTTTTTTACCCACAAATATTTTTGCTGATATTTAGGAGGGATGTTGTTAGAAGATCTCTAGTATTTTTAAACATATAATTGCACCCAGAATAACGGTTTTTGATGATCAATCAATGGGATATTACCGATAAGCCGGAAAAATTGGCTTGCGGATATTCAGGGTTGCAGGGGGAAGTCATCATCGTCAACAGTATTTTTTTTGAGATGCGGTGCCTTGGGTTTGTCTCGACCCATCTTTATGGTTTGAATATTTTTATCAAAAGGATAAAATATTGATCAGCAAAGAGTTATCTCGGCTCAAGGGTGTCTTCTGGCCTGACTCTCAAGGTTTCAATGGATTTTAGCGATGGCTCTGCATTTTGGGTCGGACGCTACATAAAAAATTCCATGTAGATCATCCAGCCAATCATGGAAAGAATCAGGACCGCGTAGCCGGTATGGACCCAAATCGTGAAAATAAGGTTTTCTGTGCGTTTTTCCGGCTTTTCTTTTTCCTTCATGGTTTTCCCCGTTTGAGCCGAAATAATACTATGAGAATACAAATAATCTCAATAGGAATTCTGTCGGTTTATAAAATGAAGCAATCTTTCACAGCTCTCGTCATAGTCCTGGCTCTGTTTGTCACGCCGGCATTTGCAGATAACTTTCAGGATGGCCTGGATGCGGTCAACCGAGGTGATTTTACCACGGCATTTGAGAAATGGGAGCCTTTGGCAAAAAGAGGCAATACTTTGGCTCAGTTTAACCTCGGGCTGATGTATGACAAAGGGGAAGGGGTTAAACGCAATTATAAAAAAGCTGTGAAATGGTACAAGCTTTCGGCCAAGCAGGGAGTTGCTTCCGCCCAGTTTAATCTGGGGGCTCTCTATAGTAAGGGGAAAGGAGTCCGGCAAAGTTTTAAAAGGGCTGTCATGTGGTACGTTCGGTCCGCCAAACAGGGGAACGCCTCTGCCCAGTTTAACCTGGGGCTGATGTATGACATTGGTGAGGGCGTGACACCTGATTATAGAAGAGCGGTCAAATGGTACCGTTTGGCGGCAAAGCAAGACAACCCGCAAGCTCAATTCAACCTTGGCCAATTGTATGAGTCAGGAGAACGGGTCACTCAGGACTATAAGAAAGTAGTCAAGTGGTACAGGCTTGCGGCGGGAAATGGCAATGAGTTGGCCCAGTTGAAGCTTGGAGCCCTGTACGAAAAGGGCAGGGGCGTCACAAAAAACCACAAGAAATCTGCCAAGTGGTACAAGCTCGCGTCCAGACAGGGTAACGAAGTTGCTCAGTTTAACCTGGGCTATATGTATAGCCGGGGAATAGGAGTCGAACGCAATTATGCTGAGGCCATCAAGTGGTACCGGCACTCTGCGGGGCAGGGTAATATTATCGCGCAGTTTAACCTGGGGGTATTTTATAGTGAGGGAAAAGGCACCCGGCAAAGTTATTCCAAGGCCGCCAGTTGGTTCCGGCTGGCCGCCAAAAAAGGCGATGCAGAAGCCCAATACCGTCTGGGGATGATGTATGAGGATGGGGATGGGGTTGAAAAAAATATGGAAAAGGCTGTTAAACTCTATCGATTTGCGGCAGACCAGGGCCATGCTAGGGCTCAGGGAAACCTGGGTTGGATGTATACCAATGGAAACGGGGTCGATGAAGATTTGGACGAGGCCGCGAAGTGGTATCGGCGATCTGAGAAATCCCGAAAAATCAAAAAATACAGGAGTGCAGAAGCCCTCTCGGCGCTTCGCTAGATTTGAGGAATTGCGCTTTCCACAACGGGTGAATTTTTACCGCATCAGCATATCAAGCTTTGCCACATATTCTTCACCATAAATTTCAATCATAGTGCTGATGTTTTGCTGTCTCAATGCTTCTTCAAAATCAAAGGCTGAAGAATGAGTGTCAGGCTGAGGCGGGGTTTCAGCAGGTTCCTGAGTGCGTACAAAATCATCCATGATTTTTCTCCTGTCAAAAATTCATCATTATTGACCTTATCGGTCAACAAGAGCAAAATCTGTACCCATTTTTTTTGAGGGAATTTCACCACGCTGACTTATGAAAAGTGACGGACTGTTAAAGAGTGTTAAAAAATGGCGTAAAACCCGTATAATAAAAGGAGCCATGGTAGGCTCCATATAAACAGCCTGGGATCAAAAAACCGGAAAATGATTGAATTTGATATAGAACAGATAACTGGAATGAAAATTCTCATTGTGGATGATGTGCCTGAGAATTTGGCTATTCTGGGGCATATTCTGCAACGCAATGGTTTGGAGATTTCCATTGCGCCCTCAGGCAAAAAGGCCCTCGAACTTATCAGCCTGAACAAACCCGACCTGGTTCTGCTGGATGTGAGGATGGCGGATATGGATGGCTACGAAGTTTGCAGGAGGCTGAAAGCCGAT
Source organism: uncultured Nitrospina sp. (assembly GCA_964510355.1). Classification (GTDB taxonomy): domain Bacteria; phylum Nitrospinota; class Nitrospinia; order Nitrospinales; family VA-1; genus LS-NOB. Next base: position 13,962 of record CAZEBI010000030.1, on the reverse strand, counting down.
GCGAGTTCCAAAAATATTCCCGTTATTTTTATCACTGCTATGGCGGACACCGAAGACCTGGTGCGGGGTTATAATTCAGGCGGCGTTGATTATATCGTCAAACCCTTTCACGAAGCGGAAGTCATTTGCAGGATAACCACTCAGCTCAAACTCAAGAAGGCTCAGGATGAGGTTCTGCGCCGGGAAAAGTTTTACCGGGTCATTGTGGAAAGTGTGCCCGACCTGATTTTTCAACTGGACCCGGACCAGAAAATCGTGTTCGCCAATCCCGCATTTCGCCAACTGGGTTATGACCCCGATCAATTGGTAGGACGGTTTGTCGGAGAGTTGATTGAATCGGATGATAAAGAAAACCTGTTGCAAGACCTTGCTACCAGAGATGTTGGTCCGCTGGCGATTACCGATCTTGAGGTCAATATGAAAGTGAGTGATGAAGTGAGTCTGGTGGCAGAAGTATCGAGCCAGAAAATTTTTGTTGATGCCGTTGGCCTCTGGAATGTTCCAGATGAAGACGTTTTTAAGAATAATGTAGATAAAAAGTTCTTAGGAACTCTTTGTGTGGGAAAAAGAGCGGGATAGAATTTTTCCGCGTTATTTGTTTTTTCTTGCCTGAACTTCTGCGGCATGCGCTCGGGCCCGTTTGAGCATGGCGGCCTTTTCTTCTGCGGTAAAATCACTTCTGGGTGTGGGGCCGGGTACACCACCTCCAGAGGGTTTGGGGGGGATGAGGGCTTTGGGCGTTTCGGGCTCGATGGGAACCTCGGCTGTCACGGCGGTCTCTACAACTTCGGTTTCTTCTTCAACCACTGGCTCTGCGATTTCTGCCGGTGCTTGCGCCGCCGCGATTCTTTCTTCCTCCAGTTTTTCCAATTCTTTTATTTCCCGCTTACGCTCCTGAATTTCCATGGCACGAAGAAACGAGTCCTCATTATTTGCCATTGTGGCTTTTGAACCACTATTCATGCGAATGTTTACATTGAAGTGAAAATTTTTAGCCTCCGTACTCATGCCGTTTCTCCCTGATTATTTAGGCCGCAAGTGGAATGTGTTTCCCGTATCTTATAAGAAACCTTTTTAAAGCGCATATTTATTTTATGCGCAAAATTTTTCGGCGGCTATGTATTCCTTGCCCAAGGCTTTAGCGACTTGAGCGTGGGTCACAGCTCCCAGGCAAACATTGAGCCCGGCTCTTAAGGCCGGGTCTTCTTGCATCGCTTTGCGATAGCCCTTTTCGGCCAGTGCCAGAGTATAGGGGAAGGTGGCATTGGTGAGGGCGAAGGTCGATGTTCGCGCTAAAGCTCCTGGCATATTGGCGACGCAATAATGGATCACTCCCTCGACCTCAAAGATAGGATCGCTGTGCGTTGTCGGACGCGAAGTTTCGAGGATACCTCCCTGGTCGATTCCGACATCGACCACAACCGATCCTTTTTGCATATGGTTCAGCATTTCGCGGGTGATGAGGCGCGGAGCCTTGGCACCTGGGATGAGTACGGCACCAATGACCAGGTCTGCCGTACGCAGGGATTCGAGCAAATTGAATCGATTCGACATCAGGGTTTTGAGCCGGCTTCCGTGAATATCATCGAGATAGCGCAGGCGTGGCAGATGGGTATCGAGCAGAGTGACCTGGGCACCTGTGCCAATAGCCATTTTCGCGGCGTTGGCTCCAACAACGCCTCCACCGATGATCACCACATGGCCGGGGTCAACACCGGGTACACCGCCGAGTAGAATGCCCCGTCCGCCATTTTCGCGTTCAAGGTATTTTGCGCCTTCGTGTATGGCCATGCGTCCTGCAACCTCGCTCATGGGGATGAGAAGAGGCAGGGAATGGTCGGGCAATTGTACGGTTTCGTAAGCGATGCCAACGACTTTTTGATCCTGCAGAGCCTGGGTCAATTCGGGTGCCGGGGCCAGGTGGAGATAGGTATAAAGAATCTGTCCTTCGCGCAAAAGACCATACTCTTCCGGCACAGGTTCTTTGACTTTTACGATCATTTCCGACTGGGCAAATATCTCCTGACGGGAAGTGATTTTAGCTCCCTGCTCCAAATAGTCCCGGTTGGGGATGCCGCTACCCTCTCCCGCCTTATCTTCCAGTAAAACTGTGTGACCCCGGATAACCAGATCGTGGACACCGGCGGGGGTCATGGATACGCGGTATTCATCGGTTTTGATTTCTTTGGGAACTCCAACGATCATTTTATTTCTCCGGCTTGTTTTACTTTATAGATCAGGCCTCTTCTATTTATTATATAAGGAAAGCCCAACAGGTGTTTGATCTTTTAAATGAAATCCTTTAAAGTACATAAAACCCTGATAAATAACCTGGAGTCGTTTTCTGTTGGAAGAGGTCGCAAAATTTGAGCAAATCATTCTGGCAAACCTGACGTCAGATGGGAAACTGCTGGATCTGGAGAACAAAAACATCGGGCCGGAAGAAATGCGCCTGCTTTGTGATGCTACTAAAGACCTGTCTTCGGTGGAACAGCTTTATCTGAGCCAAAATCAGCTTTGCGGCGAGTCCATTGAAATTCTCAGTCAGGTCAAAGGCTTGTCCGGGCTGACTTCACTGTACCTCAACGACAACGCCATCGGCGATGAAGAGGCTGAAGTTCTGGCTGGTGCCGCCGAATTATTGCAGAACCTGAAATGCCTGATGCTCGAAGCCAATCATATCGGACCTCAGGGTGCCAAGATGCTGGTCGCTTCCCCGAACCTGCAACACCTGGAGATCCTGTTTTTGGACTCGAACCCGATTGGTCCTGAGGGAGCGCGATCTGTGGCCTTATCGAAACAATTGCCGAGCTTGCAGGAGCTTCATCTCGACAGCACCAAAATCGGCGATGCGGGAACCCTCTCGATTGCGACAAGCCCGCAACTGACCGATCTGAAAAAACTGTATTTATGCGCCAATAAAATGGGCGATGCCGGGGCCATCGCTCTGGCTCAATCGGTCAATTTGAAAAGCCTGACGGCTCTCAGTATCTGGCGCAACGAGATTCGCGATGAGGGCGGTAAAGCGATTGCCCAGTCGCAAACTTTTATGAACCTGGACAGGCTCTATATGGCTCTAAACTTTATAGAAAAACCTGTGCGCAAGGTCATCCGGGAATCAGAGATGGCGAAACGTTTGACCACCCTGGTGATGGACTAAAACCATGAGCGAAACGAAGCAAGATTATAAATTTACTCATACCCCTGATGATGGACTAAAACCATGAGCGAAATGAAGCAAGATTATAAATTTACTCATACCCCTGATGATGGACTGGACCCTGTGAGCGAAACGAAGCAAAATTACGAATTTACTTATACCCGGTTCTTCAATATCTTTTTTCATGTTGGAGTGGTCATCAATGTTGTCCTGGTGACCTGGATGATCCTGGTTTTCACCGAGATCATCTGACCGCTAGCCCGAATATTGAGCGAAAGTTTCTAAATCACCCCAGCCCCTCTTTGTAAAAGAGGGGTCCATTAAAGCTCCCCCTTCTACGAAGTACCCACTTCGGGGCATGAAAGCCAAGGAAGAAATATCACAGGGGCTGGGGGGGGGGATTTGCTTTTTCTTACTTAAATATAGAACGGAGTGGGCACGGGTCAGCGGATGGTGCCGTACCATTTGGTCAGGATATGAGGTGGAAAGCCTAGCCCGAACAAGACTGCGATAACGAAATTCCGGGCTGTGGTGAAAAGTATTCCTTCTTTGAGCCAGCGTCTTGGGGAAGTATGCGCCTTTTCCTTTAAAAGAATAACCGGTCCTTCTTTTCTCAGGCGATGGTAGAAATCAAGGTCTTCACAAATGGGAAGGGGAGAGAACCCATTCATATTTTTGAAAACTTCTTTGCGGACAAAGAACCCCTGGTCTCCATAAGCGAGGCCAAAATATTTGGAGCGGATGTTTGCCAGCAGAGCAATCAATTTGAGCGACCATTTTTCGGATTCGATGCAGAGCGTGAAGGCCCCACCGATCCATTCAGGGTTTTCCATGCATTGGAGCATTTTTTGGTAACTGTCAGGTTCGAGCCGGTTGTCGGCGTGCAGAAAAAGCAGGATATCCCCTGTGGCTTCATCGGCACCGGTGTTCATTTGTAGAGCGCGACCGGCCGAACCGGTGATGACCCGGTGGCTGAATTTGTCGGCAATCTTGCGGGTATTATCTTCACTCCCACCATCGCTGACGATCAACTCGTATGGGGCAAGCTGTTGGATTTGCGCCAGAGTGTTCTCGATCACCAACTCTTCATTAAGGGTAGGAACGATAATGGATACCTTCAAACCGGTGTATCTCCATGAGCGCAGGGAACGCCATTTGTAGAAATTTTTGCGCAGGTCAGGTCTTGTAAGTGCCAAGCAAAACGAAGTTAAGCACAAAACAGGCAGAATTTCAAACCTCCTGAAACAGCGGAGGGGAAGGTTTTTTTTATCCTTCTATGTCATCTGACGGCAAAATAATATAAAATACTGTAATAATATGTAATGTTTGAGGATTTCCCTCCGCCCGATGGAGGAAAGTGAATATGTTAGCCCATTTTATCGATTCCAGATCGTTTCAATGCGGGTATTTCAAGGATCGGAAATCCCTGTTCGAGGAGTACCTGCTTGAGGATGTTTCTGAGGTGGAGTTTGAATACCTGCTGGCTCATGGTATGCGCCATTTTGGAGATTATTTTTTCCGGCCCCGGTGTCAGGACTGCTACCAATGCATTCCCATCCGGGTGCGGACCAATGAGTTCAAGCTGACGCGGAACCAAAAACGGGCTTTGATCTCCTGCAAAGATGTTGAGGTGAAGATCGGCACTCCCCGGTATAGCCAGGAGAAGTTCAAACTTTATCTTGCTCACAAAGAAAGGTTTTTTTCCTTGCAGGATGATGTGGAAGACGAACAAAACTTCAGATTGTCTTTTTATGTCAACACACCCTTCGGAATTGAGTTCGAATATTATCTTGACGGAAAGCTCCTTGGGGTGGCGCTGGGTGACAAAACTTCCCGATCTTTTTCTGCCATTTATACCTTTTACCAGGCTCCCAACAAAAAAATGAGCCTGGGAACTTTCAGTGTATTAAAGCAGATGGAATATGCTCTGCAAAACCGGGTTAAATATTTTTATCTCGGTTATTATATTGCCGAGAATGCGTCCCTGGTCTATAAAGCCAGCTTCAGGCCCAATGAGGTTTATCTGGACCGGGAGTGGCGTCCTTTCCGTAATGCTGAGGGCGACTTTCTTGTTCCTCAGGACAAATTACAATGGATAAACTCCGACCATCTGGTCAAAGCCGCAGACCATATGGAATTCACTTGATCACCGCGATGAAATCGTGAACATCAACCCAAATAAAAACATAACTTTATTTTTTTAAACTATGGGCAAAAATAAATCCGGCGGGAAAACTGCCAAAATGAGTAAAAAGCAATTTTCATCCATAGTGTTGGGCCTTTTGGTCTGTGTGATTGTGGCAGGTGTTTATGTCGGAACCAAGCCTGAAGTGAAGGTTCCGCCTGTGGCTCCGGCAACGGGTTTTTTGATTGAAACCCGTCCGCTTATGTCCGATGCGGTGTTCACCGGGCGGGTGGCAGAAGCCTACCGAATCGCCGCAGAAATTCCCAAGGTTATCGATAGCTTATTTTGTTATTGTTATTGCAAAAAGAACCACCAGCATAAAACGCTGTTGACCTGCTACACCAACAAACACGGCTCCAAATGTGATATCTGCCTGGGGGAAGTGTTTTACGCGTATGAATTGTATAACCAGGGAAAAACCCTGGACGAAATTGTAATTGCCGTGGATAAAAAGTTTTATCGGCCTTTTCGAAGAACTTGAGAACAACTATGGAAAATGTAATTCAGAATCAGGACAAACCCATCAGTATTTATATTCCTTACACCTTTTTTGTGGCGGCGCTTTTGTCGGTGTTTGTGATGTCGCTCAACAAGGTGGAGTTAAAACCTTTCGAGACAGAATATCCGGCGGAGGCATTTTTGTCCCCTCAATTTGAACTGCCTTCGTTGGCAGGGGGGATGGTAAAACTTTCTGACTATCGTGGCAAAGTGGTGTTCATCAATTTCTGGGCAACCTGGTGTGGAACCTGCGAAGTGGAAATGCCTTCCATGGAAAAGCTGTACCGCAAATATAAGGATTTCGGTTTTGAGATGCTCACCATCAGTGTGGATAAGGACCAGAGCCTGATTGAACCGTTCATGAAAAAGTTCAACCTGACGTTTCCGGTATTGCTCGACCCGGATAGTGAAATCGCAAAAAAAGTTTATAAGACCACTGGCGTTCCAGAAACTTTTATTGTCAACCGAGAGGGCCTCATCGTTCACAAAGCCATTGGTCCCAGGGACTGGGCGAACGACGAAACCCTGGAAGCATTTTCCCAAATGGTACTCGGGAGTTAAGCATGAACAGCTTGCGTTTTTCAGCGATGATTTTTCTGGCGCTCCTCTTTCTTTGTCCGGTGCCGGAAGCTTTTTCCCATGGCGGCGGTCATGAACCGGAGGAAAAACAGGACGCGGCGATGGACTCGATGTATTCCGTCAAAGAAAACAACACGGCCCCGCTTGCGGATGGCTTTGACAATATTTTTTCCCCTACCGATCTGTTTACCACCGAAGAGTTGGTATCCCCCATGCCGGATATGAAAATGAACGAGCATGCTGGGCATCAGGGGCCGCAGGTGGAACTTGCCCGTCACAAACTGGTTTCTTCTGACAATAAAGGTTTTGGCACAGCTGTCGGCATCACTCTTTTTGCCGGGCTGGTCTTTGTCGGCCTCACGTTCATGCGCTCGGGAGAATAAGAATGGCTCTTGCAAAGACTTTACAAGATCGGTTAGGCCTGCACCTGCTTGAGTACGACATTCCTGAACACTCCAATTCCATAAAATATTCGCTGGGAGGAATGACTCTATCGGCCTTCATGGTTCTGGGGGTCAGTGGAATTTTGCTGGCACAGTTTTTTGTGCCCGACCCGGAACGTGCCAATCGAAGTTTGCAGTATCTGGTCGACCAGGTTTATCTGGGCTGGTTTTTGCGCGGCATTCATTTCTGGGCGGGGGAAGTGCTGACCGTGACCATGACCCTGCATGCGTTGCGTGTCTTTTTTACGGCATCCTATAAAAATCCGCGTGAGATAAACTGGCTCATAGGAATCAGCCTGATGTTGTTAATGGTGACCTTGCTGTTTACCGGCACGGTGCTGAAATGGGATCAGGAAGCCTATGAAGCGCTGGCGCATTTTCTCTGGGTGGCGGAGCAAATGGGTGTTTTGGGTTTGCCTCTGACCGAAGAGTTTGCACAGGGAGTTCCGCTGTTAAACCGGATTTATATGGCTCATATATCGTTGCTACCGATCATCACTCTGCTGATGCTGGGTCTGCATCTGTTCTTCGTTAAATATCACAAGCTATCGTCTTTGCCTGAAGCATCATCGAAGTCGCAAAGTGAAAATATTCCGTTCACTCAGCATATGGCCTATTTGCAAAGGGCGGGAGCCGGAGTGTTCCTGTTGATCTGTCTGCTTGCGCTCACCATCGCTCCACCGCTGGGAGAAGAGCCGGTGCTGGGGCTGGAAGTGACCAAACCGCCCTGGCAGTTCGTCTGGGTTTATGCTTTGGAAAACCTGTGGGTGCCTTTATTGGTTGTCGCTCCGGGGGTAACGGTATTGTTTTTGGTCGCCATACCCTTCGTCGATCAAAACAAAGAAAGATACTGGAAAAAACGGCCTTTTGCCATGCTGGTTCTGCTGAGCTTCGTCCTGCTTTTCGCCGGTCTCATCACTTGGGGAACCGTAACAACAATGACCCACTCCATGTAGCCACTAGGCGTGGGGCCAGTGTGCCGTCGCTTTATTTGGCGGACAGAGAAGTTGTCTCGGCTTAACGAGTTCTTGCCCATTCCCCCTGACAAGGGGGGTTAAAAAACCATGCCAATAACCATAGAAATTCTGACTAAAAAAGATTGCTGTCTTTGTGATGACGCAAAGACAATCGTTGAACGCGTGCTCCCCGACTATCCCGCGACTCTGACGCTGATAGATATCGAATCCGACCCCGTTTTGTTTGAATCCTATAAGGAACGCATTCCGGTGGTGCGCATCAATGGCGAAGAAAGTTTTGTTTACAAGACGCACGAAACCACCCTGCGTAAAAAACTGGATAAACTGGTTTGATCACGCAACTCAATTGACGGTTGAAACTACTGTCGAGTCACTCAAGCGTCATCGCGAGCCGCAAAGCGGCGTGGCGATCCAGAGTTTCTGGATTGCTTCGTCACCGTTGGTTCCTCGCAATGACGATTTATGCAATGAAAAGCCTTCGCAGGTGAGGGGTTATAGATAATTGCCACCTGTGCCGGGATATGAATTAGGGAGCTTGAAAAATGGTAGAAAAGACAGCTTTGACCGAGCAGGAACTGGAAGAAAAATTAAAAGAGATGGCCCCGGAATGGAAAACCGGAAAAAACGAAAAAGGTGTGCCTTATATCCAGCGGGTCCATCACGCCGCAAAATTTATGCAAGGCATTGAGTTTGTCGGCAAGGTCGCTAAAGCGGCCCAAGACAACAACCACCATCCCGACATCATCATCAACTACAAACGTATTTCGATCCGCTATTGGACTCATACTGTAAGCGGTGTCACCCTCGCCGATGTGCAGATGGCGCAGAAAATAGACCCCCTGTTTTAAGGGACTTCTATTTTGAGGCAAGCCCGCCTTTCGTACCTTCGCACCAGTCCCGAAACTAGAGAGCAGGATCAGCGGACCGCCCCAATAAAACCTTATTTGACGTTAATCGTCATGATGACAAACTCTTTATTCATTTGAGTTCCTTGATGCGGCTCCACATAGGTTCCATCGTAGTAATACCATTGCAAGGGAACCATTTTCCCAAGTTGGGTCGGTTGTTTGGGGAGTTTGCTGACATCGAGACCATTTTCAATAAATGTTTTGGGGTTCAGGTAATACACAATGTCTTCATGGGTGTTTTCCGGGTGGCTGGAAAAATGAGTCATATTGTGTTTTGTAACGGTTTCCAACATGCAATATTCTCCGCTAGCGTTGGTGATATCGATGGCTGCGATTTTTGAACCCGGAGTGAACAGGTTTGCGATGGCATTGATTTCTTTTCGCGCCGTTCCCTCAAGCTTTAAAACAGGCCCGAATTTATCTTTGATGGCTTGCAATTCTTTTTCAGGATTGTTTGCGGCTTCGGCCTGGCTGCCCACTGCAACCAGAAAACCAACAACCAAAAGAGATGCCAATAAAGATGAGTTGAGTTTAAAAACTTTGTTCATGACTTGTCCTTTCCATTGGAGAATTGATGGAATTCAACAGCAGTAAAACTAAGTCTGCCGGCTGAACCTTGTTCATTAGGACAAGTATGAATGACAGCGTGAAAATATAATATCGTTGTGCGTGGGGTTTTAGGGGTGGTGGAAAGCGGGTTTGGTCTGTCGTAGATATTCGATATTCAGAGCGTTTGCGTTTATATCTGTACCAATCATGATTTGAAAGAGTAACTGCGACAGGTGAGGGCGGAACAAAATATCCATCGAAAAATTTTTGTCTTGTTTCCGCGCAGAAAAAGTAAATCTGCTCAACCCCCCTTGTAAAAGTATTTCTTCTGTCCGGCATGAGGACTGATGAAGAGGACTTCAGGTACTTCAAAAAGAGGGGCTGGGGCTGATTCACAATTGCTCGTGCAATATGTGGGTTCGCTGCCCTGGTCTTAAGTTAGAACGCCTAAAGTTTAAACGTGTTAACGATACCCTGCATTGCAGCTGCCATTTTTGATAATTCTTCAGCGGCTTTTTGATTGGCGGCCGCGCCTTCTGTAGTATCGTGTGCCGCCGTGGCAACACCCGCAATATTCTGGGTGATTTTCTGTGACCCTTTGGATGCCTCGCTGATGTTTCTGACGATTTCATTAGTCGTGGCAGATTGCTCTTCTACCGCACTGGCAATGGTATTGGAAATATCGCTGATTTGACCGATGACACCTCCGATTTCTCCAATAGCCGTGACGGCACTTTGAGTGTCTTTTTGGATAGCCTGGATTTTATTGCTGATGTCTTCTGTTGCTTTGGCGGTTTGGTTGGCCAGTTCCTTCACTTCGTTGGCCACCACCGCAAAGCCTTTGCCCGCTTCACCGGCACGAGCTGCTTCGATGGTGGCATTCAAGGCCAAAAGATTGGTCTGTTCGGCGATGGAGGTGATGACTTTAATGACCTGACCGATTTCCGCAGAACTGTCGCCGAGTTGAGCGACTGTTGAATTGGTGGTTTCCGCCAATTCAACAGCATCACCGGTAATTTTTGTTGCCTGGCTGGCGCTACTGGATATCTCCTGGATGCTGGCGCTCATTTCTTCTGAGCTAACAGAAACCGTTTGAATATTTTGGTTCACTTGATTGGAGGCCGCCGCCACAACCCCCGCTTGCGCTGAGGTTTCTTGTGCATTGCTTGCCATTTGGTTACTATTAGCGGCCAACTCCTCAGAAGATGCAGACAAAGACTGTGCGTTTTTGGATAAAGTGGAAATATTCTGGTGCAGATTATCTATTAATTTTTTTAACCCATCGCCGATTCTACCAAGATCATCCGAGCCGGTTACCTTGATATCATAGGTCAAGTCCCCTTCGCTGGTGGCGTTGACTGCGGCGAGAATTTCATTGACCTTGCGGGTTTTCTCCGTTATATCCGTGGCAAATTTAACCACTTTGAAAGGCTTTCCGTCAGGGTCGAGAATGGGGTTGTAGGTGGCCTGAATATAGATTTCTTTGCCGCCCTTGCCGATGCGCTTGAATTCCCCTGCCTCAAATTCACCCCTGTTGAGTTTTTCCCAGAACTGGCGGTATGCATCGCTACGGGCATAAGATTCCTCACAGAAATTTCGGTGATGCACCCCAACCGCTTCATCCAAGGTATATCCCATAATATTCAAGAAGTTCTCGTTGGCGGTGATGATCGTTCCGTCCATATTAAACTCGATGACTCCCTGGGATTTGCTTATGGCATCGACTTTTCCTTGAAACTCGGCATTGCTCAATTTTTGTTCGGTGATCTCGGTGGCGAATTTAACCACTTTGAAAGGCTTTCCGTCAGGGTCAAGAATGGGGTTGTAGGTGGCCTGAATATAGATTTCTCTCCCGCCCTTGGCGAGGCGCTTGAATTCCCCTGCCGCAAATTCACCGCGGTTGAGTTTTTCCCAGAATTGCCGGTACGCATTGCTACGGGCATAAGATTCTTCACAGAAATTTCGGTGATGCACCCCAATGGCCTCATCCAATGTATATCCCAGAACATTTAAGAAGTTTTCGTTGGCAGTGATGACCGTTCCGTCCATATTGAACTCAATGATTCCCTGGGACTTGCTCATGGCATCCAGCTTGGCCTGCATTTCTGCAACATCCGTCTTGCCATTAAAAATACTTGCAAAAAAACCCTTTTTTTTGGGTTGTTTGGTCAATGTATTCATTTTTATACCTCTAAAGTTATTTTTTATAGAAGTTGTTGCATTAGTTGACTCCACAGTATCGACTAACAAAATTTGTAGAGTTTGGCCTGCCAAATATGTAGGCTGTCGCTGGCAAGCAGAATTGCTTAGCCGATATATCAGAAACGGATACATGAATTTTATCATTAAAGTAAAATTATTGATATTCGATAATTTCAATGCTAATTGCCATGCAGACAACTTCCCCCGAGGGGGGGGCACAATACAAGAAAAGCAATGCGGGGGTGTGAGTTGCTCAGAACGGAGGGGAAGACACACTTTGCCCCTCACCGGAGAAAGACATTCCTCTATTATCGTGTTGCGGCGGGTTTGAGAATTACTTTATTTCTTGCCGCAAGATATCGTCCAGTGTCTGGCGGCTTCGGGTCTCGGTGCATTGCTCACCATCGACCACCACTTCGGGGATGAGGGGTTGGGAATTATAGTTCGATGACATGACATGACCATAAGCTCCTGCCCCACCGATGACGATGCAGTCTCCCGGTTTTGGCATGGGCAATCTGCGGGCTACCGGCTCTTCATTTTCTTGAGTCAGCACATCGCCGGATTCACAAACGGGGCCGGCAACGATGAGGTCCTGTTCGGGTCCGAGATCATCCCCGATAAACCCGATAGGGTGAAACGACCCATAGGCCATGGGGCGAAGCAGATGGCAGAACCCGACATTGGTCAACACATAGTCGATGCGTTTTCCTTCTTCATCAAAAGTATGATTGAGGGAACGCACTTCGCCGATCAGGGTTCCGCAGCCCGCCACAAACCTTCGGCCCGGTTCGATCTCGCAGATGATGTTGCGCCCAAAATGTTCGCGCAATAGTTTTGCGCGTTCATCAATAATGGTTTTATAGCCCAAGATATCTTCCTGCGGTTTGTCCGGGTCATACTGGTAGGGCAGGCCACCGCCAAAATTTACTATTTCCACCTTCTCAAATTGTTTGGCGAATTCCACCAGTTTGCCGGTGATGCGTTCAAGATGTTCCATATCTCCGCCGGAACCGATATGCATATGCACTCCCGAAACGGTCAACCCATACTCTTTGGCGAGACGTTTGACCTCATCCAGATTCTGGTACCAGATTCCATGTTTGCTATAGGGGCCGCCAGTATTGGTTTTTTTTGAATGACCGGCACCCTCACCGGGGTTGATGCGGATCGATATTTTTGCAGAACCGGCACCTGCTGTTTTGAAAGCTTTGCCATATTCTTCAAGCATCCCCAATGTGCCGCAATTGCAGTAGATATTATTTTCGAGACAGAATTTTACATCCTCATCGCTGAAAAACACATCGCTGGTGAAGCAGATATCGTCCGTTTTAAACCCGGCTCGCAGGGCGCGTTGCACTTCGAAAATACTGACGGCATCAATTTTTACGCCATTTTCGAGCATTTCTTTAAGAATACGGATATTGGAATTGGCCTTCATCGCATAGCGGGTGACGGGAGCCAGTTTTTTGATCTCGGTGATCGAAGTGCGCAGGGTTTTAAGGCTGTATACATAAACGGGTGTGCCAAATTTTTTGGCAATGTTCCGCACTTCCACATTTTCAATTTTCATGGGTTTTTCCAGATTAAGATTCAAAAAGATGACTTGACCGACCCCGATTTTATAGCATAGATTGGTAAAGCAAAGAATACCTTTGTTTTCAATTGAAGTTCCACTTGAAGAAATATTCAACCCCCCTAATCCCCCCTTGTCAGGGGAGACATTGAATGACTTCCCCCTGATAAGGGGGGATTGAGGGGGTTAAAATTTAAGGATAATTCTACCATGGCTAAATGGACGATTGACGAGGCCCGCGAGCATTACAATATCAAAGGCTGGGGTGCGGGTTATTTCGATATCAATTCCAAGGGAAATATTGTTGTGCGCCCGGATTCAAAGAGTGCGCATCATATAGATCTCAAAGAACTGGTCGATGATATCCAGCGTAAGGGATATTCTCTGCCCGTTCTGATCCGCTTTTCAGACATTCTTAAGGCCAGTATCGCCAACCTTGCCAACTCGTTTCAGAGTGCGATGGATGAATATGGCTATGAAGGCCAGTATCACGGCGTTTACCCCATCAAGGTCAACCAGCAAAGACAGGTGGTCGAAGAGATCGTGAAATTTGGTCAGCCTTTTAATATCGGGTTGGAAGCGGGTTCCAAGCCGGAACTGCACGCGATACTCGCCATCCTCGACAATCCGAAAGCCCTGCTGATTTGCAATGGTTATAAAGATGAAGCTTTCATCCGCCTGGCGTTGATGAGCCAGAAGCTGGGTAAGAAGGTTTTTATCGTTGTGGAAAAACTCGATGAACTGACATTGATTGAAAGGGTGGCGAAAGAGCTGGGAGTGCAACCCAATATCGGACTCCGCATCAAGCTGGTGAGTGCAGGGCAGGGGCGTTGGTCCTCATCTTCCGGGGAGTACTCCAAGTTCGGGTTGAATACCATGGAGCTG
>CAZEBI010000029.1:0-22596 GCA_964510355.1 uncultured Nitrospina sp. | reverse complement strand
CTGCGATAAATCGTTTCATGTGACACGTGCTTATTCTCATCAAATGGGTATTGTCGTTTTAGCCAACCGTCAATCTGTTTGGGTGACCAATTCATTTTAAGCTTTGATGCAACAAGTCGTTTTAGTACGGGATGCAGGGCTAGTTTACAGGATTTGGGTCGATGCGCTCTATCCCAAGCGGCTTCATCTGCCTGACTGGCGCGGTATTGTTTCAAGCCACCGTTGCGTGCAACTTCTCTACTAATCGTTGAAGGTGAACGACTCAATTGAGCGGCCATGCACCGTAAAGAAAGACCGCTGATGAGGCCTCGTGATATCTCTTCACGTTCACGAAGCGTCAATGCTAAACTTGAACGTCGTCGGGGTGAAGGTCGAATGCCTCCAGTTGGTGATAACAGACTAAATACTGAGGATGAATGTCGATCAAATACACGACCGATTGCTTTGAGTGTTTCGCCTTTCTGCCATCGATCCCATAACTCTGACAATTGTACTGCTGTATAATTTCTTCGAGCTCGGTATGCCATACTTACACTCCATCTTTTTATTCTTAAGATAAAGTGTTGCGTCGATCAGTTGAGGTCACAACCCAAAGCGGACGTTTTGATGAAAGACATATGGGTACGTGTAGCGTTATAGTTACAAACGCAAGAATAGCCGTTTTTGGCTTTTGTAAGAATAAAGATTAAGCTATCGAGTGATGACAGTCAGTATGTAAAAAATGATTTCCTTTATCTGAATTTAAAGACCTGCTCCTATCACTTCAGCAATGCCTTCATTTCCATCTTTCATCAAAACGAGTATACTTTTATTGTCAATTAATGGCAGATTCATTATAGAAGCAATCAGACCTCCGGTGGCATGATTTTCTTTGCTTCCCAAACTACGGCTAACGACGCCCTTCGTTATAATGCCCCCTCCTACCAAAATAGGACTACCACTCATTTTACCCGGAATTCTTGCGTTAAATTCGAAGTTAGGACCCGGAGTTGAGTTTTTCTTATCGGTAATGTTATCCGGGTGAATAGCAGTTACGGAGCCAACGGAAACAACAAGTTCCGGTTGATAATCATCGCCACCTAACCGAATATTTTTCATGTGAGGATAACCAATCGCTACAGCACGATCGCCAAGCTTAAGATTATGCAAACCTATATTCAACGGCTGATAGGGGCCAATCTGGGGTTGTTCACCAACCTTACAAACCGCAACATCTACGTCGAGGTTAAACTCAGGTTGTTTATGCAAAAGTGGACTCTTAACATCTTTCCCCCAATGACATGTCCACTCAAAGGGATACATAAACCATTTTGCTTCCCGCATTATCGGATCTATTTCAAAAGGTGCGTTTTCCATGGCAGGATTGGGAGGTAACATAATGCCAAAGCGCAAGTCATTGCTTAGCTTATACGAATTGTTTTCGACTTGAGTAACTTTGCTGTAGTTTTCATCTATGGGATCACGAAGGACGTGAGCTGCAGTTATCAATAAGCCAGAAGCGCTAATAAAAAAACCTGTGCCAATACAACGAATTTCATCGTCCCCATCATTCCAAGCCACGATAGGCACGATACTTTGCCGCACTAAAAATTCAGTAGTGCCAAATGTGGCGAAGAGATCATTTATGATAGGGCCTGGGTTTTGGGTCATAAGATTCGGTTCGTTCTTGATCTTGAAATAATCCTTTGCGAACCCTTCTCGCGGTTTCAGGTCTATGCCTTTTATGCCATAACTAGTCCAAACACCCGCCTCGTTCTTTCTCCAGATTGATTTTAAAATACCAATTTCATCTGTTTGTGGATTTTCCATGGGCTATTTTACTGAGATTATCAATTTTGTCACAAGTTAAAATAGCCCATCCCTCTATTTATCGGCGAGGGATGGGCTAATTATTTCAATATCAAGAGGTCGATTAGCAACTTGTCTATAAGTTAAAATTATTCGAACTTCAATGTCCGCTTTTGGCCGAAAGCCGACATTGATCCCGCCTGTGTAAACCGGTTTTTTGGGGTGGGTTATCCAGCGAAAAAGCCCAAACTAAAAACTCGGTTATAACTGTTTAAATCAATTAACAAGAGAACAGGTGGTTAGGAATGTCCGTTAAATATTTTTCAAGTAAGATTTTATATATGTATCACGCAAGTTTCTTAATGTTTACAGTCGGGAAGGGCGGTGGCAATGATTTTGGGCCAAGCTTGTTGCCATCCGTCAGAGTGAGAAGCACCCGTCACAGTTTGAATTTCTATACAGTCTGATCGGCCCGCTTTGCCACGAAAGCTTTCTGCAACATAGTGTCCAATAATTTTATCTTGATCGCCAATAAAATGAATCTGTGGAATGTTTGCGACTCTCTCTGCAAAGTCCGCAGGATTCAGTGAACCGTTGAGAGGGTCAATTTGATGATGTTTTGTCCATACCTTATGATCCAGATTTCCTGCAATCGTGCGGATGCTTCTAACGTCGGAACGACGAGAGGCCGCCAATAACGCGACCGCACCACCACCAGAGAAACCGATTATCTCCAGTTGATTTGCCCTAGCCTTTATCTTTCCAATATTAATCACTGCTGACACACTATCTATGATCTCGGGAGCAAACCGTTTATGGGTCCAATAGGGATACTCGCATTTCGGATTCTTTTCAAAGGAGACGTACTGGCAAGGTCGGGCAATATACATCACATTTTCGCCAATGTCTCGGGCTGCTAATTGCAACGCTACTGGATTTTTCGGGGAAGGATTTCGCGAAGCTCGAGTGCGACTCAGCCAAGCTCTACCATCGCCTTCGATATAAATGCGTAGGAGGGCTCCAGGACGATCAAACCGATAATAGACGCGTAAGACAAACTCGCCTCCCTTAATTTCAGTAGCCTTCAACCCACCCAATTGGGAAATTTTTTCAGCGGTGGCTTCGGGACTATGGCCTGAGCAACCAACAATTGTCATGCAAAGAAGAACAATGCCATATTTAAATTTGTTCATTATCTCACTCCAAAAAAAATGGCTCAGGTTAAGACGACTCGAGCCATATCTTACTATAGGAATAAGTTTAAAATTTTTTAGAAACTCCAGCGGCCTTTAAGTAAGAGAGAATGGCTGTAATAATCGGTTTTGGCTGCAACATCATAAGTAGCGACAAAGTCAAAATTATCGGCGCTTTCATAGGTGACACCCAAGCCCCCTAAAAAGCTGTGGTTTTCCGGGTCAAACCCGGTAGTTTGGAATGTATTCCCCCCCCTGTAAAAGAAGAAGTATTCTGAATGGAATCATCAATAACCTCGTAGTTATAGCCGAGGTGAACTTCAGGGGTTAATGTTCCTTCGTTAATTTCGTAGGTACGGCGAAATTCTCCGTGAAAAGTAACGTTAAGGATATCGTAGTCTTGGCTTTTTACGTTCAGGTTGGAATCTCCTGCTCCCGTTTCGGTGTACTCAGGAATTCCTACATGGATATAAGATAGCCCCAGGGTAGGTGTGAATAAAACCTTTTTTGGGAGTGACACTTCACGACCCACTTCTACTTTGCCTGAAACCTGATAGCCGTCGTAATCCGCATTGGCAGTTCGTTCTACAGCACCTGCAACTATGAAACGATCGCCATTGTAATCGTTATAGGCACCCCCGATTTGAGCATCGATAAAATATTTGCCCAACTCGTAAGATCCGTAAAAGGTTCCCTGATAACTTTTAACAGTGGTGCGATTTTGCGAAAGGCTCGTATTTACATCTGAATAGGCAAAACTGCCTGCTACGCCTAAAATCAACTTGCTGGTAAACTGCTTATCGCCTCCAAATGCCGTCCCCCCTGTGACAGAAGTAAAGCCAGTTACCCCCTGTCTTGTACCCTGGTCAGCATAGGTTCCAAATCCCTGAAACCAGAAGTGTTTTTCATTATTTATTTCATCACCGGCGGAAAGGCCTTGACCTGCAGAAATACCTGTTCGCAAACTGGCGACACGCGCGGAAATGGTTCTTGAGCTTGCACCTCCTGCTGAAACTGCACCGACAACAGCTCCTCCGTTTACTACTGGTGCCAGAGTTTCTAGGGCAGTATCTTTTGTTGTGCCAGACAAGGCGCTTAATGCATTTGCCAAAGTTGAATCATTGGTAAAAGCGGTAAAGGTTACAGCATCAACGGCAGCCGAGTTCGAGCCAAAGTTGGAGGCAATGACCGTGAGTTCCAGGTTATTGCCATTGATAGCCAGAGAAAAATCAAACGACGTACTATTATCGGTGACGACCAGGTTGGCGGCGGTGGTTCCTATTGAGCCATCATTGTCTTGAACTAGGACAAGTGTGCCCGCATTGAGTGTGCCGCTGATTGTCGGAACAATAGTTGTGCCAGCAACAAAAGTGACACCAGCGGCCGAGGCATTCAATTGTCCATTGGTGCTTCCAATGGTGACAGCTAATTTTGAGTCGGCTCCAAACGTGACGGTACCGGTGGAGCTGACAGTGGCAGTGCCGACATCAATGGTTCCTGATGTTCCCGCAGCGGTTAACGCACCGGTGACGGTAGTCGCGGACTTGGTAAATGTCAGGGTCGCCAGGTTGGAGATGGTGGTGGTGGTCGCCGTAAGATCTCCATTGAAGGTTGCAGTTTTGTTACTACCTTGAATATTGACTGCGTTGAGACCCGCACCGGTGGAGCCGATATCGCCACTGAAGGTGCTGGTTCCTGCCACATTCAATACTCCCTCGTTTGTAGTGGCGTTGGTGACAGTGCCTGTTAAATCAAAACCGTCTGCTATGGTGACAGTGGCCCCGGCACCGCTGGCAAAGTTCAAATTACCTGTGAGACCCGCGTTAATCGCTATGTTTCCTGTGCCAGTTGTTTCCAAGGTGGTGGTCTTTATCAAACCGTTAAATGTTGCGGTTGTCCCGTTGGCACCTGCATTGATTTGTTTCAGTCCGACCCCTGTTGAACCTACGGTGCCACTGATTGAGGTGGTACCCGAAAGAGTCAAAGTCCCTTCGTTGGTGGTAGTGTTGTTAACGGCAGCTGTAATATCTTGTCCTGTAGCAACGACAGCGATACCATCCTGCTTAAAGTTAAGTGAGGTTGTTGTCACCGAACCGTTAAATGTTGTTGTGCCCGTGGTGTTAAGATCAATGTCTGTTGATGCTGAAACGCTACCATTAAAAATAGTAGTGGAGTTTGACTCCAAACGAACTCTATCAACGGCCAACCCGGAACCAATGTTCGAATTAAAGGTCACCGTGCCGCCAGTGTTTATATTAATGACCTGTCCCTCCCCTGCCGATGCTCCATTGATGATGCCTGTGACGGCCTGTGCACCAGAACCCAATAAATTTAATATCGCGGCGCCACCGGTACCACTATTTAAAGTGATCGTACCGCTGCCCAGAGTAATATTGCCCGTTACTTGCAATTGTGAAATATTTGCATTTGAGACAGAAGAATCGATTATGATATTGAGATCATTCGCATCCGTCGCCACATCCCCACTGATATTCCCGTTGACCTGAAATCTCAGGGCGATGCTCGCATCATTCAAAGTAAGAGTGGCTGTACCGGTGTTATCTGTGCTGGTGAACGAGAGGATTTGACCTACACCATCAGTTCCGTCACCTGAAACAGTCAGGCCCGCATTACCCGTACCAAGTGTGATTGCAGAAGTTCCTCCATTACCGTCATTGGTCGAATCAATGATAAAGGTGTCCACAACCCCATTTGTACCCGCAACCGCGCCGCCCGCTTCAATAGTTGCACTAATATCCGCTGCCATCGACTGCCCTGTAAGACCGGTTGCAATTACAATTGTCAATGTAAGAAAGGCAAAGAGTCTCGAAGGTGAAAAAGAAGCTAATCTGTTTTTTAATTTATACAATCCTGTGCTCTCCCGGCCCACAAATCTGATTTAATGAGATACCAACATTAACTCTGGCAATACTATCCATTTCGGCTAGTTTCAATCCAGCGCCAGGTCCTCCACAACCACAGAAAAATTCAACGACTCTAACGACTCTAATATTCCCTTGTCTACACTTTGACAAAAGTTTTCGACACGCCAAAGCACGCACACTGAATTACAGTTCCGTGCTTTTTTTAAACAGTATTTTTCTTTAATCGGAATAGCAAATATACCATTTATTCCATAATTTTCAATACTTAGTTCTGTTTTGGCTTAAACCTTATGAAAGAAATATAAGGTAGGAGAGTAAAGGTATACTGAAAAAACTTTTGGGAAAAATGGAAGGTTATTTCCTATAAAGAATTCAATGATCGGCTATTTACTGGATCCCTGATCCCAGCTCCAGTGAGGGCAATAGTCCCAAAATGGTACTAAAGTGCAGTATTACTAGCCCGAATATTGCACGAGAGGTTCTAAATCACCCCAGCCCCCGTGATATTTTTTCACTTGCCTCGTGCCCCGAAGTGGGTACTTTAAAAAGAGGGGTCCATTGAAGCTCTCCCTTCCACGAAATACTCGCTTCGGAGCATGAAAGCCGAGGGAAAAATATCACAGGGTTGGGATTTGATTTTTCTGTTTCGATACAGACTGGATTCTTCGCTGATGCTCAGAGTGACATGTTCATAGCTTTTCAGTACTTCGCTAAATATCCTCAAGCACCTTTACCACAACAGAGAAAATAGAAAGCATACTCTCAATGGAACATTTGTCCAATGTGTCGGCGAGGGTGTGCCAGTGGGGATAGTCAAAATCAATCAAAACGGTGGAGGGAATGCCCATGCGGTGAAACGGATAATGGTCATCAAAAATGGTGTATTTTGTTTTCTCTTTTAACGCGCTAACACCTTGAGCCTTGGCAACACGATAAATTTTATCCAGAAAACTCGAGCTACCCTTTAGGGAATGGGTTTCCTTAAAGATCTGCAAATTCTTGTCGCCTACCATATCAATGACCAGCACCCAGTGAGGCCATGTTGCTTTTTCCTGCTTAGCCAGTTCCTGGGCGTAATAGCTCGAACCCAACAGGTTCTGGCCGGAACCCTTGGCACCAAAATCCTCGCCATCAAAAAATACCAGGTGAACAGGCCGGGAGGCCGGATGCTGATTGAGATATTGAGCAAGCCCAAGCAAAACCGCAGTGCCCGAACCGCCATCGTTCGCACCCAATATAGGTTTTGATCGGTTTTCGGGGTCAGGGTCCTCATCGGCAAAGGGTCGGGTATCGAAATGCGCCCCAATCAAAATTGGAGCGCCGCCCTGGGTACCCTGAAACCTGAGCTCCAAATTGGTCATAGCCTGGGTCCCCTCAGAGGTATGCACCAAAAATGGCTGTTCCACCACCTGATCGGCGTATTTTTCTCCCACTTTCCGGATCAGTTTGAGAGTCTCACTATAACCTGTACTGCCAGGGTTTCTCGGGCCAAAAGCGCAAAGGGTCTCCAGGTAATTCCAGATCACTCCAGAATACTTTTTAGCATCCAAAATGTTGCTGCTGAACCCCGGCTGGCTACAGAAAAACACAAAAATCATAGCCCCAACTGCGGTAAAATAGTGCGCCTGCCTTAATTTTGTCATAAGAGTTATCACCTGAAAACCTCATAAAAACCTGATATTATTCCTGAGTCTCGCCAAACAACCGCCCCTAAGAGTCGAAATATCAGCCGCCCCGGAAACAACATCCGATATCGGATCAAAACATCCGAAAACCTGATTTATTTTCAGTAGTTAGAAGTTATTTTTTATGAAACCCGGCTAAAGTATATCGGCTAAATTCCGATACTTATAGCAAGAGATCAGGTTTCGCCTTGGAGGGCAAGAAAAAGATCTTTACTCCATTCAGGTAAGAAGCTACTCTATACGAGCAAAAACATTAATTTAAGGGCTGGTATCATGGAAATTCCAGGCAATGATTTTCGAATTAAAAGCAAAGTGATTCAAGACCGGATCAAGGTCGGAGACAAACAATCTGTCGCCAAAAGTGGTGGAGGTGCTTCCTCAACCCCTGGCACCGAGCAAATCGCTATTTCCTCCAAAGCCAAAGATATCCAGAAAGCCACGGAAGTGGTCAGTGCGTCACCAGATATTCGTACCGAAAAAGTAGAACGGATCAAAAATGAGATCGCAAAGGGCGAGTACCGCATTTCCAGCGACGACCTGGCAGAAAAAGTTCTCGAAAATATTATCACCGAATCGAAGTTTTTAGGCTAGTTCCTCCACCAAGCCCTCTCATACCCCCCCCCGGTTTTCCCGCAGGAACGCTTACACTATCAGTCATTCCAACTCGAGCAGGCCATAAGAAGGCCTGAACCCGGTGAAATAAAAACTATTTTTTTTGTGTGGAAGTGGGGGTTTTCAAAAACTGTTCGAGTTGATCAATCAGGGTGTTGACCTCCAAGCCATGCATCAGGGCTCCGTTTTCCAGGGTATCAAACTTTACGGCAAAACAGCTGCCACAGGACATCTGCTTCTCATTGAAAAACCGCATGGCCTCAGGATGAGTACTGAGAATCTCGTTGATCGTGGTATTTTTAGTAACAATCATAAGTCAAATCCCCTTGCCCCTTTAACGAGGTTATGCTAGCATCTAGCCATCTTCAAGACAATCTATTTTCGGAGAATTTGATGTCCTTAAAATGTGAAGTTTGCGATAAAAAACCCCAATTTGGCAATAATGTCAGTCATGCGAATAATAAAACTCGCCGACGTTGGAAACCAAATATAAAGAAGTTGCGTGTGGTGATGAAGGGGTCAGTAAAGACCATGAAAATCTGTACCCGTTGTATCAAGTCAGGAAAGATAACTAAAGCTATCAGGTAACGCTCAGTTCTCGCTGTGTCCCCAGCTTTTCGCCCAAGGCCTCCAGCCTGTCTTTAATCGGCGCATTTTTGTTGAAATCCTTGATTCGCTCCAGGTAAATCACACCATCGAGTTGACGTATCTTTTCAAGAATTTGGTTCAAGTGTTCCACATCGTGGATCTCTATGGACAAATCGAAGTACGCCCTCTTATGTGATCCCTGCTGAACATTGGCGCGGGTAATATTGATCCCGCATTCCACGAAAGCCTGGCTGACGATTGCCATGATCCCGGGCTTGTCGGTCGCAACAATCGCGATATGAGCCTGGTAAACGGTTTGTATGCCGGCATCCCACTCAACGCCCACCAGCCTTTCGGAGTCATTGATGACATCCCCCACACTCCGGCAGTCGATATGATGCACCGTGACCCCCCGACCGCGCGTGATATAACCGATGATGGGTTCCCCGGGAAGCGGGTGACAGCATTTACCAATGCGGATCAAAATATTTTCATTAATACACTGAACCTTGATAGCGGAGGATTCCGGCGGCTGACTTTCCTTAAGCTTGATCAACGTTTTTTCGCGCAGCTCTTTCCCCTCCAGCTTTTCCCTCGGGATCAGTTTTTCGATGACATGATAGGTGGACAGCTTTCCGATACCAAGCCCTGTCAGCAGACTATCGGTAGAATTAAAACCACAAGCCTGGGCGGCTTCTTCGAAGGTCTCGCCATTCATTTCTATTGCCGGGTCCAGACCGTATTCGCGAATTTCTTTTTCCAGCAGTTCTTTTCCCAGGCTCAAACTTCTTGCACGCTCTTCCGTATTTATATAATTAGATATTCGACTGCGTGCCTTGGAAGTTTTCACAAAAGACAGCCAGTCACGGCTGGGGGACGCATCCTGAGATGAGATGATTTCCACCTGGTCCCCATCACGCAACTTATAACGCAGAGGCACCATCTTTCCATTCACCTTCGCAGACTGGCAACGGGTTCCCACATCTGTATGAACCTGAAACGCAAAGTCAACGGGGGTGGCATTATGCGGCAAGGCAACCACGTCCCCTCCGGGTGTAAAAACATAAACCTCGTCCGGAAACAGGTTTACCTTGAAGGCATTGAGAAATTCTTTCGGGTTTTTCAGGTCTTTCTGATTTTCGAGAAGATGCCGGACCCACAACAACTGCTGGTCCATGGGGTTGTCACCGCCGTCGCCTTTTTCCTTGTAGCGCCAATGGGCCGCAACCCCCCCTTCACATACCCTCTGCATTTCTGCCGAGCGAATCTGCACCTCCACCCTTTCTCCCCTCGGGCCAATCACCGTAGTATGAAGAGACTGATACATATTGGGCTTGGGCATGGCAATATAGTCCTTGAACTTCCCCGGTATGGGTTTCCAAAGGGAATGCACCAGCCCTAAAACCGAATAACAGTCGCGCAAGGATTCCGTCAAAACCCGTACTCCCACCAGGTCATAAACATCTTCAAAGCTGATGTTCTGATCCATCATTTTTTTATAAATGCTGAAAAACTGTTTCGGCCGCCCCGCAACCTTTCCTGTTATCCCCGCCTCTTCCAACTCTTTCACTAACCGGGAAGTGACTTTTTCCACATACTCGTCCCGACACTCCTTGCCCTTTGCCACTTTTTCCTCAATCACCCTATACTCTTCCGGGTAAAGATAACGAAACGAACCGTTCTCCAACTCGGTTTTCATCCACCCGATACCGAGGCGGTTGGCAATGGGTGCATATATTTCCAGAGTCTCCCGTGCAATGCGTCTTTGCCTTTCTTCTGAAAGAGATTCCAGAGTCTGCATATTGTGGGCTCGATCGGCAAGCTTGATCAACACCACCCGGATATCCTGGGCCATGGCAAAGATCATCTTGCGGTAGTTTTCCGCCTGACTCTCTTCATGACTGGAAAAATGGATCTGGCTGATCTTTGTCACCCCGTCCACAAGCTGGAAAATTTCTTCACCAAACAATTCTTTGATTTCTTCCGGGGTCGAAAGGGTATCTTCTATGGTATCGTGCAACAGGCCGGCGGCTACGGTGGTCGCGTCCAGCTTTAGCTTTACCAGGTTATTGGCAACTTCCAATGGATGCGAGATATAGGCCTCGCCGGACCTTCGGCTCTGCCCCCGGTGGGCCTTGGCGGAATAGATATAGGCATTCAGAATGATGTCGACATCGGCATCAGGCAAGTACTCTAATAACGCATCTGTCAGATCCTGAACTTTCATAGCAGGAAAAAAACCTCCATTATCTTTCCACCCACCTACAGACATGGAAAAGGCCGATGGAAAACAATAAGTTCTACGGTTCAGGATACTTCTACAAAATTTTCCTGTCAACGCTCAATCGAACTCCTTGCCCCCGCGCGCCTTGCACGTTAATATTGGGCCATGAAAAATACTCCCGCACCTTCTCTGGACGACCCCATACAATTTGTTAAAGGCGTCGGCCCCCGAAAAACCATTCTTCTTGAAAAACTGCGTATCACAAGTATCGAAGACTTCCTTTATTTCCTCCCTTTTAGGTTTGAGGATCGGACTCAGTTCAAAAAAATTTCCCAGGCTGTTCCCGGCGAATACGTCACTCTTACAGGACAGGTCTTAAATGCCGGAATACTGTTCATGGGGCGACGAAAAAGGGTATTTGAGGTCATCATCCAGGATGAGACGGGAGTCATCCGGGCCCGATGGTTCCGGTTTAACGAAAGTTATATGAAGGAAAAGTTTCAAACGGGGCAAAAAATTATTCTTTCAGGCAAACCCAGCCTCAACAAACGGTCCGGCATGGAGATCATCCACCCGGATAGCGAACAAGTATCCGAAGCCGTTGAAAGTGCTAGCTCGCTGGAAATTGGCAAGATCGTTCCTGTCTACCATGTCACCGATGGCCTGCATCTCAAATCCATGCGAACCATTATTAAAAATGTTCTCGATAAATACCTGCACCTTATCGAAGAATTTCTCCCTCATGACTTGATTCGGCGCCATGGTTTTATTCCCCGGTCCGAGGCCATTGCCCAAGCCCATTTTCCTCCCGAAGACTCTTGCTTAAAAGACCTCGATGCTTTCAAGACCCCGGCGCAAAAGCGGCTCGTCTTTGAAGAACTGTTCCTCATCCAACTGGGCCTGGCATTCAGAAAAAAAAATTCAGGAGAAAAAAATATAGGAACCGCCTTTAAAACCCGGGGAAAACTCATCAAACAGTTTGTAAAACTTTTGCCCTTCACGTTAACCCGAGCACAAAAAAGGGTTCTCGGTGAAATCATGGAAGATTTGGAAAAAGAAAAACCCATGAACCGGCTGATCCAGGGAGATGTCGGAAGCGGAAAAACGGTCATCGCCCTCACCGCCCTGCTGACCGCAGTGGATAACGGCACACAGTCTGCGCTGATGGTTCCGACAGAAATTCTCGCCGAACAACATTATTTGAATATCCTGCCCTATTGTGAAAAATTAGGTCTCGAACTGAGCCTGATAACCAGTGCCCTCAAGGGGAAAGAGAGACAAAGCCGTTACGAAGAGATTCGTAGCGGCAAAACGCATATTGTTATCGGAACCCACTCCCTGATTCAAAAAGATATCCAGTTTAAAAACCTTGGGTTAGCAGTGATTGACGAGCAACACCGGTTCGGGGTTTTACAAAGGGATGCTATCGGCAAAAAAGGCGACCACCCGCATCTGCTCATCATGACAGCCACCCCCATCCCAAGATCTTTGGCACTCACCCTCTATGGGGATATGGATGTGTCGTTTTTGGATGAACTTCCTCCCGGACGACAGGAAATCACCACGGAACTGTTTTTTGAGGACTGGCGGGAAAAGGCCTATGCCATATTAAAAAACCAGTTGCAACAAGGCCGGCAGGCTTTCGTGGTCTGCCCGTTGATCGAAGAGTCGGAAGTCATGGATCTTAAAGCCGCTGTCACCGTTTTTGATTTTATTGCGGATCGGTTCCCCGGGCACACGGCCTGCCTGATACATGGGAAGCTTAAAAAGGAAGAGCGTCAGAGCATCATGTCCCGGTTTCTCAAAAAAGAAATTCAGATCCTGATTGCCACAACGGTCATTGAGGTGGGCATTGATGTCCCCAACGCCACCGTCATGATGATTGAACATGCCGAACGATTCGGCCTGGCCCAACTCCACCAGTTACGCGGACGTGTAGGCAGAGGAACCCATGCCTCGCACTGCCTGTTGATGGCCCATCATCCCGTATCCGAGGAAGGGCAAGCCCGAATGAAAGCCATGCAAAGTTCCGCCGACGGATTTATCATCGCGGAAGAGGATTTAAAAATACGCGGGCCGGGAGACTTTATGGGCACCAGGCAGTCCGGACTACCCCTTTTAAAAATCGCCAACCTGCTCCGCGATATCCGCATTCTGGAGACAGCCCGCAAAGAAGCGTTCCACCTCATCGAGAAGGACCCCACCCTCACCGCCCCGGAGCACCAAGCATTAAACAAAGCCTTGCACCGATTCCTCGGTAATTATATGGAGTTCATGGAAATTATTTAATAGCAATATATCTATGATATCCCCCATTGCCGCCTCGCATAACTTGCATTTCCGGGCACATTTCGAATCACTCATAAACCATCTATTAAGCTTGAGGGTGATCACAAAAAATGGGTCAAAATAACCTCGGTGTCCGGTTTTCACCTATACGGGCAATGCTCTAAATCTTCAATTGCCTCATATTATATGCCATTTATTGCTTCCTTTAGCTTTACAAGGCTTGTAAGATGTTCAAAACGGGGAGGTTAAATAACAATGATTGATGCCAAGACACTGCCAGAGGTCAAGAAAGGTCTTGAGACTCTGGCAAGCCAATTGTCTCTTTTTGAGAACAAAGTCAAAGACGCCGCCGAAATTGAGCCTGGAGATAAAGGCCCGGAAGAGGAAAGAGCGCGGATTTTATCTATCATTGCCTCCTACCAGAAAAAACTCCCTAGCATAGAAAAAGATGCGAGCGGCCCGCTTTTTAAAAACGGCTCCCAACCCATCGATATATCACAAGCCCTTGAAAGCCTGAAAGGGATCGACAAAATCTTCATAGAGCTGAAGCAGGATGTGGAACAAATCGCCGATGACCAATATGAGTGCAAGTTGGAAATCTACAAACAGGAAGTTTTTAAAACTGTAGACCTCATCCTCTCCGCGTTCGACTTCGTTCTTCCTAACATCCGCTTCGAATTGAACTATATGGAAAAATATTATCGGGAACCCGCAAATATGGGTAAAACCGTGGTTCCCGAATTGAACGAATTGGTCGACAACCTGGAAGAACACAACATCACCCTCGATGAGTTTTTCAATGGCTACGGCTCAGGCGAAAATAAAACCCTGGGCTATAACGTATTGCGAATGAAAAACGGACTTTTTTCCAAGTACCAGTTCTTTGACAACGCCCCCGAAGCCTACAAGGAACTCAACGACATTTATTATCAGATCTGCAAATTTATGGAATCCTTTCTAAAGGACAAAAGATCGGAACCGGAGTTGGGAAAATTTTATTTTCAGGTCAAGGAAATGAACATGCTGATTTCACGCATGAGTGATGTTTTTGATACAGGAGACTTCCTGACCACGTTAACGCAGAAATCGAAAAAGAAATATTCCTACGTCGATGAGGTTAGAAAATCGGTCGCCCTCCTGCAAAACTTTAATGACCTTAAAAAAAATCTCATCGTTTACAACGACCCAATCATCAAACGAGCGCAAAGAACTTTGGAGTCTAAATTTTCTCAGGAAAGCGAAAAAACCCGGCTTAAAGCCGTCATGGATGAAACCTGGGAGTGTATTCAGGCTAGACAAATCCATTTTTCCAGACTGGATATGATTTTTTCCAAACTCCTTAAAAAGAATTTCAATATTGTTGTCCGGGAAAAAGATGCCGATGACATCACCATCACCATCACCCCTCATCATGAAAAAAAATATGGACGCGATATCTTGAACCGGATCAACATCATCATTCAGGAAATAGACTTCTGGTATCCGCCCAACGAAAAGCAGCTGTTATTTCAAAGCATCTCTAAAACCACCGAAAAAATCCAGACCGACAAACCTCTGGACAAAAAAGAGTTTTTGAAAATGATGCAAGGCTATGACAAGAGTATGGAAAAAAATATCAGGAACACCTACCCCGACAAAGTCAAGGAATTGGGGATCATCTACTCCGCTTTCAGGAAACTGTTTCCAGGAAAAGCACAAAGGATAAAACTGGAAAAAAGGTTGATGAACGAAAAAATCTGGAAAGAAATCGACGAAGACCTGGAAAAGGTTAAAAGAAATATCGCCGTTCTTTCTTCCGACAACGCATCAATGAAAAAAAACGTCAACAAATTTCCTTTCCTGCAGATGGCCACCGAGCACCTTTCGCAGGTCCTTTATGACCTCTCCATGCAAATGTTTATTCTATTCGATGGAGTCGATACCCGAAGCACCACCAATATGACCAATATCCTCTCCACCTACAACGAGTTCCGTGACTGCCCCAGTCTTTGGGCGGCCTTCTCCCGTTTTTTCTCTAAAACCAGCATGCCAAATTTGAGTGTCAACGAGAAAATCATGATCGAACTGACCAAAGAACCCCGCTGTCAGACTCGGTTGCACGAGCTCTTCAAGAAAGGCGACTAACCACCCTCCTCCTGAAAGAGAGAGCTTTGCGTAACCCTGGATTTCTCATTGATCCTCCCCTCTCATGAGGGGCACTGCTTCAGTGACGGCCTGAAGGGGTGTGGATTTTTTTCCTTAAATTCATCATCCAACCCTCCCTGCTCAACCCCTCAACTCATCGGGCTTGAGTCCCTATGAAGGGAGGGGAACTTATGTTTAGTTTTTTTCGACTTGCGCAAAGGCCTCCCTGAAGGAGCATACCCACCGCCGATGCGCTGCCATCACTCCACAACGAGGGTCTGTAGCTTGGGGAAAGCCGTGGATTCCCTGAGTTGCTTTTTGCCTTCATCGGTCAAACCACTGCCAAATATCTCGAGCAATTCCAGGCCCGCCAAGGTGTCGCTTTGGGCCAAAGCCATGGCACCTTCATCGCCAATATTATTCTGGGCCAAATCCAGGCTTTTCAAATTGACCAGAACAGTGGAACAGGCAATGGCTTTGGCTCCTTCGGCTCCCACTTTGTTTTTCCATAAGTTGATAAAATTCAGGTAGGAAAAATTTGCGGACCCGGCAATGGCTTTGGCTCCCTCATCGCCGATCTCGTTTCTTTCCAGATGCATTTCCTTCAAGTTGGTGATGATGGAAGAACCGGCCAATACCTGAATACCTTTGTCGGTGATCTCGTTTCTTTCCAGATTCAACACTTCCAAGTCGATCAGGTCCGAGCACTTAGCCAGATACTCCAGACCTTCATCGCCGA
Organism: uncultured Nitrospina sp.; assembly: GCA_964510355.1. Classification (GTDB taxonomy): domain Bacteria; phylum Nitrospinota; class Nitrospinia; order Nitrospinales; family VA-1; genus LS-NOB. The sequence goes on along the minus strand of CAZEBI010000029.1, from coordinate 6,469 downwards.
TATATTTTAATCGCAAATCCAGAACCGTTCCGTTCCGGGCCAAAAACTTTTTCACCAACACATCTATCGGTTCATCATTAAAAGGTTTGTTCATCCCATTATCCTTTTTTCTTTTCAGATTTTTTATAACACCTCTCAGTCACGCAGAGGCTCATTTTCATTCATCTTCTCTTTTTGGCTTTTTGTTTAGCGTCTTTTTGTTTTTCCACAATATCCACTCGATCACGCAGGGATTTATTTTCTTTGATCAAGTCATCGAGATCAGACCGTATCAACTTCATTTCCCTGGGTTTTTTAGCAGACTCGAACAAACGGACAATGGTTTCTTCAGCCCGCCGTTTCAAACGACCATCGGTTTCCCCCTCTACCAGCTTCCTCAAGGTGGGAATTGCCGACGCAAGGTCTTCCATCTCGCCCATGGCTTGAATGGCCGCCAGTTTACCGCGAAATGTTGCAGAAGGTGTCCCGCGCGTTTCCCTGGCAAATCGATCGAGAGCATTGATGGCATCGGGCTTGTGGTTTTCAAACCGCCGGGCCAGTTTTGCCAGCCCCTGAATAGCAGAAAACCGACTGCTGCGGGGCGCGCCATAATCCGCGCCTGCAAGCAAGGTTGCCCACGCCCCCTCTTCCTCCAGATTGGCTAAAGCCCTGAATATCGCCGACCGCCCCATATCGTTGTGCGAGGGCCTTTCGAGAAAACTTTCCAGAAACGGGCGACAGTTTTTCGCCTTGATTCGACCCAGGGAAGACAAGGCTTCTGCTTCAACCCTGTAAGAAGGGTCACCGCCTGCAATTTTCTTCAAAACCCGGGCGACTTTTTCATCCCCCATGAACTCTCCCAACGCATGGACAATGCCTCGGCGAATTTTAGCGTCACGGCTGTTCACTGCTTTGAGCAATCCATCGCGGGCAAATTCCCCACCTATTTTCCCCAAGGCTCTGGCGATACGATGCGCCACACCCCATTGATTTTCTTTTTTGAGACACTGGCTGAGCACCTTGATATCAGCCTGCCCCGCCTTGGCAACAAGACTTTGCGCCGCCTCGATCCTCCCTATAGGGCTCTTGTCGCGTTTTAACTGCTCATGCAGAAGGGAGCGAGAGACTTCCAGCTTCACTTTTTTTACCGGACATTCGTAGTCCGGGTCCAACCGGAAAAACAGCGGTTTGGACTTGAGATGGAAACAGAATTTTTCCTCTTTATTTTTGATTTCCAACGCAAACTTTTCACTGCCACGGGAAGTATAAAACTCAATCTGCAAAGGAAGTTTGAACAGCAGTTTCTCATCTTTTTTCTCGGCCTTCTGCGTTTGTTTGATCGTCACCTCCGCCATATTTGCAACCGAACCCCATTGATAACCCACTTCCAAGATGGGATAACCTCCGCGATAAATCCACTGATCCATCCATTCATCAAAATTCTTTCCGCTGACCTCTTCCAGACAACGTACCAGGTCTACGGTTTCGACCAGTCCATACTCATGACGTTTTAGAAATCGGGTCAGGGCTTTGCGAAACAAAGGCTCCCCCACAAGAGATTTCAAATAATGCAGCCGCACCGCTCCTCCCGGATAAAGATGGGCATCGAATAAATCGATAGGTTCTTTATAGATATGGGTCACAATGGCACGACGGTAACGGGTGTCTTCACTGAAATAAGTTTCTGCGTCTTCCAGCAACTGGTAACGGAATTCGTCTTCACCTTTCGACTCGCGGGTATAGAGTGCATCAAAATAGGTGGCGAACGATTCGTGCAACCAGGCATGCGACCAGCTTCTCGCAGTGACAACATCACCAAACCACATATGCGCGGCTTCGTGGGCGACCAATCCATTTGAATCCATGTCCAGTCTGGCCCGGTTGTCATGCAGGGTCAGATCGGTCTGGGTGGTGACGGTAAAATTTTCCATGCCCCCAAAGACAAATTCGGGAACCGCGATCTGGGTATAGTGTTTATAAGGATACGGGTAACCAATATAATCGGAAAAAAACTGGATGATCTTTCCGGTATCCTTAAAAGCATTCTTCCCTTCCGATTCCCGGCCCTTTTGCACATACCATTTAATATCGACACCGCCAACACGGCTCTTATGCTCGGAAAACTCTCCGGCTACAATGGAGAGCAAATAGGTCGAGTAGGGAATTTCCAGTTTATAGTGGTAAAAAGATTTGCTCGTACTTTCCTTCTTTTTGATGAGACTGCCGTTGGACAAACCAAACATTCCCTTAGGTAAATGCAGTTTTACTTCTGTAGTCTGTTTGAAGTTGGGCTGATCAAAACAGGGGAAATAATATTTTGAATCCTCATCCTGCCCTTGAGTCCAGACCGTTTTGAACCGGTCCGGATAAGCTTCATCGGGTTTCGTAAAATAAATTCCAGCAGGCGGCCGGGTGACCGAATGAAACAGCTTCACCTGCACAGCCGCCTCATATTTGAGTGGCTTTTCCAGTGACACAATCACCTGATCACCGGTATTTTCAAATTCTACCGAACGGCGGCCCAGCATGACCCTCTCTATTTCCAGGTTTACGGCATCGAACACAATTTCCCGCACATCATGACCATTGACCACCAACTCATAGGTCGTGCTTCCCCAGACCCGTTCCTCTTCCCAGTCAAAATGCAACTCCAGCATAAGATGTTTGGGTAACAAAGGCGTATCGGGAACAAAATGTGCATTCGCACCCTTCTGAGCAAAGGACTTGCGATCCAGAATTCCCCAGTGTTCGGACTCACCGTTGTGAAAATGGCATTTACAATATCGAACTGAACTCATAGGTTGAACGCCACAAAAATATTCATATTATCGAAAGTGAACCCCCATTTTATAAGGCTTCCCCATAATGTCAACCACCAGCGTGACGCTGGACTCAGCTGGCAATAACTCTGTCGGCAAGCAAGAAGTACTGGCGCTTAATAGAGTATTACTGTATTTCTTCTCACGGGGCCTTTTAGCAAGAAAAAAACTGGGCAAGGACTTGATTGAGCCGAGGAGATCTTTGTTCGCCAAATAAAGCGACGGCACACCCCGGCCCCACGCCTAGTGGATTTTGTGCGACAATATGGGGGATATTTTTCACTTTCAACAGGCTATGGAAAACTCTATATTTGATGCTCAGGTTCTTTCCCGGATTTCGTCTCTGAAAATTACCGCCATGAACCTGGTGGAAGGCCTGCTGACAGGTCAACATCGCAGTCGCCACAAAGGCTCTTCGGTCGAGTTTGCGGAATATAAGGATTATTCCCCAGGCGATGAAATACGCCATATCGACTGGAAGGTGGTGGGCAAAACCGATAAATATCATGTCAAACAATTTGAGCAATCCACTAATCTGAAGTGCACGATTTTGCTCGATGCCAGCGGGTCGATGGGCTATCAATCCCGGTTAACGGAACACAACTCAAAGATGGAGGTTGCCCGCACCTTGGTCGCGGCGCTTTCTTACCTGCTTTTGAAACAATTTGACGCGGTGGGTTTGACTCTGTTCAACGACAAGGTCATTGAACATCTTCCTCCTCGCTCCAAAGCTTCCCATTTCCAGCATATTTTGCATGGGCTGGCCAATATTTCCCCACAGGGAACAACCCGGATCGATGATGTTCTAGCCGGTCTGGCGGAAAGACTGCCCGGAAGAAGCCTGCTCATTTTGGTTTCAGATTTTTTTGTACAAAACCAGGATCTGCAAAAAAGTTTAAGGCTCCTTTGCTCAAGAGGACTCGAGGTCGTTTTATTCCACGTTTTACATCCTGACGAAATTCACCTGCCCTTTGAGGGAAATATCGTATTCGAGTCGCTGGAAGAGGAACTCGCTGTCGGGCTCGACCCGAAGGACATTCGCGAGGAATACCGGAAGGCTATACAGGATCAAATAAATTCTTTCAAAAAAGACTGCAACGGACTGGGCGTGGATTATGTTTTCATCGACACTTCCGAGCCTCTGGATCAGACTTTGAGTTATTATTTACTCAAGCGTAAAAGCCTCATCAAATTATGAACCTTACTTTTTCCTCGCCTCTGTTTTTGTATGGCCTGCTCGGAATTGCGGCTCCAGTCCTGATCCATCTTTTAACCCGGAGGCAAAAAAAGCATATCCGGTTTTCAGCCGTCCATCTGCTTGCCCAGTCACAAAAACGCTCGACCCGAAAATCCCGGCCTAACAGATTGCTATTGCTTTTGGCCCGTTGCCTGGCCATCGCCTTGTTCAGCCTCGCCCTGGCCAACCCTTTTTTTTCATTTAGGCAATCGGAGGCGCTTTTGTCTCCTGCGGCAGTCGTATTTATTCTGGACGACTCCTACAGCATGGGGGCCAAAGCGGGTAAAAAACCGCTTTTCGATCACGCGCTGGAATTTATTTTTGCCCAAGTAGATCAAGCCCCGGACAACAGCGAATTCAGTCTGGTTCTCGCTTCTTCTCCAGCGCGCATCGAGCAGGACTGGACCTCCGACAAATCCATTTTCGAAAAAACACTGAAAGCACAGTCTATCTCCTTTCGCACCACCCATATTGGAGAAGCTGTGGAGAAGTCGATCCAACTACTGGAATCCACCGGGCTAAAGAAAAAGAAAATTCTACTGCTGACCGATCTGGATAAAAACGGTTGGAGGCAAGAAGCGTTTTCCAGGATCACAGCCCCCTACCCGATTCAGGTGCTGGATTTTTCACAACTGCAGTCTGATAACAATAAGGGGTTGATCAAAAGTGTTCAGGTTTCCCAGGAGTTTCTCACCCAAAGCCGTTTACTGAGAGTCCAGACAGAAATCAAAAATTTGTCCAGCACTTTGAGTCGACTGCCTCTGTCTCTTTTTCTGCAAGGAAAGATCGTGAAAGAAGAGGTTCTCGATATTCCTCCGGGGCAAACTCTTGCCCATGAATTTTCTTATCCTTTAAGGAGAAACCAGCCTTTTGATGGAAAAGTACTGATCTCTGACGACACATTAACTGCCGACAATTCCCGATATTTTTCTTTCCATCCCAGTCGGGATATCAAAGTTCTGGTGGTCGATGGAGATCCTGAAACCATTTCACATCAAAGCGAATCCTTTTACCTTGAGCGTGCCCTGAACCCGTTTTCGGTGGCCCTGTCACATATCGACCCCACCGTTTCCACTGTTGCCGAACTGGCATTGCGAAATCTGAACGACTTTTCTGTCATCCTCCTGGCGAACGTGCGCGAACTCCCCCCAGGCTACGAACTCGAACTTGAAAAATTCGTTTTAAATGGTGGCGCCTTGTTGTTGGGAGTGGGCGACCAGATAAATCCCAAATATTTTAACGAACACCTGGGAAATCTCCTGCCCGTAAAACTGGAGTCTCAATATCAGGTTATGAAAGAGGCCCTGCACCTGCTGTTAAAAAATAACACGCACCCGGTGATAAAAATCTTCTCCCCCAAAGAGCTTGAAGAGATGCGGGAAATTAATTTTTATTCCATATATACCGTCCAGGCAAGAGACGACAGAAAATTCAAGGTAGGAGCCTGGTTTTCAAACCAGAACCCGGCAGTGATTGAGTCGGCGGTGGGAACAGGCATTGTTGTACTATTTTTGAGTTCGCTGGACAGGGACTGGAACGATTTTCCCATTCAGCCCACTTATTTACCCTGGATACAGAGATGGACTCAGTATTCCACCCGAGGACTGGAAAATATTTCCCGGCAGGACTTGTTGGTGGGAGAACCTTTTCGTCAAAACACCGGCTCGGAGGATCAGTGGATCGTTCGCAAACCGGATGGAACCTTACACCTTTTGGAAAACAGGGTTTTTGGCGACACCTTTCAGCCGGGGGTCTACCATCTTTTTTCTTCACCTTCTCGCAAAGCTCAACCCGCAGAGCAGAAAATATTTACAAAACTTCCACGGGGGGCCGAACCTGCAGGAACCCTCACCGTAAATATTGACCCCTATGAATCCGAACCGGGGAAGATATCGCAAAAAGAAATCAGAAGTTTTCTTGCGGGCATGGATCTGCAAATCCAGGAGCCTTATTCCCCAACCCGCAAACCGCAATCTTCCGACAGCACACCCCTGGCCACAGCTTTTTTTTTATTGGTCGCGGGAATGCTTCTTCTTGAAGGATGGATGGTAAGAAAGGAATGAACCGGCCTATTCTTCCCTTTTGCGCTGTGACAATTTTTTATTCGCCAGGGTCACTTGATGAGATATTGCTTCCCCAATCATTGTCAGGGGCAAAGAAGCGTTCACTCTCAAAGAGTCCAAAGCCGTTTGCGGCATGGAAGGCGCTGAAGATTTTCCGGGGTTTTCTATAAAGACCGCCCCGCCCCCGGCTTTGATGGTTCCTGCTCCCAAAGCTCCATCACGGCCCATTCCTGACAAAATGACAGCGACACAAAACTCTCCAAATACTTTCCCCGCACTTTCAAACAAGACATCCGCCGAGGGTCGCATAAAGTTCACCTTGGATTTTTGATTCAACCCAAGTGATACGGGAGGAGGATTGATCACCATAT
>CAZEBI010000028.1:0-23367 GCA_964510355.1 uncultured Nitrospina sp. | reverse complement strand
AAGAATTCGGCTTCAAGTCCGCTTCGGCTCAGTTTGATTTTTCCCAGGTCATGGAACGCGTGCAAAAGGTCATCGCAAAAATTGAACCGCATGACAGCATCGAGAGGTACACCCACCTCGGAGTAGACTGCTTCACAGGCGTGGCAACCATACTTTCCCCGCATGAAATACAGATCAACGACAAAGTGCTGACCACAAAAAATATCGTGATCGCAACAGGAGCCAGCCCCCTGGTTCCGCCCATCCCCGGCCTGGAACAAATACCTCACCTCACCACCGACACGGTTTGGAACCTGCGCCAGAAACCGGAACGCTTATTGGTAGTAGGAGGCGGGCCTATCGGGTCGGAGTTGACTCAAGGCTTTGCCCGACTGGGGTGTCAGGTCACACAAATTGAAAAACTCGACTGCATTCTTTCCCGCGAAGACCGGGATATCAGCGATGTGGTGTGCAAACAATTTGTTAAAGAGGGTGTGCAGTTAAGACTCAATACTTCGTTGCAGGAATTCAAAGTCGTGAATAGGAAAAATATTGCCGTGCTGGATAAAAATGGAGAAAAAGAAGAGATTGAGTTCGATCAGGTTCTACTGGCTCTGGGGCGCAGACCTAACACCAAAGGTTTTGGGTTGGAAAATCTGGACCTGGAACTGAACGCCAATGGCACCCTTAAAACAGATGAATACCTGCGCACAACCCGGCACCCAAACGTCTATGCCTGTGGCGATGTCGCAGGCCCCTTCCAGTTCACTCACACCGCCGCACACCAGGCCTGGTATTGCGCCGTAAACGCCTTGTTTGGCCCATTCAAAAAGTTCAAGGCCGATTATTCCGTCATTCCCTGGTGCACGTTCACCGACCCTGAGGTGGCACGAGTAGGGCTCAACGAAATGGAAGCAAAACAAAAGGGTATCCCTCACGAAATCACGATTTATGGCATCGACGATCTCGATCGCGCCATCGCGGACGAAGAAGATCACGGCATGGTAAAAGTGTTGACCCCACCCGGAAAAGACAAAATTCTCGGTGTCACCATCGTCGGCTACCATGCCGGAGATCTCCTGGCGGAATATGTTCTCGCCATGAAACATGGGCTAGGGCTCAACAAAATTCTCGGCACCATTCACACCTACCCCACCATGGCCGAAGCCAATAAATACACAGCCGGAGTCTGGAAAAAAAAGAACGCCCCAAAAACCCTGCTCAAATGGGTAGAAAAATTTCACAACCTTCGCCGCCGCTAGGCGCGGGGCCCGCACTGCATTGATCGTGAGGCTGGCTGAGCCCATCAAGCGCACGTGATATTCTTCCTAAGCTTTCGTGCCCCGCAGGGGTAATACTATAGTTGCTCCTCCCCTGACAAGGGGAGGCTGGGAGGGGTTGCCTCGTCTTTGCGAGTGCTTCGGCTCCGCTCAGCAATCCAGCGAAACTCTGGATCGCCATGCCATTTTGTGACTCGCAATGACGATCCTACAGGGTTGCAACTGAGCAAAAGCTTGATTATGCCGAGAAAAATCGTTGCTCGCCAAGTGGAGCTATTGCTAGTTGGCCCTCCGCCGAGGAGTTAGATGTCGATGTAGAGGCCGTCTTCTTCGGCGATGACTTTGTAGCGGGGAGTGGTATCGGAGTGGTTGAATTTGCAGTAGCCTTTTTTAATATTCCAGCCGCATTCATCTTTGTTGCAAAAAGCAAACATCCCTTTTAACGCACCTTTTCCCAGGCTGCCTTCGCAACAACGGCACTGGTCGGTGAGACAATAGAACTTACCTTCGACCTGAAACAGCGCAAGAACGTATTCGATCTCCGTGTACTCGTGTTTAAAAGGAACCTGCCGCCCGGTTCCTTCCGGTGGAACATCGTCGATTTCTGCAATTTTGAGTCGAGACATAATTTCAATCAGTCCTGAGGTAAATAGGGACCATAACGGTCACGGTAATATTTTTCCAGATCCCAGCGAAACCGCCCTGTTAAATGAGGCAGTGCTTGGGCAGCCTGTTGATCAAACGCTACATAGTCTTGTGCTTTTTTTTCGGTCTCTTCTTCCCTTTTAACATTGGGGTCCAGATAGGCATCGCCCAGCGCGGAAGTCCCCACGATGAGCCCTTTGCCTCTTTTGATCCACCGGCCCAACATGATCCGTTCTTCTTCAGTTCCTGCTTCTATTGCCATAATAACTTTTCCTGAAAAACCAAAATTGCGGGTTTATTTAACCCCCCTAGCCCCCCTTATCAGGGGGGAATTTTAAAGTATTGCGCTCGATGGTGTTGTTCGCCCCACGGGCCATGCAATGCTGCCCCTGCGGCTAGCAGTTGCATTGTCGGGGGGGGATAAGGTAGCATAAGTACCAATCCATTTTCAATTATGTCATTAATCTATTATACAAAAGTAGAAAGATAGAGGGGATCTATGTCATCAGAACAACAAAGCGAAAAAACTGCGGAGCAACATTTCCAGGAGGGTCTGGCATTCAGCAAGTTGGGGGATGACCGCAGGACTTTCGAATCTTATAAGAAGGCCATTGAACTGGACCCGGACCATTTTCTCGCTCATTTTAACATGGGGATACGGTTGGGGAAGCTGCGCATGAACCTGGAGGCTTCCAAATCTTTTCGCGAGGCCCTGCGTTTAAAGCCCGAGGCTCCCATGATTCATTACAGCCTGGCCGTGGTCAGCAATTTGATCGGCGAGAAGGATGAAGCCCTCAAACATTATAAAGAAGCCCTTCGTATCAACCCGGAGTTTGGCCGAGCCCATAGCAATCTCGCCATGCTGTATTATGGCGCCAAGTCCGGCAAGGAGGCTATTCATCACCTTGTCAAAGCGGCAGATGCCTTCAAGCAAACGGGCGATGAGTTTATGGAAAACAATGCCCGCGACCTCATCGGGGAATGCGGCAGGGAGTTCGACCTGACCCCTGAAGATTGCAAAACTCTTTAGAGTTATCGTGACGATAGATTTTGATGTTGTAGTTATTGGCGGGGGTTCAGCAGGTTATGCCGCGGCTTCTACCGCTCAGACACTGGGCGCACGGGTGGCAATCGTTGACCCCGGCCCGTTGGGAGGCTTATGCATTCTTAAGGGATGCATGCCGACCAAAGCGATCCTGCGCTCATCCGATATCATGGCGTTGATGCGCCGGACCAAGGAATTCGGCATCCAGCCTGTTGATCCGCAAGCTTGTCTTGCTGACATCAATGATCGCAAAAATAAACTCATCAAAGAGTTTGCCGATTATCGCATCCAGCAATTGCAGGACCCGCGCTTCACCCTCATTGAAGAACGGGCACAGTTCATCTCGCCCCATGAAATCCGTGTCGGCAAGCAAACCCTCAAAGCAAAATCATTCATCATCGCCACCGGCTCCGTGATTGCGGACTACGCTGTTCCGGGTCTCAAAGAAACCGGTTTCATCACCAGCGATGACGTGTTGCAAATGCGTGAGAAACCCGAATCGATCATTGTTCTGGGTGCCGGAGCAGTGGCGGTGGAGCTGGCCCAGTTTTTATTGCGCATCGGCGTTAAAGTGACACTGCTACAAAGAAGTTCGCATATTTTATCCAGTGGCGATGAAGACCTGGCCCGGCCTGTCGAACAACAATTCAGGCAGGAGGGCATGAATCTTTATACCGGAACAAAGCTTCTGCGAGCCGAGAAGGAGCAGGAAAACGTGACCGTTTATTTCCAGCATGAGGGCAAAGAAAAACGTGTCCGCGCCCAGGTCATCCTGCAAGCCCTTGGGCGCAGGCCCAATAGTGGTGGGTTCGAAGCCGCAGGGATCGCAATCGACTCCGGCCGCATTACGGTGAACACAAAAATGAAAACCAGCCAGCCGCATATTTTCGCGGTGGGGGATGTAAACGGCATCCATGAAGTGGTTCATATTGCGATTTTGCAGGGAGAAGTGGCCGGTCATAACGCCGTGCACCCGGAGTCGGAAAGTGAGCGGCAAGTCGATGATCGCCTCAAGGCCTCAGTGGTGTTTACCGACCCGGCTGTAGCCAGTGTGGGGTTGAGCGAAAAAGAATGCCAGGCGGGCAATATCGCCTACTTGACAGCGTCTTATCCGTTTGACGACCACGGCAAGTCGATGTGCCTGGGCGAAATACACGGGCATGTGAAACTGCTCTGCGACCGGGTTTCAGGGGAAGTGCTGGGAGGACATATTGTCGGCCCGGAAGCCGGGGAACTGATTCACGAGATCATCACCCTCATGCATTTTCGCGGTACGGTGAAGGATCTGGCCCAGATACCGCATTACCATCCTACCCTGGCAGAAATCTGGACCTATCCGGCAGAAGAACTGCTGGAACAATTACCCGGAAATTGATCGCTGACCCGAATAAATAATACAAAATGGTACGGTAATTTTTTTGTTTTGCGGCAAGGCATAAAAAAAACAACCCCCTCAATCCCCCTTAACAGGGGGAGGCACAGTTCCCCCCTGACAAGGGGGGGGCTAGGGGGGTTAAATTCCGCTACATAGCTTCCAGTACTTCAGCCAGTCGGTCCATCTCTTCGCGGGTGTTCAATTCCGTTGCACAAATCAGCAGGCAGTTTTTCAAGTCCGGGTAATACGATTCCAGGGGGTAGCCGCCGAGGATGCGTTCCTGTTTCAAAGCGGCCAAAACTTCCGCAACCGGGCGCGGGCATTCGAGGACAAACTCATTAAACGTATCGCCGGAAAAACGAATATTGAAATTCGGCACATGCGCCAGCCGATTTTTTAAATAGTTGGCTTTTCTCAAATTCAGCACAGCCAGTTCGCGAAAACCCTGTTTGCCCAGGGTGGACATGAAAATGGTGGCGGCTAAAGCGCACAGCCCTTGATTGGTACAAATATTTGAAGTGGCCCGCTCACGCCGGATATGTTGTTCCCGGGTGGACAGCGTCAGCACATAGGCCCGTTCGCCGTTCTGGTCCACCGTTTCCCCGGCCAGGCGACCCGGCATTTGTCTTAAGAATTTTTTCCGCGTAGCAAAAAACCCCACATAAGGTCCGCCAAAAGAAACCGGCAAGCCAAGCGATTGCCCTTCTCCCACAACAATATCCGCACCATGGGGTGCCTGCAGGATGCCCAAAGATAAAGCTTCTGCTACGGCAACAATCAACAAGGTGCCATTTTCATCCAGTGTGTCTTTCAGTGCGGCATATTCTTCAACCGTTCCCAGAAAGTTTGGCGATTGCAGGACAACCGCAGAAGTGTTTTCCGTCAGGTTCCCGATGATGGCAGAAAGATCCGTTTTCCCTTTATCGTCGAAAGGGATTTCCTTGAGGCTGAAGTTGCTTCCCTGTGTGTAGGTTTCCGTCACCTTGCGGTATTCGGGGTGGACCGCCCTGGAGACCAGAAACTCGGTGCGCCGGTTGATCCGGTTGGACATCACCACCGCTTCAGCAAGAGCGGAAGCCCCGTCATACATGGAAGCATTGGCGATCTCCATCCCTGTCAACAGACAGATCATGGTTTGAAATTCATAAATGGCTTGCAGGGTGCCCTGGCTGACTTCCGGCTGGTAAGGGGTGTAGCTGGTGGCAAATTCTCCACGCGAAATCAGGTGGTCGATCAATACAGGGGAAAAATGACGATATGCTCCGGCACCCAGAAAGGTGGAATAGTCGGTCGTATTTTTTTTCTGCATTCGCGTCAGATAATCGGTCAACTCGCTTTCGGACAGACTCCTGGGCAACCCTAAAAGGGTATCGCCCAATCTCAACGAGTCGGGAATGCTGTTGAACAACTCATCAATATTCTGCACGCCGATCTCGGCAAGCATCTGCCTGATATCTTGTTCTGTATGGGGGATATACCGCATAGGTCAGGGGGTATGAAAAAGCGCGGGAGGTTTACTCCTGCTCCTTTTGGCATTGTTCGGCGTAGGTATCATCATCGAGAAGGGATTCCAGGTCTTTTTTTTCAGAGAGTTCAATCTCAACAATCCATCCTTCGCCATAGGGTTCGCTATTGACCTTTTCCGGGTTGGTTTCCAGATCCTTGTTCACGGCAATAACCTTACCGCTTGCAGGAGCATAAAGGTCGGACACGGTTTTTACAGACTCCACAACACCGAAAGGGCTTCCCTGTTCGATCTGGGTTCCGACCTCCGGCAATTCGACAAAAACAATATCACCCAATTGATCCTGGGCAAATTGGGAGATACCGATCACGGCCTTCTCACCGTTCACGCGTATCCATTCATGTTCCGGCGTATACAATAAATCCTTGGGGACCTCCATGGCATCTCCGATAAAAAATTTAACGATTAATTTTTTTTGACGCGGGTTGGTAAAAAAGGCAGTTTGACGACCTCGGCAGGCACGCTCAGTTTCCTGATTTCGACTTCCACTTGCGTTCCAGGTTCCGCATATTCAGAGGATACATAACACAATCCGATCCCTGTATTCAAGGAGGGGGAGAAAGTTCCGCTGGTCAGCTCCCCGATGGGAGCCCCTTTTTTTAATACCCGATAATGCGGACGCAACACTCCCCGGCCCAGCAGGCGGACACCTACCAGCTTGCGCTTGTTTCCCGCATCTTTTTGTTTTTTAAGCTCTACCTTACCTATAAAGTCGGGCTTGCCCAGTTTAATGACCCAGCCCAGACCGGCTTCATAAGGCTTGCATTCTTCATCAATTTCGTTGCCATAAAGAGCATAACCCATTTCCATTCTCAAGGTATCCCGGGCCCCCAGACCAATGGGCTTGAGGTCAAAATCTTTGCCTGCTGAAAGAATGGCCTTAAAAACGCTTTCAGCGTGGTTCACATCGATATAAATCTCAAACCCGTCTTCACCGGTGTATCCGGTTCTTGCGATGATGCCCTCAAAATTATGGATTTTTTCTTTTTTAAAATGGTAGTATTTGATTTCATGCAACGCAGTTTCACATAGTTTTTGCAACAGGGCCTCAGAATGTTTCCCCTGGACCGCTAATTGTGCGATTCCCGAACTGGTGTTTTGAATCGTCGCATCGCAGGACCCAGCGTTTTTTAAAATCCATTGAAAATCTTTTTCAGTATTTGCGGCGTTCACACAAAGAAAATAATGATCCTCGGAAAAACGGTGAACCAGCAAATCATCCACCACACCGCCGTTTTCCAGGCACATCAGGGTATAAAGGGCCTGATTGTCCTGCATGGAGTCGATATCATTGGTCATCAGTTTCTGAATCAGGCTCTTGGCGGCAGGGCCGCGAATCTCGATCTCGCCCATATGGCTGACATCGAAAATGCCGACACCATCGCGGACACATTGATGTTCGGGAATGACCCCTTGAAACTGAATGGGCATCTGCCATCCCGCAAAGGGAACGAGCTTACCCCCCATCTCTTTATGGATAAGGGTCAAAGGAGTGGTTTTTAAACTTGAAGTTTCCATATTCAGAAAATCTGCTACTTTTAAATGAAAAATTATGAAACCTGTGTATAACCAATTTCATTGGAGAGTACAAGGTATTATAGTAAAATCGAAACAGAGAGGATTTTTTTTGTATGAGTTCTAATGAGTGACCCTAAAAAATATGATGCAATCCTGCTTGCGGGAGAGGGAAAGTCCAGCTACAAGGTGCATCACCGCAACAAGGCGTTTTTGACCATTAATGGAAACTGCCTCATTCATTATGTTGTCGAAACTCTGCAAAAAGTAGAATCTATTCAGGACATCTATGTCGTCGGCCCGAAGGAAAAACTACAGCAAGCGTTTCTTTCAGGGCGGATCGATTTAAAATCTCCCAAACGCATTCATATTGTCGAACAAAAAACTAATATTTACGAAAACATCTGGCACACCTTCCTGCAATCCTTGCGAGGTGAAAACACCAAGATGCCGGATACGCAGTCCCACCGCGATAGAGCTGTCCTTATCGTGCCCTGTGATTCGCCACTGATCACCCCACAGGAAGTGGAATATTTTATTTCCCATGCGGACATGGAAAAATACGACCATGTTATGGGGCTGGCTTCCCGAAAAAAACTACGACATTTTTATCCGCAAAACGGCAAACCGGGTATAAAAATGGCTTATATTCACTTTAAAGAAGAGAGCTTTCGCGTTAACAACCTGCATCTGGTTAAACCCCTGCGCATTGAAAACCGCGAATATATCCAGAAAATGTACCAGTACCGCTACCAGAGAAATTTCAAGAACCTGATACTGTTTGGTTTCCTGCTTTTCGGAAAAGACAAGCTCCGGCATTATAAATGTTATATCGGACTGCAATTATGTCTATTTTTTGCTAATTTTGGACTCCATTCCCTGGTGGATTATTTTCGCCACCTGAACCCCAGGAAAGAACTGGAAAAAATAGTCGGCACCATCATGAAAACCCGTTTCACGACTTTGGAGGTTCCGTATCCTGGAGCGGCTCTGGATATTGACAACGCTAAAGATTATGAAGCCATGAAAATTTGCTTTGATGAATGGTGGAAATATATACGGGAAGATGAAAAGTCCTTTACCAAAATTTCTCCCACAGTTCGCATCGAGAGAGTGGCACAGCCTTCCTCCACGCCCCGGGGGTAGCCCTTTACACGCAGCACAGTTATCACCCGGCATACAACCCTGATTGGGTTGAAAATGCCTCAATGGATATCAAATAAATTATGGCACAGGATCGATTGAGAAATTTTTCCATCATTGCCCATATTGACCACGGCAAATCCACCCTTGCAGACAAGCTGATTCTCGCGACCTCGGCAATCCCTGAACGGGAAATGGTGGACCAGGTATTGGACAATATGGATTTGGAACGGGAACGCGGAATCACCATCAAGGCGCAAACAGTGCGTCTGAAATATAAAGCCAAAGACGGGCAGAACTATGTGTTCAACATGATCGACACTCCCGGACACGTGGATTTCACCTATGAGGTATCGCGCAGTCTTGCCGCCTGCGAAGGAGTATTGCTGGTCATCGATGCAACGCAAGGCATTCAGGCGCAGACCATAGCGAATCTCAACCTGGCCCTGCAACATGATCTGGCGATCATACCGGTGATCAATAAAATCGACTTGCCCAGCGCCAACCCCGATTTCATAAAAGAACAATTGGAAGATGTCCTGCAAATCGAATCTGACGGTGCCGTTTTAGTCAGCGCCAAAGAAGGCATTGGAATCGATGAGTTGATGGAAGCTGTAGCCCGCCATATTCCTCCGCCCGCCGGAGACGCTAGCGAAAAATTAGAGGCCCTGCTCTTTGATGCGTGGTACGACGCGTACCGGGGAGTCATGGTTCTGGTCAAGGTGCAGCAGGGAACCCTGAAGGTGGGTGACGAAATCATGATGATGGCAACAGGAAACCAATTCATTGTCGAAGAACTGGGCACCTCCAACCCCAAGCAGGAGAAGTGTGACCAACTTCAAGTCGGAGAGGTGGGCTATCTGGTCGCCAATATCAAACAACTGGACCAGACCAAAGTGGGAGACACCATCACCCACGCCAAAAATCCTTGCGAAAAAGCCCTGCCCGGTTACAAGGAAGTTAAACCCATGGTTTTTAGCGGATTGTATCCGATCAGCGGTGATGACTATGAAGATTTGCGCGATGCGTTAAAAAAACTCACGCTCAACGATGCCTCGTTTTCTTATGAAGCAGAAACTTCCACAGCACTGGGTTTCGGGTTTCGCTGCGGGTTTTTAGGTTTACTGCATATGGAAATCGTGCGCGAGCGTATTGAGCGGGAATACAAAGTCGACCTTCTCACCACCGCCCCCACCGTTGTTTATAAAATCATCACCAGCGATGGAAAAACGGTGCTGATTGACAACCCGACCAAACTGCAAGAACAAAAGAATATCGACCATCTGGAAGAACCGTACGTCCTGGGGACCATCATCGTCCCGGAAGAATATATCGGAGTCGTGATGGCGCTGGTCCGTGACCGCAGGGGAGTCCAGAAAAAAATGGAATACATGAACACGGAAACGGTGCTGCTGGAATATGAACTGCCGTTCAACGAAATAGTTCTGGATTTTTATGACCGCCTTAAATCAGGCACCAAAGGTTACGCTTCGTTCGACTATGAATTTATAGATTTCAGGACATCCAATCTGGTAAAGTTGGACGTTCTCTTGAATGGCGAACTGGTCGATGCGTTGTCTTTGATCGCACACAAGGACAAAGTCTATTACCTGGGCCGCGACCTGGCCAAAAAACTCAAAGCGCAGATACCCCGGCAAATGTTTGAGGTGGCAATCCAGGCGGCGATAGGCGGCAAAATCGTTGCACGTGAAACGATCAAGGCACTCAGGAAAAATGTTCTGGCAAAATGTTACGGTGGGGATATCACGCGCAAACGCAAACTTCTGGAAAAACAAAAAGAAGGTAAGAAAAAAATGAAACGGGTGGGTAGCGTGGAAATCCCTCAGGAAGCCTTTCTAGCGGTGTTGAGGACTGATGACAAATAAACAAGACGCTGAAAAATCCGAAGCCCCCAAAAAAAGTATTGCCCGCGAATATACCGAGGCCATTTTAATCGCCCTGCTGCTCGCCTTGTTGATTCGCACATTCATCGTCCAGGCGTTTAAAATCCCCTCTGGCTCCATGGAAACCACTCTGCTTATCGGCGACCACATCCTGGTTTCCAAATTCGCTTATGGCACGCATATTCCCAACGAAATCCCTTTTATCAATAGCAAACTGTTTGACGACATCGTTTTGTTTTCCAAAGCTCCTGAACGAGGAGACATCATCGTTTTTAAATTCCCCAAAGATGAAAGGCGGGATTTCATAAAACGCGCGATCGGTCTGCCGGGGGATATGCTGGAAGTACGACGGCAAAAAGTTTATATCAATGGCAAACCTTATGAAGATGCTCATGCCCGGCATACCGAGTTGGCCTCAAACGATTCCCTGGTCCCCCGAGATGACTTCGGCCCGGTTCTGGTTCCTGAAGGTTATGTCTTTGTCATGGGCGACAACCGGGAAAACAGTCAGGACAGTCGCTATTGGGGGTTTTTGAATATTAAAAAAATCCGCGGCAAGGCGCTGATGATTTACTGGTCCTGGAACCGCCTTGAAAACTGGGTGCGGTTTGAACGATTCGGAAAAATTCTGCAATGACCGAAAATAGATTGCATACCCTCCTTGGCCGCTGCAAAGCCGCCATCCTGGACTTTGACGGCTTACTCGCCGACTCGGAACCTTTCCACTACCGGGCTTACAACGAAGTTTTTGAACGCTACGGACACACCCTGAACAAGGAAGAATATTGGGTGGAGTGGACCTCGAAAGGAAAAGGCATAGCCGGAGAGATCGAACGCCACAACCTTAAACTGAATGTAGACCCGGTTGATTTAAGAAAGCAGAAATTCGAGGTTTATTCCCGCTTTTGCCAGGGCGGCGATATCAAGCTCTTTCCGTTGGCCCGAACAATGGTAGAAGCCTTATCGGTCAAACACAAACTGGCCATTGCCTCGGGGTCCTGGGGCAAGGACATTCGTTCTATCCTCGAAAACGCCAACGCGTTGGACCTGTTTCCGGTAATTCTGGGCAAGGAGTCTGCCTCCAGGGAAAAACCGCATCCCGATATTTTTATCAATGCGGCAGAAAAACTTGGATACGCGCCTGGCGACTGTTTTGTTCTCGAAGATGCGCTCAAAGGCCTCCATGCCGCCAAGGAGGCGGGAATGCCCTGCATCATTTTGCGCAACCCACTGAACCGCAATATCGACTTTGCAGGAGCAGAGCTGATTTTCGAAAGTCTTGATGATTTTGTTTCCGCATTGCAGGCCTAAAATCACCCGTTTTCTTTTTCCAACTCCATCTTGAATCCGGTCAATATTTTCTGAATGGGAGGGACGAGCTTTTCCTTCAACTCATCGGGCACCCAGTTGATTTTTTCCACCGGCCAGTTTTTCACATCCCGGATATCAAGCCCGGCTTTCGCAAAGGGTGCTTCCAGGCTTTCCTCAAAACCATAAATCAAGGCGTTTTTAAACACCGTCTCATAAAGGTCGATGATCTTTCCCCGATCATGCAGACCAGACAAAAATTGGGCCACCATTTCTTCGATGATCGGCTCGGCATGTTCGCGGAAATCGGCACTGCAAGCATTTTCCAGCGTACGGTAAATTATAATGATGTCCTGGAGAAGGAATTTGACCTCTTTCGGGTCTTTTACTATCGGACCTTTTTTCAGGTCAAAAAACTCTTTATATTCCTGAATGATCCTCACCGTATCACTGATGATCGACTCCTCCCAGGAGACATGGTTCCAAACAAAGAACGCCCTCAACCAACTCACTGTTTCGGTGGCATCTTCCATATGCAGGGTCAAACTGGGTTTAGCAGAGTTACTGAAAGGAAGGCGCCCTCCCCACATATTGAGTTTTAACTCCAGTTGCGGCGCAAATGCCTCCTTGAACACATCGCAATAAATTGAAACCAGCCTCTCCATATTTGCATGTTTATCCAAAGGGGTATTTTGCGGAAGATTGACAATACAATAAAGCCGCCAGATGCGCCTTTTGGCCAAGCCATTGGCACGGGCAATAAGATATGTCCCGCCCCAAATTCCAGATGTGATGGGAATATCAATCTGGTGCATTTCTAACATGCGCCGGGAAACTTCCGTGGCAACACTCTGGTACAACTCGTTGAGATGGTACAAGTTGACCAGGTTGTTTTCCGCAAATACCGGAGTTTTAACAAGTTCTGTCATAAGGGTTTCCGCAAAAAAAAATTCCACCCCCGGATTTGGAGATGGAATTTCCTGTTTAATCAAATTATTCTAAAATACAATTATTTTACATGCACCACACGAACGGTTACAGAATCCGTGACTGGCGGATTAAATGGGACGTGGTTGCCCTGCGCAAAAAGAGCCGTGATGGTGTGCTGGCCTTTGCTCAGGTTAATGGTTTTACAGGTAGAACCGTCACCCATATGAATATGGGTATCGTCTTTCGCAATCGACCGGCTCAGGTCCGCAGGAATATCCGTGTCGATGAGCAAGTGATGATGACCTTTACCCGGATTCACACCATTTTTAGCAGGTTCTACAGCATAACCACTGGTTGCCATGCAAACCGTTAACGGACTACTGACACTAGACAGCGTAGCCGGTTGAGTGATCGTCAATGCTTTTCCTGCACTGGAATTGGAAGCCATACCGCCTCCGGTCTGAGCCGCACAACCCGCAAAAAAAGCTACTACCAGCAATGCCATAATTCGAGAAATGATCTTCATACTGCTCCTCTTTGGAAAAAGATGAAATGTTTAAGATGATTGCCCTGATTATGTAGGAAAATACTGATAAAATCAATATACCTTTGCAAAACTGCTCCATTAGGCGTAGGACCCGCGTGCCGGTGAGCCACCGGGGGCAGATAGCCAGGACTCGTCAAGCCGAGACACCTTTTTGCTCGCCAGATAACGGCATTGCCAGTTGGCCCCACGCCGAATGGGCGTCACCGCTAGCGCCTGATGGTGGAAGAAAATTTCAGGGACAACTCTGAAAATGCGAGCTATAATTTGCCTGTTGACAGACTGGCTCTCCTTATGAGTTTTTCATTGGAAGTACGGTCTGCCATTGAATTTTTCTGCAACTCTTGATAGCGGCGGTGGAGCCAAAAACCTTGAAACGACCCCTTCTAATTGCCGTTTTATTCTGGACCGTAACGCTGGCAGTCAACCCGGCAACCCCGTTGGCAGAATCTGCCGAGCCTTGGAAAAACCTTGAGAAAGGTTTGCAGCTGGGCATTTTTCCCGCCCCAAAAAAATCCGCGTTAGGCGACTCGTTGATCCGCGTTTTAAGAGCCGATACCGATTATTTTGCTTTGCGGCTGTTGAACTCCTCCTCCAAGAACCCGAGAAAACGCTGGTCGGTAAAAGACTGGGCCGACAAAAATGGTCTGGTTGCCGCCATCAACGCAAGCATGTACCAAAAGAATATGATGTCCAGTGTCTCTTATATGAAAACCCGACAACACACCAACAACACCTGGGTTTCTAAAGATAAAACCATTCTCGCTTTCAACCCCAATGATGAAAACCTGCCCCCGGTGCGGATCATTGATCGGGATTGCGAAGATTTTGCCGCGCTCCGAAAGCAGTACAACACCCTGGTCCAAAGCATTCGCATGGTCTCGTGTCATGGAAAAAATATGTGGAAACAACAAAAGAAAATATCGAGCATCGCCGCAATCGGGTTGGACCGGCAAGACCGGATATTATTCATTCATGTCCGCTCGCCATACAGCACTCACGATTTGATCCATATGCTTCTTGAACTCCCCCTCGACCTGAAACAGGCCATGTATGTCGAAGGCGGGGCGGATGCCCAGCTGTACATCAACACCGGAAAAATCAAACACGAGTTCATCGGCAGTTATTCCACCGGGTCCAGAGAGCATGACGAAAATACTTATTCCCAGCCGATTCCGAACGTATTGGGTCTGATACGTCTTAAAAAATAGGCAGGTGCAATGTGCCGGAAAAAAATAAAAATTCAGTCCGCTCCCGGTTTCGCATACTGTCCGGGGATTTGATCGCCCTGGGACCCGGAAAAGTCGATTTACTCGAATCGATTGGCAAAGAAGGGTCCATCTCGCAAGCGGCACGGGAAAGGCATCTTAGCTACCGGCGTGCCTGGAACATGGTGAACACCATGAACCGGTGCTTTAAGGAACCTCTGGTTGTCAGCATCACCGGGGGCAAAGGCGGCGGCGGAGCAAAACTGACCGCCGCAGGCAAAAAGGTCATTCAACTCTACCGAGAAATGGAAAAAAAGGCCGACACCGCCACCCAAACCGAATGGGAAACCCTACAAAAACTCCTCCGCTAGGCGCGGGGCCAGCACTGCATTGCCCGTCAAGTAGACCAAGTCATCAAGCGCAATACTTTAATAATTCCCCTGATAAGGGGAAGCTTAATGGACCCCTCTTTTTAAAGAGGGGCTGGGGTGATTTAGAAACTCTCATCAATATACCCCTACCCTAGCAGGGGGAGACAACTGGGCAAGAGCTCTATTCAGCCGAGAAGAACCATTGCCCGCCAGCAGGAGTTATTGCTCTCTGGGTCCAGCATCATGCTGGCGCTTAGTGGTGGCAACGATCTCTAGCCCTACGAATTTTATCGACAGGTTTTCTCCCGGGAACTGGCTGTAGGCATCGGTCTCATCTTCGTATTCGTGAAAATCGAAATGCGAAACGTCGAATCCGGTTTTGCGGACATCCTGAATCAGGCTCTCACAAAATTTCTCTTCGATCTCCACCAGTGTTTCAACATAACCGTGCGTCAGTTTGTTGCGGTATTCCGGGTTCTGGGCGCGTTTTAAAATCTGCCACTCCAGATCGGTATCCAGAATCAGCAGGGAACCTCCCGGCTCCAGCACCTCTGCGGCCCAGCGCATAAATTGCTGGCGCTCGGCTCTTTGCAAATGGTGCAGAAACTTATTGGCAAGAATACAGCCATAGGATTTTCCGAGTGGCCCCTCTGGAAAACCCACATTCAGGATATCGATGTTTTCTTTGCCCGAAAGTTTTACAAAATGGATCAGTCCTTTGATGATAAAAGGCATATTGTCAGCCAGAATCAATCGCGGGAAATCGCTCGGCCAGTCATGGATCAAACGAAATCCGGCAAGCCCTGTTGCCACATCCATCAGGGGAGCATCCAAATCATGCGGCACGAGTTCCATCGGATTGTCCCAGGGGAAATTCCCAGTCTCAAACAGGTAAAAACTATAACCTTCGCTGAGCAGGGTGACCCACTCCGGGTCATTATAAAGAGTGGGATTATTTTTAATCAGGCTGACCAGTTCACTGAACAAAAAAGAAAACTTTTCATCCGCTGGCGGTTGTGATAAAGCGTCCTTGCGCAGGTTGATGTGGATATGTTCAAAGTTCAAAAAAACTGCCGGTCGCTCGTGCTGAACGTATAACAAATCTGCAAGGTCGATCACTATTTCCGGGTAAACCGTACGGACAAACAGATTGAATATTTCCTGGTTTTGCCGACCCTCCTCAGTGTCCGGGAACCCCAGCTTGCCGTTCAAATAGCTGAAAACGGATTGGACCCGAAGAGCCAGTTCAGGGGACTTGTTATTTTCCAACCCGAGAAATTTTTGCCCCACATCGGTAACGAGAGCCAACTGATCGGTCGATTTTATAAAAGGGGAAGACATTTTTTTTCTGATTCTGCTCGCCGCAGGGGCAGTAGGGTAAAAGCTCGTTGCGCCGAGACAATTTTTTGCTCGCCAGCAAAAGTTATTACACTTTGAGTCCAGCGAGTGATACTTATCATTTCATTTGCCTTCATGCCCCGCACGGGGTTATCACGCTGGGCCTAGTGGTCAGGGCCAATCCCAGCCTGCTCGTCCGAGCAGATAAAATGTGAGTAGCAGACAAGGTAGAAAATAGGGTACGGCCTGAAAGGTGCTCACATCCACCAGGGAATATGCCGCAAATATCGACCGCAGTCCATAAATAATAGCTAGAACCTGAGCCAGCCTTTTTTTTGCTTGCAGCAGATAATAGGTCAACAGACCCAGAAGAAGCACAAACGCAACCAGAGAAAGTATCGCCGACAACCCCAGGTTGAACGGGGGAATAAAAAACATGGCGATAGCGAGATAAATCAGGTTCAAGCCCAGGAACCCATAACCCGCATGAGTGAATTTTCGGGCCCTTTGGCTGAGCATCTCTACGACAACGGGTTGAGAATCTTCGTTTTCCATTTTTAAAACACAATGCGTTCGTGTTGACGCAAACATGCCTGCTGTTGCAGATTCATTTGCGGTATGTTAGCTTTCTATCCTTATCAGTCTACCACCAAACCATTGCCAACTGCCTTCTCTAAAAAACATGCTTTCTGTTGAAGAACAACTTAAAACCATTCGCCGGGGCACGGCCGAAATCATCAGTGAAAAAGACCTTGCCGAACTGCTGGCCACCGGAAAACCACTCAGGATAAAAGCCGGGTTTGACCCCACGGCTCCCGATTTACATCTCGGGCACACGGTTCTCCTGCACAAGATGCGGCAGTTTCAGGAACTGGGACACGATGTCATTTTTCTGATCGGTGACTTTACCGGCATGATCGGCGACCCGACCGGTCGTTCCGAGACCCGTAAAAACCTGACGCCGGAGGAGGTCAAGGAAAACGCTAAAACCTACCTGCAACAAGTTTATAAAATCCTGGATAAAGACAAAACCATCATCGCTTATAACAGCGAATGGATGAACAAATTCTCCTCGGTGAACATGATCGAACTGGCGGCACATTATACCGTGGCTCGCATGTTGGAACGCGATGACTTTCAAAAACGTCTTGCCAAAAACCTGCCGGTTTCCATTCATGAGTTGCTCTATCCCTTGATCCAGGGGTACGACTCGGTGGCCTTAAAATCCGACTTGGAGCTGGGCGGCACCGACCAGACATTCAACCTTCTCGTTGGTCGGGATCTTCAACGAGCCTACGGACAAAAGCCTCAGATCGTTCTCACCATGCCTTTGCTGGAAGGAACCGATGGCGTGCAAAAAATGAGCAAGAGCCTGGGCAACAGCATCGGTGTCTTCGATTCTCCGAACGACATGTTCGGAAAAATCATGTCCATCTCAGATGATTTGATGTGGCGCTACTACGAGCTGTTGAGCCAGGTCAGTGCGGAGGAGTTGGGAACCCTGAAAAGCCAGGCCGCAGATGGAACCTTGAACCCTAAAAACGCCAAAGTGAACCTGGCAAAAGAAATCGTTGCACGTTACCACTCCCCTGAGCTTGCACAAACAGCTCTGACCGAATTTGAAAACGTGTTCAAGAAAAAGAACCTGCCGGAAGACATCCCGGTGGCAAAAGGTTGGGGCGATGAGTTACGGGGAATCTGCAATATTTTGAAAGAGCACAAAATGACCGACAGCACCTCGGCGGCTCGCAGGCTGATCCAGCAGGGATCGGTAACCGTCAATGGGGAAAAAGTTTCCGATGTGAATCAGCAACTGTCCGGAGACCAGGAATATCTCATCAAAGTCGGCAAAAAACGGTTCCTGAAAATTCAACCAGGGTGATGGGACCGTTTGAATCGGATCAAGTTGCCGATTTTCATATCAATCCTGCTTTTCAGCACAATCGCAGTCGCGGTTTTCTTCTGTGTGGCGATGACCTTTATTTCCCCCAATACAACCGGTAGAAGAGGTGTCTTTTTTGGCTTCACTATTTCGCCTAGACTAAATGGTGTTTTACTTTCAGGCTCCCATTTGTACCAGGCGTCTTCCTCAATATAGGGGATGGAATAGACCTCGAAATGATCGCCGGGCCGTACCTGATCATCCCAACCTTTATCGATATAAATAAAAGCATTAGACATAATGCCTATATTGTCGCCCTTGGACGCGACAATATAACCCTCGATGGTTTTGTCCGTTTCCGCAGGTGCTAAGGCCGGGTTGCTATATTCTTTATAAGGCGTGAGCAGATGCCCGGGTTCAATACTTTCATAGGTTTTCACCACGCGGGCATAAGAAACCTTGTCACCCGGTTCGGTGATCTCCAGCACTCCACGAATTAAGACTCGATGCCCCACAGGTTTTCCCGGATGAGGCAGGAAGTTTTCGTGAGTGTAACCATTTCTTCGCGTGTATTGGGTCACTTTATCTAGCCCCTGCCCCGGCAGAACAGGGTGATAAATATAACGATCCAGTGAGTAGACGGTAAACCGGTCGCCCTTTTCTACTCCCTCGCGCTTGCCGATATCTATAAATATCTCATCGGACTCGCTTGCCCCCAGCTTTTGCTCGAACAATTTAATAACGGTGCCTACCGGAGCCGAATCCGACACGATGAACCCCGCATTGACGTATTTATTTTCTGTCAGAGACTCTTTTTCAGGGGACGAATACGCACGATTTCCAGTTTGCAGAAGCCTGCCTTTTTCGGCGGCAACAACTTCCATGTCCGGAGTGATCCCGGCCACCTCGTTTGCAAAAGTTACATCTAAATCCTTTCCCCATGCAGGTAGAACCTCAAACGCACCCACATACAAAACCGAGACGAGCAAAAAACCCAGTGAAATCCGCATCTTCATAAAAGAGCTCCATCTATTACTGTATTGAATAGTAATATGTTACACCATTTTTGGCCAAAATCGCAGGATTTTTAGCCTAGTTCTCGCGTCCTGCAGGGTAGAACGGGTGTTCCATGCCTCGAAAGGGATAAGTATATACTGGCGCGCAAGGGCAAAACAAAGCACCTGCCTATTCCCGGCCCGATGGCCCTGAAAGAAAGGGGCTTG
This sequence comes from uncultured Nitrospina sp., assembly GCA_964510355.1. Lineage (GTDB taxonomy): Bacteria > Nitrospinota > Nitrospinia > Nitrospinales > VA-1 > LS-NOB. The sequence continues at coordinate 4,152 of CAZEBI010000028.1, read as the reverse complement.
ACATAGGCTCTTGCCGATGAAATAATCCCCCAAACCTTCCCGTAGCATCTCCGGTTATACAACTATCTGATTTAGTGGGGTTCAGACGGGGTTTTTTGTATTTCACAAGATATTTTTTTAGGATGGATTCATGAAAAGGACTTTTCAACCCAGTAATATTAAAAGAAAACGCGTGCACGGTTTCCGCAAACGAAGTTCTACCGTAGGGGGAAGGCGCGTGCTGGCCAACCGCAGACGAAAAGGCAGAAAACGTTTGACGGTCTAACTGCGGAGGACCTCCGCAGAAAAATCATAATGTCTTTATTTGTGGGGCAAGGAGTTTTGACGACTTGATGAGTCATTGCTCGCTGGCTACCCGCCGCAGGGACAACTAGCTTTTTCAGCCGAGCCAACTCTTTATTAGCCAGTTATTGCAAACTGCGTCACGCTGGCGCCGAGTGGATGGAAAATTTCTCTTTCAAAAAAACCGAACGGTTGGCCAAACGACCCCAGTTTGAAAAGGTCATGGCGGGGGGAAAGAGAAAACGCGTGGATAGATTATGCATCATTTTTTCCATCCCTAATGAGCTGGGCACAAAGAGATTGGGAATCATCGCCTCAAAGAAAATAGGCAATGCGGTGGCCCGAAACCGGGCGAAACGAAGGATACGGGAAGTTTTTCGCCACATCAAACACCGCATGGAACCCGCTCTGGATATCGTAGTCATATCAGGAAAAGACATGGTCACGCTTCCCTACCGGGTGATTGAAAAAAAACTTTCAACCGCCCTTCTAGCCGAAAGGTAAAGCAATCCGGCCTGCATGTTAAACCCAATTTTCCTTAAATTAGTGCGCATATATCAACGCTGGGTTTCGCCCCTGTTTGCTCCGGCTTGCCGGTTTTACCCCAGCTGTTCGGAATACGCCGCCCAGGCTTTGCATCGCTACTCTTTGATTAAAGCGGCAGGGCTGATCGTCTGTAGAATTTTTAAATGCCACCCCTACCATGATGGCGGAGCCGATCCGCTGAAATAGGGCTTAATAAAATAGCACCGGAGGTTTGACTTGGAAAACAGATTATTACTCGCCTTTGTTTTATCTTTGGCGGTATTTGTAGGCTGGGGTTATTTCCTGGCAGAAATGCAGGGGCCAGTGCAGGAACCGGGCATGGAAGAAGTTCCTTCCCAGTCTGCGCAAACGCTTGCGCCTAAAACTACAAGCGCAATACCTTCGGCTCTGCCCAAGTCAGGGCTACCCACTACCCAGGCTCCGGTTCCCGTTAATCCATTTCCGGGAGAAGAAGTTCTCATCCAGGTCTCTACCGGCACGGCCCACTTCGTCATCAGCAGTCGCGGCGGAGTGATCAAACAATTGCAATTGCCACAGTTTAAAGCGGATGATGGCAGCATTATCGACTTGATCGAAAACCCCGATCACCTGACACCGGCCTTGGCCCTGCAAGCCAATGACCCGCAGATAACAGCGATTTTGCAGAACGCTCATTACGAGCCTTCGACCACCTCCATCGCGTTGAACGAACATGACCCTGAGGGAAAACTGACTCTGACTTTAAACCACTCGTCCGGGTTGCAGGTCACTCGCACTTACACTTTTCGCTTCAACGATTACACCGTAGAAATGGGCGCACAGATTTCCGCCCCCGCCATGGCCGCCAGGAACCTGCAATACCAGGTGGTACTAGGGCCCGGTATGGGAGGAAAAATTTCCTCACAAACCGATTACATCGTCTTTTCCGGCGCCACCGTGTTTGCCAATAATGAACGCATCGAGAACCCTCCCGAAGATATCACCGGCACCGCTTATTTCAAGGGCGACTTGCAATGGGTGTCCTTCCAGAATAAATACTTTGGCTCGGCTCTCATTCCCATGCAAGGCACGAAATCCGGCATAGTGTTCAAGGAAAAAGACCAGGCTTTTGTCGGGCTGGAACTCGAATCCGTTCAGTCTGCCGCCAGCGCACAATATTTGTTTTATGCCGGCACCAAAGAACTCGAAATCCTCGAAAACAAAGGCCACAAACTCGTAAGGATGATCGATTACGGCTGGTTCGGCAATAAGTTCGCTTTTCTGGTCAAACCCCTGCTCAAAGTTCTGGCGTTCTTTTATGGGCTCACCCACAACTATGGCTGGTCGATCATCTTCCTGACTATCATCATCAAGTTACTATTTTTCCCGCTGACCCATAAAAGCTTCAAATCCATGAAGGGAATGCAGAAGGTTCAGCCTTACGTAAAAATCATTCAGGAGAGAAATAAAGACGACCGCCAGAAAATGAATGAAGAGATGATGCAGCTGTACAAAAAACATAAGGTCAACCCGGTCGGCGGTTGTCTACCCATGCTGTTGCAGATTCCCGTATTCATCGCCCTGTACCACGCTCTGTTCTTTTCCATCGAGCTTCGAGGGGCTCCGTTCATCGGCTGGATCACCGACCTTTCGGTTGCCGATCCCTATTACGTTTTCCCGGTAGTCATGGGCGCGACCATGTTCCTGCAACAACGGCTGACCCCATCTATGGGCGACCCCATGCAACAGAAAATCATGATGTTCCTTCCCATCGTCTTCACCTTTTTGTTCCTGTCGTTCCCCGCCGGGCTCGTCATCTACTGGACTGTCAACAACGTCCTGACCATCTCCCAACAATATTACATCTACCACGTAGCCAAAGACTAGCGGCGAGCCGCCGCTGGCAAATGGCAATAACTTTTTCCGGCTTACAGAGAGTTGTCTCGGCTTAATGAACTGTTGCCACATACTTTTATCTGCTAATGTAGTTGGCTATGTACGACACCATCACAGCCATTGCCACGCCTCCGGGTGAAGGAGGAATCGGCATCATCCGCATCAGCGGCGCAGACGCTTACACGATTGCCATGCGGATTTTTCATTCCACCTCAGGCAAGTCGCTGGCTCCGCAAAAAGTGATATTCGGCGAAATCCGCGACCCCGAAACCGGGCAATGTCTAGACGAAATCCTGCTCACGTTTTTTAAAGGGCCAAAAAGTTATACCGCCGAAGATGTCATCGAGATCAGCGCCCACGGCGGAACCTGGAACACCGCAAAAATTCTCGCACTGGTTTTAGCCCAAGGGGCAAGACTCGCCGAACCCGGCGAGTTCACCCGCCGCGCGTTCATCAACGGCAGGCTCGACCTGACCCAGGCCGAAGCCGTTACCGATGTCATCGAATCCGCTTCCGACAAAGCCCTCACTTCAGCCCTGTCGCAACTCAAAGGCGGGCTTTCCAAACGGCTCAACACCCTGCACCAAAATCTGCTCAACGCACAAGCTCAATTAGAAGCCTCCATCGATTTTTCCGAAGACGGCCTCACTTTTGAATCAAGAGAAACCACGCAAAAAAATATTCAGCAAGTCGAAACCGAACTCAAACAACTGGTCGACTCTTTTCGCCAGGGAAAAATTGTGCGCGAAGGCATGCAGGTCACACTCGTCGGCAAACCCAATGTCGGCAAATCCAGCCTGCTCAATATCCTCCTGCAAGAAGACCGCGCCATCGTCACCCCCATCGCCGGAACCACCCGCGACACCTTAGAAGAACGCACCCGTATCAAAGATATCCATATCGTCATCATCGATTCAGCAGGCTTACGCGATAACCCGGAACTGATCGAAGCCGAAGGCATACAAAGAACCCGGTCCGCACTTGAAAAAGCCGACCTGGCCCTGGTGATCTTCGATACCTCACAACCGCTCGACAACAACGACAAACTCTTAATGCAAGAGGTAGGAGAAAAACCCAAACTCGTAGTACTCAATAAATCTGACCTACCCTCGTGTTGGAAGCCGGAACAAATAAAAACCTTTCTCGCCGACGAAAAACCTCTCACCCTCTCGACCAAAACTTTAAACGGATTCGATTCCCTAAAAGAAGCTCTCTACCAAAAAGCCACCAGCGGCGAACGATCAGGAGAATCCATAACCATCACCCGCGAACGCCACCGCAACCACCTACACCAAGCCGCCCAATCCCTGCAAAAAGCAGGAGACAGCCTCAAACAAGGCCTATCAGAAGAACTCGTCGCCGTAGACATCACCTTAGCCATGGAACACCTGGGAATCATCCTAGGAAAAACCTTCGAAGAAGACCTCCTAGATAAAATCTTCGGCCAATTCTGCATCGGCAAATAGCGGC
>CAZEBI010000027.1:0-24124 GCA_964510355.1 uncultured Nitrospina sp. | reverse complement strand
AATCGGTGCAACTCACATTTTCTCCGCATCTGGTTCCCATGACCCGGGGAATGTTGAGCACGGTTTATATCAACCTGAGTCAATCCATTACGGATGAAAAGCTTGTCCAGCACTATCGCGATTTCTATAAAGGCGAAAGTTTTATTCGGATATTGAATCCTGGAAAATTCGCCAGCAGTCATCATGTCTTGTCTTCCAACTTTTGCGATATTGGCCTCAAGGTGGATGCACGCAACCAGCGCTTGATCATCACCAGCGCATTGGACAACTTAATCAAAGGTGCGTCGGGGCAAGCCGTACAAAATATGAATATCATGCTGGGCCTGGATGAAAAAACCGGTCTCATGGCCCCGGCAATTTTTCCTTAACGACACTTTGAAATTATGAAAACCTCAAAAAATCGCAACCCGGCAGTGCCCGGTTTCAAAGCCATTGGGCTTTGTTGTGGCATCAAGGCGGACAATGCAAAAGACCTGGCTTTGATTGTTTCCGATGTTCCGGCTACCGCCGCTGGTGTCTTCACCAAAAACCGCATTGTCTCTCCCGGTGTGACATGGAGTCGCAATGCGCTTGCCAAGTCAAAATATTGCCGTGCCATTGTTATCAACAGTGGTAACGCCAACACGGTAGTCGGCCCCAAGGGTTTTAAAGATTGCGATGCCATCACAAAAAAAATTGCCCAAGAATTATCTATCCCGCAAAAAGAAGTGCTCATCGCTTCCACCGGGATAATTGGAGTTCCACTTCCCTCCCATAAAATTTTACAGTCGGCGGCGCAACTGGTGCAAAAACTGGGGCGAACTCCAAAAAACTGGACCTCGGCATCAGAAGCCATCATGACCACCGACCTGATGCCTAAATCCGACAAGGTGAGTTACACGTTTAAGGGACATAAGATTGTCATAGGCGGGATGACTAAAGGGTCGGGAATGATCCACCCCGACATGGCAACCATGCTGGGATTTTTATGCACCAACGCTGTCATCGATACCAAAACTCTTAAAATGGCCCTCAAAGAAGCCACCGACCGTTCATTCAATCGCATCACCGTCGATGGAGACAACAGCACCAATGATTGTGTCGTCATCCTTGCCAATGGCGTGGCAAAAAACCCGACCATAAAACCCGGCACACCGAGCTACCAGGAATTTTTAAAAGCCTTGATGACAATCTGCAAAAACCTGGCATCCAAAATTGTTCTGGATGGAGAAGGCGCGACCAAGTTCGTCACCGTCCGCGTGCAGGGAGGAAAAACCCGCAAACAGGCATACCTCATAGCAAATTCGGTTGCCACATCTTCTCTGGTCAAAACCGCGTTGTTTGGAGAAGACCCCAACTGGGGACGGATTTATTGTGCGGTAGGAAATGCCGGAGCACCTTTTGACCCTGACAAGGTAGATATATTATTAAACAAAAACCTGCTTTTAAAAAATGGCGCGCCGACAAATCTATCGCCTAAAAAACTGGTCACCGCAATGCGGCAACATGAAATCAATATAACCATTGACCTGCATTGTGGAAAACAATGGGAAGAAGTTTTAACCTGCGACCTTTCTTATGATTACGTCAAAATCAACGCGGAATACACCACCTAAATATCCCTTCCCTTGTGAAGGAGGGGGTTGGATGATGAATTTCAGCAATAAAATCCACACCCCTCCAAACCTCCCCTCATGAGAGGGGAGGATCAATGAAAAATCTCGACTTACGCAAAGCTCCCTGTGAAGGAAGGGGTACAAACATTTCTGTAGTCCATACAATTAATATGTTAGGTTGCCTTACTTCATCTAACCTACTTCCATCATATTGTGGACGAAGCAAAAGACATTGACGACAGTTTGGATTTTCTGCGGTATTTTGAAAAATACACCGAAAACCCCGATCTTGCCACCCTCATCCGAGAGAGATTGAGTCGCGATAAAAAATCCCTGGACCTTTTAGGTTGCCAGTTTGACATCGAGGATTTCAAGGCCCTTGCCGGGTTCACTCCTCTCAAATCTCTTTCCTCCCTGAATCTTGACCAAACGGGTTTGAACTCGAACGGACTGCAAGCGCTCAGCGCTTGCGACTGTTTTTGCAATCTGGAAGACCTTTCGTTGGCAAATAATAATCTCAATGACGAAGCTTTATTTTTCCTGTCCAAGTGCCGCGCGTTGAACCGTTTGCGAGCCTTGAATGTATCCAGCAACGAAATTGGCTCGCTGGGAGCAAAGGTTCTTTCCCTGGCGACCGGCATGGGCAATCTGGAACGGTTGAACTTTTCCTATAATCGTTTGGAACCGCTTGGCATTAAATCGCTTGTCGATTCAAAACTGGGCCGCCAATTGACCGACATCGACCTGCGGGATACGGGAGTGGGTGATGAAGGTTTAAGGTTTTTGATGCAGTCTGCGCCTCTTGAAAATATCGTCCGCATCGATCTTTCCGATAATGGTTTGACGGGTGCCGGAATGGAAGTTCTGACGCGGTCAAAAATATTCCCCAACCTCAAGATTTTAATCCTGAGCAACAACCCTGTTGGTGATGATGGCGTCTATGCCATGGCCGAGTCCCCACTATTTGCAAAGCTGGAAACACTGGTCATGCACAATAACGGGTTGACGACAGACAGTGCCATCTCCCTTGCCAAATCCAAAATAATCACCCGGCTTCGGACACTGGACCTAAATAATAACGATCTTCGCGCCGAGGGTGTATCAGCACTGGCGGCATCCACAAATATGAAAGGCGTTGAAACGCTTGATCTGGGCGAGAATAAAGTCGGCCAGGAAGGTGCAAAAGCCCTGGCACAATCTCCCCATTGCGCCAGACTGAAAACTTTGCGACTCAACAACAATAATATTTCAGATCAGGGGGCTTTAGCACTGGCGAACTCTACCACCCTGACGCAATTGGAATCTTTATATTTGGAAAATGAAAACTGGATTCACGCGCAAGGCATCAAGGCCATTGCCGAATCCAAAAACCTGAGCAGCCTGCGACGGCTGGTGCTCGCCTTAAATGCCATTGGCGATGAGGGTGCGATTTATCTGGCCAACTCCCAGCAACTCTGTGGCCTGCATTTTTAAACGTGGCGGGCAATAAGCTCAGCCCGAAAGGGGAAGATGCCCTGCAAAAATCCACGGCACTGGTCAATATGCAGGTTCTGGAAATTGTCTGAAGCCCTGCTCTTCTAGCTAAAAATCGAATTACCAATATTATTGGCATATAAATTTTCCGCGTTTGATTTTCCCTCTCCGGGTGCTATATTAGAATAAGTGCGTGATGTGAGTTAATTCTGCGTGATCGTTATGGATGATTTACGACAAATTATCATAAGACACCCTGGATTCTTGTGCGGGCCAAAGCTCTGATCTTAGGGAGACCCTCCAAGACCTCATTGAGAATGAAGGCGAGGAGGCTTACCCCATTTTACTCAATGTATTGACCCACCTTGAGTTCAATACCCAGGACGCAAAAACCAATTGGGATAATATACTCAAACATCAAAATCTTCTGGAAGCAAAACTGGACCGACCCGTCAAGCTGATCACTGCGATATGCGATTATTTCAGCGAGATCTCGCAACACCTGCAAACACCAACAATGATTGAACTGCGGGCGCTGGAGGAAACCCGAAAGATTTCCCGCGCTGACGGATTAACCGGGCTTTTTAATCGGCGGTTCTTCGATGAAACTCTGGAGGGAGAAGTCAACCGAGCCATTAGAAACGATGGAAGCTTCACCCTTATATTTTTCGACCTTGATAATTTTAAAAAACTGAATGATACCCAGGGTCACCAGGCAGGGGACTTGACCCTGAAACGGGTGGCCGAGATCATGATACTGGAAAAAAGAACCGAAGACATTGCCTGCCGATATGGTGGGGAGGAACTGGTCCTCATCCTTCCAGAAACTCCGAAGATCAATGCGCTGGTCATCGCTCAACGAATTCGGAAAAAAGTTGAAGAAGCAGAGCTGGAGTTTGAAGGACAATCATTTGGTGTCACTTTAAGCGGTGGAGTGGCTTCTTATCCCTCGGGACGCGCAAGACATAAAGTCCTTGATCCACGCGCCAACATCGCGCTGTATCAGGCAAAGGAAAACGGTAGGAACAGGATTTACCTGCATGCCTTGGACAAGCGGCATTATATCCGAATAGATTTTGCAAGAGATGTCCAGGTCACCCAAATCAACCAGAAACCCGAGCAAATCAAGATCCAGGGGAAAAATTTCAGCAACTCCGGCCTGCTTTTCGAAAGCCCTGTTGCCATTGCAATCGGCACGCAAGTACAGATACAAATTGCCGACCAGAACACACCCATCACCGTAACAGCCCAGGTGGCGCGGGTAGAAAAATTCGATTCCTATTATGATATCGGGGTTTCGTTTGTGGAAGTCGATGATACGGATGGAAGTGAAATAGCCCAAGCCCTGGCCAGCAACCTGGGAATTCCCGCCAACGCACTCAGTCAGAAAAAAAATCCGAAAAAATGAACGACGCGGACAGGGTATCCTGATCTTATTTTAAAGGCCGGGGAATAAAACCCGGTTGTCGGGTCAAGACCGCGTTGCAAACAAATTAAAGGTGTTTTGCGTTTTCAATATTCGGTTTGCCAGCCAGGCAAAAAGCCCATAACGTCGGGCGCAATATTTTTCGACCTGCAAAACCTCCAAACCTTCATCCAGTAGAATTTCACGGACCCGGTTCGGGTCGATGCCCCCAAACTGCCGCTGGTAATCCGAATGATGGTACTCCTCATCCAGCACGAGAATTTTTCGCCCTTTCATCTCAAACCGATACAGTTTTTCATCCAGCCAGGAAAGTATTCGGTGCAGGGCAAACCTTATCGGCGATTGCACTTCCTGCTTGAGTGGCTCAAAAAACACAAGCAACTTCTTGCCGGAAGAAAGCCTTGCACAAATTTGTCGGAGCACCGATTCATAATCAAAGAGATGGTGCAAAATTGCCGACAAAACAATCACGTCAAACTCGTCCTGATTTTGTGTCAGAAATTGTTCGGCATCTCCCACCACAAGATGGGCTTGCGGTTTGAGTGCTACCGGGATGGAATCTTCAAACACCTGAATCATTTCTTGCGACAAATCCAGGCCCGTCACACGATAGCCCCGTGACAAAAAATCCAGCGAGAGATAACCGGTTCCGCAACCCAAATCCAGAACCCCGGAACCGGGCTTCAGGTCAGCACAAACCTCGTTGAGCGTTCTTTTTAAAATGGCGTTCTGGAAAAAATTAGTCTGCTCAGGGTGACGGGAAAGATAGTGCCGGTTTTCCAGGGCATGCACCCTGCGGTTTTCTTCCAGCACCTTCTCTTTAGTAATGAGGGCTTCCATCAGGACACAAACTCTTCAAAAAAGAAGCGTTTTTTTGTTTTGGCTGTTTCGCACTCGTTGCAGTTGATGCAGACATCGGGGTACTCCCCTTTTTCATGCCGGGCGCGCAAGCGTTCAATTTCTCGGCCTTGCCATAAATCCTGCACACTGTCTTTAAAAGCGTTTCCCAGTTTTAAGGAAGCATTATAATCCACACAACAGGGAGTCACCGTACCGTCCCATAGCACCACCAACTTGCCATAGTCTTTGCCAAACGGCTCGGGGCAAGGTTCTTGCCTGGGACTTTGAATCAGCTTGGGTTGCATGCGCACATGATCAACAATGGTTTCCCAATGGCTGACAAAAGCATCAACGTCTTGCTCGGTTTCTTCTTCTACGGTAAAAACCACTCCCATGCTCAAACCGGGCCGACGTTTTTCTTTTTCATTTTTCAGCTTGATAATATTTTGTTCTATTTTTTCAAGTTCCACTCCGCGTATACGCTTGAACGTTTCAGCGGAACCGTCTATGGAAAAACGGATGATATCAAGAGGGCTGTCGATGATTTTTCCGATCATTTTATCTGTCAACAAAGTCCCGTTGGTGTTCATCACAATATATTTGATTCCCGCATCATGGGCATAATCAAACATTCTGAAAATATCCTTATGCAAGAGAGGTTCGCCCCAGTTGTGCATGCACAGGTGCTCCAGCCCCGGGCTGTCATCAATGACTTTTTTGAACAAGCCAAAATCCATGAAACCTTCCTTGCGCGTCATGCCTTCTGTCACAAAGCAGAATGTGCACCGCAAATTGCAGGTATTGGTCGGCTCGATGATCAAGGAAGTAAGCGGTTTAATGGCTCGCATCATGCCACCTCCTTTTCCACGATATAGTCCGGGCGACCCTGGATCTGGGAATGAACCCGCCCGAGATATTCGCCCAGAAACCCGATGGAAAGAAGCTGGACCCCGGCAAAAAATGCAAACACCGCCGAAAGGACAATAAAACCTTCAATCAAAATTCCATTGACCATGCGCTGATACAGGAGAAAGGCCATCATGAGAAATCCAATAAAAGCGCCGAACAATCCCATATAGGTCACCAGCCGCAGCGGAAAATTGGAATACCCTGTTACCAGATCCCAGGATAGTTTGAACAAGGTTAAAAAACTATATTTGGTCTCGCCCTTTTTCCGGGCATGGTGTTCCACTTCAATCTCTACGCTGGGTAGCCCCATCCAGCTCATCAGCACCGCCATGTATCGGGACCGATCCCGGCAGGTTTCGATTTTTTCTATCACGCTCCGGCGCATTACGCGAAAAGAACTTAAATTCAGTTTGACGGATTTCCCAAAAAGCATTTGGCCGATGCCAAGCAGGGCCTTTGACCCCATGACGCGCAACAGTCCATCCTGGCGCTTTTTGTGCACGGTTGTAACCAGATCAATATCCTGCGTCAATGCCGCCAGCAGTTTGGGGATTTCTTCCGGTGGGTTTTGCAAATCCGAATCCAGTTGCACCACAACCCCTCCCAAGCTCATTCTAAAACCAGCCAGCACAGCGGCTTGCTGACCAAAGTTCCGGGTCAACCGCACCAGACGCAATGCCGTGTGGGTCTCCTTGATGCGCTGGAGTTTTTCAAACGATCCGTCATCACTGCCGTCATCCACGATCAAAATTTCGTAAGAATTATTCAATTCATCACAAACAGATTTCAGACGCGAACACAACTCTTCGAGCAAAGGTTCCTCGTTATAAACAGGAACAACAATAGAAATTTCGGGTTTATCCATATTTGTCTACTTTTATTCAGGCAGAAAAACCAAATTCCCCCGACCCCTGTGGCTTTCATGCCCCGAAGCGGGTACTTCGTAAAAGGGGGAGCCTTAATGAACCCCTCTTTTCAAAGAGAAGCTGGGATAATTTAGAAACTCTTATTTAATTTTCTAGCGGGTGCCATCGGTTTCAGCCCTGTTAAAAGTTGGCACCGCACAGCCACTTCCTTGTACTTTTGAAAATTTAACTTTGCTCCCCGAGTGCTTGCGAATCACCTCTCCTGCGAGCGGAGGAGAGCCTATGTATTCCGATTGGCAACAGCCCAGACACCCAGGGAAAATCCCTTGTGTTTTTAGTTTTTCGCGGAAATTCTGAATCCGATCCGACTGCCAGGCCAACGCATCAGGCCCCTTGTTTAAACTGCCAACCCGGTAATGCGGGCAACTGAAAACATCACCATAAGCAGAAAATGCCACCTTCGTCCAGGGGATATAGCACCGATAATCCTGGTACGAACTTTTATTATTGTAGTAGCGGACAATTTCATCCAGCGTAATATAGTTCGGTGAAAACCGTAACCGGGTCTTATACCCCTGGCTTTTTTCCTGCAAAAGTTCCAACTGCTCCTGCAAAAGTTCCGCATCAATTTCCTCAACCGGTGCCGTAGGCCGCTCAAGGTGCTCGTCCTGATCGTAGTCCTTGCCATGCCAATAAGTAGCAGGGCTGTTCAAAACATAATTGGCGATATCGACACCCAGCTTATTGGCGTATTCATACAGTGGAACCAGATCCCGCACATTTTCCCTTTTGATAACACAGGTCAGGTGTATGAGTGGGAAGCGGGATTTTAATTCCGTGCGCCGGGCTATCAGCCTCTCGAGCCCTTGCGTCGTCTTTTTAAAAGAACCGGGGATCGTAGTGATGCCATCATGCAGGGCCTCTCCTCCCTCAATCGAGATGCCCATATAAAACAAACCGGAGCCCCAGATAGATTTCAGCCGCAAGCGCATGAGATCGTCCACGACCTTTTCACTCAATGTGGTGCCATTGGTGATGATATGAACTTTATGTTTTTGCACCGCAAACTCAAGGATCTCCATGAAATCACTTTTCATGAACGCCTCACCACCGGTGAAAGTGATCAACGAAAACCGGGGAAGATTGGCAATCGCTTTTTTCACTTCCTGCGCCGACATCTCGTTTTTATAGGTTTTCTGCGTTTCCGTTTCTTCAATGATTTCCAGATAGTGACACATGTCGCAACGCAGATTGCAACGGTAGGTCACTTCAAAAAAGGCCTGCACCGGGGGCAGGGAAAATCGCGGCGACAGATAAAACGGCAGAAACGAATAAATTCGCGGCAGGATTTTCTGCAAGGATTTAAAATTCATCATAATGGAATTCCTATGAACAACGGATTGATTCCGTTTGTTTCAGGATAGCCAGGCTTTGCTCGCCACAGTTGAACAACAAATCAAGGGCCGACAAATAAGGGATAAAACCGGGATACCTCTGCGGGTAAACCGGATGCTCGTAGTTTTGATACTCCAACCCAATGTCCTGGCTGGAAAAACCCTCTTTCGAAATATAGTCGCTCGCCGCTTCACCGCTTAAATAATGCGTCGCCCCCAATTCACGGCAAATGGAAATGAGCCGCTCGGTTTTTTCTCCACAGGTTTTCAGTTGCGATGAACGCAGGAGGGGAGTTTCGATACCCATCTCCTCTTTAAGAAAAAGAATCGTTTCATGGCAAAGGTCGAATAAAAATTCCCAGTCCTGTGCATAAATCTGTTGGCACCTTGGAAAATACTTTTCAAAATAAGGAGCCTTGCCATAATGCTGGCGTAGAGTTTCTAAATGTTTTCTCCGCCACGATACAGAGTTATCAATACGGGTCTCAAGCAGGCTTTGAGAAAATCGACTCTTTTGCAAAACCGGCACCGTCAGCCAGGCCCAGCCTTCATTCACCCGAACCTTATTCCTGTTTCTCCAGTCACGGCGGGTGTATTGTACATCGTCCAGAAGCACAAATTGGTCGACACGGCTCATCTGCTCAAAAAAACCCAACCACGGCAGATAAGACGGTTGGAGTATGGCAACCCGCAGCATAATTTTTGTCCTCAATGAGCCTCAGGGAATCCAGAGCTTTTGTGCACCCAAGCCCCGTTCCCACCACTGGCGATTATTCTGATAAAACTCAATCGTGCGCGTTAGACCTGCATCCAGATCTATTTTTGCTTCCCACTGTAAATATTCCCGGGATTTTTGGGTGGAAGAAATATGTCGCGTCACCTGACCCGGACGATCATCAATGAACTGCAATAAATTTTCGGATTTATTCATCAGCCGCAAAATTCTGCGGGCGATCTCCACCACAGAAGTGTCGGTCCCTGTTCCCAGGTTGATCGCCTGACCGATCACCTTATCGCGTTGCGAATGCAGGACTCGGTCCAACGCCGCACAGGTATCTTCCACATACATCCAGTCGCGGGAACTTTGTCCATCACCGTGAACAGTCAAAGGCTTGCCTTGCAAGGCACTGACAATAAAATTCGGGATGGCTTTTTCCAGATGCTGGCACGGCCCATAATTATTAAACGGACGAATGATGACTGCCGGCAAATCGTAGGTCTTGAGATAGGAATAAATCAGCCGGTCGGCCCCGGCTTTGGCTGCCGCATAAGGGCTCATCGGGTTGAGCGGATGTTCCTCGTCCATCGGATCGGTGAGTGCCGTCCCGTAAACTTCAGAAGAAGAAATATGTACAAACAATTCGACCGGATTATTCACCACGGCGTTTGCCACCACCTGGGTGCCGATGACATCCGTCTCAAAAAAAATCGCATTGTCATAAATCGAGCGGGTCACATGCGACTCCGCCGCGAAATGTACCACAATATCCGCTTGTGCAACCAGATTGTTGACAATGTCCGGGTGCGTGATATTGCCGTGATAAAATTTGAAGTGACCGTTGGATTTCAGGCTGGGGGGAATATTGTCCAGATTGCCGGCATAGGTCAAAGCATCCAGCAACAGGATTTTGTAGTCCGGATAACGGTGGTGGATATAGTTGATAAAATTACTACCAATAAAACCCGCACCGCCAGTGACCAATAAAGTTTTTTTAGATTCGCTCATAGCCTCCCTGCACAGCAAAAATTTCGCTTACGTACCATTATATATAAGAGCCCAATATTTCTTAACGGAAAAATGCCCCAAATCCTTTAACAGGCCACTCGGCGTGGGGCCAATTGCTATAACGACTTAGGTCTAATATAACCCCCCTGAGAAGGGGGGCTTGGGGGGTTGAGAGATTAAGGGATCATTTGAACCAGTTTATTGATGGTTTTTTCAATGCCTTCGGCCACTTCCGAGATGCTCTGACCCAGCATATAGGCCGGGGTGGAGACAATATTATTGGTCGCATCGAAGACAAAATCATTGGCAGCGCAATCCTGATGCGTGGTGCCCATAATTTCCATTTTGCTACTGGTTTCCTTGTCGTTGCCGATAGTCAGTGTGGGTTTTTGGGGAGCGTCTTCATAGATTTTCGCCATCATGGCAGGAGCGATGCATAAAGCCGCCTGCGGTTTGTTCTTGGCGGAAAACTCTTTCACCAGCCTGAGCACTTCCGGGTGAACCTCGCAGTTTTCGCCTTTGACCGCGAAGGTTGAAAGGTTTTTGGCCGCACCGAAGCCACCGGGGAACACCAACGCATCCAAGTCGTCGGCCTTGACCGTGCTGATATCTTTGATCTCACCCCGGGCGATGCGCGCCGCTTCCACCAATACATTACGTTTTTCACCGGCAGATTCCTCACCCGTAAGATGGTTGACCACATGCATCTGCTCGACATCGGGAGCCATGCACACCGCCTGGGCTCCTGCCCGGTCAATCGCTAAAAGCGTAATCACCGACTCGTGAATCTCCGCCCCGTCATACACGCCACATCCTGAAAGCACCACACCGATTTTTTTCATTATGTCTTCCCCCCTGAAAGATAGAAACAGAGCTTAGTTTTGTATTAAGCTTATCTGCTTATTTTACCACCCCCCCCAGTGTGGGCCGCAATTATTGTCACCTGAGCCATGTTCATGACATTTGCTCTTACCTTTCATGTCCAAAAATGGTGGGAATATCTCTCTTCTCTCGTGAAAGAGCAATTTGCAGGCACGAGCAAAGTAGAATTGGTCGCCTTTGCCCATTTATTAGTCATTATTCAGATTGAGTCTTCCATGGATTGCATAACTACAAATGTCTCTTCAAAAAAAGTGGTAATCTATTGACCCGTCAAGCTCAAAATGAGAAAATCCTCTTCGGGATCGAAAAAAATTTAGGCATAAATTACGGTTTAGCGTTGTGAAAAGAAAAGAAGCTTTGGTTTGGTACGCATGTTATGGGTCGAATTTGTTTTTTAAGCGCTTTTCAGTGTATATCACAGGAGGAAGGTCAAGACAAATTCCTAGAGACTACCCTGGATGTGTAAATAAAAATTTACCAAAAAAAAATCATGCTTATTATTTACCCATGACATTATATTTTGCCGGAAAGAGCCAAACGTGGGAAGACAAGTCTGTTGCTTTTATAAAAGATTCGGGCAATGCAACACAGAGAACGTTAGGTCGCGCTTATTTAATAACCAAAGAACAGTTCTACAATATTTTACTGCAAGAAAATGGTGAGAACGATTTTTCCAACGCGCCTATGCTTGACCTAAATTTGGCTCAAAAAGAAGGAGCCGTATTTCTCGGGGATGCGTCTCAGTATCCTTATTACGGAAAGGTGCTTTACCTCGACGAAATGGATGGCTACCCTGTTTTCACTTTTACTGCAAAAAAGAAGGCAAAAAAAAATGAAGTCTCCAGGCCTAGTGATAAATACTTGAGCTTTATTATTAAAGGTATTTGCCAAACCTTCAATTACTCCAAGGATGAAATATTTAGCTACCTAATGGATGTGGAGGGTTTAAAAAATTGCATTACCACTCACGAAATTAACACCTTGACTGATGAGGCTCTTCGGGAGGTTCGTAGTGGGGGTTAACCTTACGGTTAAAAAAACCGAAGAACGAAAAAACGTTAGAGGCGATTTCATTGCACAAATGCATCCTTCAGACTGTGGAGATGCTTCAACCTTCTTCAAGGCAAGATGCGTCACCATTTCGAATACAGTTGGAAACGATGTATTTAGAGTTGTCGCTTGGCTTGAGCAATCATCGAACTACAAAGCAGGTGAGATAAGGCTTGATCAAAAACTTAGAACTGCCGTTGGAGTAACCCCTGAAGATACAATCTCGGTTGAAACCATTTCTCCTCCATTAAATTTCTGGATTAGATTTTGGTTAAACAGGCTTTTTGGAGTCCAGTGTAACTTGGCGCGAGTTATGTTTGCGGGGAATGCCGATATGGAAATAAACGTCTCCAGAGTTCAAAGGGATTTAATGGGAACTATTGGAATTAAAGAAGGAGATGTCATAATTGTGGAGTCCCCAAATACCCGCATGGAAATTCGCTCCTTGGAATTGACCGAAAGGGTGACACAAGAAATTGGCAACAAACTTAAGCTACGACCAGAAGCCAAAGAAAGATTTAACAACTTGCGCTTAAATAGACTAGAAGCCGAACTTGACCTTCCCATTATCACATTGGACTTCGATGCAAGAGAATTGCTAGCATTAAAACCAGGAGATGTTGTTAGGGTGCATAGAAGTATTAAGCATTGTATTATGCAAAGAATTCATTTGATTTCAACTCCTCTGCTAATAACCTTGCTTGGTTCCATGGCATTGACTGATGACACAACGTTGAGAGCCATTTTTTCGGGAATGTTGCTTTTAGTATTTCTGTTAAATTTTATCGAGCTAAGCATGAAAACTAAGTAATCTTCAACAAGCTTTCCTGCCTCTACCTTCAACACGCTTAACCTGGATATTGCGCGAGAGATTCTAAATCACCCCAGCCCCTCTTTGTAAAAGAGGGGTCCATTAAAATTCACCCTTCGATAAACTCAGGAGGACAGACAATCCCCCTTGTCAGGGAGAAATTATTTTCTTCGCTTTCGGCGGTCGCGGTAGCGTCACCGCCACGCTGGCCCTACGCCTAGTAGCGGGTGATGGGGAGACGGCGGTCTTTACCGAACGCTTTGGGGGTGATTTTTACGCCGGGGGGGCCTTGGCGGCGTTTGTATTCGTTGAGGTCCACCAGTCGGGCGATGCGTTGGATTGCGGATTTGGACAGCCCCTTCACTTTAATTTCATCTACGGACAAATCCTGTTCAATATATTGCAATAACACCGGGTCGAGCAGATCGTAGGGCGGTAACGAATCGGTGTCTTTTTGATCCGGGCGCAATTCTGCCGAGGGTGCTTTGGTGAGAACATTTTTCGGGATAATTTCTTTTTTTCCATTGAGCCAATGGCAAAGCTCGTAGACGAGGATTTTTGGCACGTCTTTGATCACGGCGAAGCCGCCAGCCATATCGCCATAGAGCGTGCAATAGCCCATACTGAATTCGCTTTTGTTGCCCGTGGTCAACACCATCCAACCCATTTTATTGGAAAGCGCCATCAACAGGTTGCCGCGAATGCGGGCTTGTAAATTCTCTTCCGCCAGACCGGGCATCGTTCCCCTGAAAGCATCTTTTAAAATGGAGTCGTAAGCCTTCATGGCAGTCTCAATGGGAAAGGTGATGGTTTCGATATCCAGATTTTTCGCCAACGCCAGCGCATCATCGACACTGCCTTTTGAGGAGTAGGGCGACGGCATCAATACCCCGACCACGTTATGTGCCCGCAATGCCTCTACTGCTATCGCTGCGGTCAGGGAAGAATCTATTCCGCCACTCAAACCCAACACCACTTTGGAAAATTCGTTTTTGCAGATATAGTCGCGTGTGCCCAGCACCAGGGCCGAATAAATTTCTTCCTCTAATGATTTTTCCCGATACTCACCCGGCGGCAATTGCGGAAGTTTTTTATTTTTGGATTTTGATAACGATGCGGGGGCTTTATAACTTTTGATCCTGGAAGCCTTCGCTTTTCTATTTTTGGGTGACAAAGTCACCTCGGCAAAAATCATTTCTTCTTCAAACGAGTTGCCCTGGGCGATTATTTTTCCGTCTGCACCGACAACAAGGCTCTGACCGTCGAACACCAGCTCATCCTGCCCCCCGACCAGATTGACATAGGCAATGGGGCATTGATAAGTTTTGGCGCGTTTGATGATCATTTGTCGGCGCGCTTTACCTTTGCCCTTGTGGTACGGAGAAGAAGAGATGTTGAGCAAAAGGTCGATGCCATTTTTTTGGCTCAGGGTTTTTCCTGGCCCCGATTCTTCCCAGATGTCTTCGCAGATGGTCAGCCCTATTTGCGCTCCCTTTAAGGAGAAGCGCACGGGTTCCACACCTTCGGTGAAATAGCGTTTTTCATCGAACACACCATAATTGGGCAGAAGCATTTTTTGGTAGGTGGCGATATGTTTTCCGTCACAGATCAGGGCTAAAGAATTATAAAGATGTTTTCCCTTTTGCTCGGCGAACCCTATAACAGCTGTAAGGCCGCGTGTATAGGGAACGATCTTTCGCAACGTCTCTTTGCATTCCTTTATAAAACTTTTTTTGAATAATAAATCTTCCGGCGGATAGCCGGTGAGGGTCAATTCCGGAAACAGCACCACATCGGCACCCATTTTGCGTGCTTTAGCACAAGCCGATTTCACCTTTTCCGCATTGACCTTGAACCCGCCTACCCGGCCATTGATCTGCGCCAGTGCCAGACGAAGAGAAATTTCAGTTCCTGAAACGGTCTTTTTTGTTTTTACGGTTTTTTTGATAAGCATAAACTTTAAAAAACAACAGGTTTCGTGTCACGGTGGAGTATACTACATTCCAAAAACAAACCCACAATGTTGACCGTTTTACAGAGAGTCACACATGTCTGAACCAAATTCTGTTGCAGAAAGCATCAAGCACTCCATCCGCAAGAACGGATTTCCTGAGAAAATTGTCCGCCTGCCTTTCAAGCCTGTTTATGATGCCTGCAAACGAGATGGCACTTCCTTGACCGATGTGCTGGACAAGCTACAAGAACAGCAGGTTTTCGGCAAAATCGTGGGCAACCATGTGGAGTTTCGTTCACGCGAAAAGATAGATTTTAAACCCACCGAACCTTCCACAGAATCCCCTGACAATTTTTCCTGGATCAAGGGTGCCACCAACAACCTGAAAGGGTTTCAGGATGCCGCCAAGGATGCTATGGGAAAAATGAGTCCCGATCAAATTGACAAAGCCCGTAAAATGGTCGAAAACATGAGCGATGAGGAAAAAAAGGAAATGCTGAAAATGTTCACCCAGCGCTTTGACCCGAGAAAATAGAAAACTAAAGGAACAATAATCACACCATGTTGATATTCGCCAAAGATATTAGCCAAAGAGACCATCGGCACGAATTGGAAGATAAACTTCCTGAGTTAAAACAGTATATGGAATACCAACGCAAACTGTTTCCTTACACCGTGGTGCGGGCAGGACTGGACCTGGCCTACAAGGAAATCGATGACATGATGAATTTCATCGACAACGATTGCCAGCCTCCGGCAGACTCTTCGAGGCAGGAATATCCGTCTGACGTCAAACAATGGTATGCAAACCGGTTCCCCTGGACATCAGCATTCCTGAAAATGGAGGACATGCATTTCACCCTCGTCACTCTGGTCAAGGCAATGGATTCCTTTCGCACCCATGAATCGCTCAATGCCTATCACGGGTCCGTGCTCTACGATTGTGTGCACAATATCATTCAGGTGTACAACAGCCTGATTCGAGACGACCCCGGCAATTCACGCGACATCCATTTGAGCAACGCCGTTGAAGTGAACTTTGATGACTTCATCAACAACTACTGGCTTGATCTGGACTTCATGACTTTCTCTCAAGCCGATTATCCTCATGCCCGCCATCAGGAAAGAAAAAATTTGTTGGAGGAAGAAATCAAGGACATCATGGCGGAAGGTATAGAGCCTTTAGTCGCACTGGAAAAACTGGACCCCCCGTTCAAACTCGATGAGGCCACGCTCAAACTTCTCAGACGGGACCCGGTCGCAACCCGGTTTCTCGAACTAAAAAGCAACCCCGAAACCGGTAGCCAGTTTGACGGAATCCACAAAGAATATGTGGAAGACCCTCAATACGGCAGGCTGAGCATTATCGATGCGGAGTATCTGAAAAATTTTTCCTTCATGATGGCAGTGAGCAAAGGATCTTAGCCCGCATATTGCATGAGAGTTTCTAAATCACTCCCTCTTTGTAAAAGAGGGGTCCATTGAAGCACCCCCTCTACAAAGGGGGTTGGGGGGATTTGCCTAGCGTGTATTTCCCGATGTTTAACTTTTTACTCATGCAATATACGAGTTAGTTCCTGGCAAAACCGATATAACCCGATTCACCGGTCTGGATACGGCGTGGTTTTTTTAAAGTGATGGCGGCCGTTTCATCCACCTTTTTCCTGCCCGGTTTTTTCCGTTTAGCCGACCGCTGCCGGGAACGGGATTTGTTATCCGGGTCTTTCTTTTGCGCCACTTCCAGATTGGTATTTTTTGAGCCTCCCCAGAAAGACTGACTCACTTCCATACCATCAAACTTCCCGGAAGTTCCTTTCGCCAACTCAACCAGTTCAAAACTCTCACTGAAAAGATCTGCCGTGAAAGGTCCGTTGGGAGAACTGGCAAGACGCTCTACTGGTGTTTTGCCCTGAAAATTCGGGGCCTTCAATTCGAAGATATTAAATTTAAGCTGAGTACTATTGCTGTCAACAAGCTGACCCAGTGTTTTCCCGGTACCGGGTATAAGCTCATTCCTGATATCGCGACGAAGGAACGAAACCGACCCGCCAGTGGCCTGGGCATTTGATTTTCCTGTAACCACTCCTTCAAAAGAAACCCGGATATTGCCCGCCCCGGCATGGGTAATATTAAAAACTTCCAGGTCATCAAACTCGAAGATATCGATATTCCCGGATGTCGAATTGTCGATATCCATGGACTTGACTCTCGTCTCAATGGCATTGTTTGCACCAAATCCAGTCGCTATATCGGCGACCAGTCGGCCATTTTCCGCATCAATATCGAGAGCAGCATCGTTATTGCGAGCGGACGCCAGCTCTATCGCATCGCCATCAACCACACCGCCACTGCTTGAAGTCAGTGTTACTGCGGTGTCCGAAGAACTCGTGGTTTTCACAAGACCCAGGGTGATATCTTCATCGGCGGAAAGCGCCAGGGTTCCGGAACCGGCGTTAAATACTGTTCCATCCACCATGGTCAGAGTTCCGCCTGCTCCACTTGCATCGGAATCGTTGTCAGCGGTGACGATGATGTTTCCAGTGGTTGTGGTCAAATCACCCGAGGTGGTAAAAATAATATCATTGTCCGCGAGCAGACGGATAGATCCTCCGGCCAATGCGGCCCCCGTCACATTCAATGAATTGCCTCCACCCACCGTTATATTGAGATCGCCGCCAACCGTAGCAGTGGAAAGAGTCATCGCGTTATTACTGACCAGCGTGGCGTTGCCAGTGGTCCCTGAGGTATTCAAACTCACCACGCCGGTGAACAAATTCGATGTATTGCCCAGAGTGATCGCCTGATTGGCAACATCCGTAGTGAAGCTGGACGTTCCCCCTATTGTCAATATTCCCGCACCTGTGATTGCCCCACCGGACGTGACGCGCAAATTTCCGCTAGTCGTTACATCCCCTCCAAAGTCTACTGCGGCCCCCGTATCCAGGATTAAACTACTGAAGGATGATGCGGTAGAAAAAGTAACTGAAGAAGCAGAATTCAAAGTGAGCGCACCAAACTGGTCGCTATCGGTGGAAGACACCCCGGAAACTGCAATCGCTCCATTTACGCCATTGCCAATGGTGAGACTGCCGGCTGTGATGCCTGCCAGTTCTGTAGTATCCAGAGTCATATCACCGGTGGAGTTCCCCAGCCCCAAAGAACCATCGTTTGCAATATTGATGGTGGTGCCCGCAGTGCCACTGCTCAAGGTTCCTGTTAAGATCAGGTCATTGGCGGTCACCGTCAGCGCATTATTGTTGGTCAACAAAGAACCTGTCGAAATCGTAAAATCGCCGGTACTATTACCGTCTGAATTCGCATTGAAACTACTTGTTGCGTTGGTGATCAAATTTGAAGCCAGTGTGATGCCATTTGCCGCATTCACCGTCAAGCCTTGGAAGGTGGAGTCGGCAACGGAAGTTTCAAAAGTCACTGAAGTCCCGGAATTCAAAGTGAGAGCCCCAAACTGGTCGCTATCGGTGGAAGACACCCCGGAAACCAGAATATCTCCAGTTGCCCCATCACCGACGGTGAGACTGCCAGCGGTGATACTTGCCAGCTCTGTGTTATCCAGGGTCATATCGCCGAAGGAGTTTCCCAGCCCAATTGAGTTGCCCGACTTGGACACCAGAATGGTGGTGCCTGCCGTTCCACTACTCATGGTGCCGATAAATGCCAGACTTTGCGCCGTAATAGACAGGGTATTATTCCCGGTGCTCAATGCTTTGCTTAAATTAAAAGTAAAATTACCCAACCCGTCATTATCGGTATCGGCATCGAAAACGGTGGCCCCGGCCGATGTGAAATTATCGTTGATGGTGATGCCACCTGTTGCATTGAGGGTCACGGCCCCCGCCGCTGATATCCCACCTGTGGTCGCATCCATTGTGATGGAAGAAGCGGTGAGGGTTGTGCCGCTGGCCAGGGTCAATGCATCCGACCCGGAATTATTGGAGTCGCCCTCCAGAATCAGGGCTCCCGTCACCGTGATGGTATTGCTGTTTAGGGTCAACCCATCTGCGCCGGATAACGTCAGAGCGCCTTGTCCGGTTATCGTTCCACCGCTCTGACCCAAGGTCAATTTTCCGCCGGAAGAACTCAAACTGCTACCTGCGACAAAGGTGATGTTCCCGTTCACCATGTTGAGGTCGCCTGTGCCAGTGATATTAGCCAGTTCGGCGGTGGTGAGGTTCATCCCGAAACCGGAACTGAATCCTAGCCCTAAAGAATCTCCGTCTGAAACATTGATGGTGGTCGAACCCGTGCCGCTGTTGAGCGTTCCGCCTAAAATCAGGTCATTAGCGGTTACGGTCAATGCGTTGTTGGTGGTCGATAAAGAGCCTGACGAAATTGTGAAATCTCCCACCCCATTATTATCGAGATCCGCATCCAATGTCACCGCACCATTAGCTGTGAGGCTACTGCCCAAAGTGATTCCCGAATTGGCGGTCATGCTCACAGCACCCACCGAAGACAATGCATTGTTGACGGCTATGTTGCCATTGGCACTGAGCGTCAACGCACCATTATTGACAGTGATCGATCCGCCGGACGCACCCAGGGTAATATTGCCTCCGGAAGAGGTGATATTCATACCACTTGCAAGTGAGAGCGCACTGACTCCCTGCAAGCTGATGTCACCGGCTCCGGTCAATATAGCATTGCCCAAGGTCAGGCCACTGTTTGCGGTCATGCTCACCGACCCCGTGGAAACCAGAGAGCTGTTAATGGTTGTGGAACCTGTGGAGGCAAGAGTCAGGTTTCCCTGAGAGCTGATACTGCTCGCAGAAAGAGTCAGGTTGCTTGCCGAATTCAATGTGATGCCACTGCCTAATGACAATGTTGAGGAGTTTGCGTTGATGTCCAAACTACCTGACGAAGTGGAGATGCTACCATTTAAAGTCATGCCGGAACTTGCAGTGAGAGTAACAGCTCCGGCCGCTGTCAAATTACCGGTCAGGGTGATGCTGGTGGGTGCCGTCAGAGTCAAAGCACCTAAGGCATTTATTCCTCCATTGGTAGCGCTCAAGGAGATACTCCCTGCACTGGTCAAGGTGATCCCGCTGGCAATGGTGAGATTGTCTGTAGCAGACTGAGTGTCTACGGCATTATCAGAGTCTCCATCGAGAGACAAGGCTCCGGTAGTGGTTGTCAGGTTAGTGTTGACCTCTACACCATTTGCCGCACCCGCGGTCAAAGCCGAAAACGAGGAGGCCGATCCTTCAAAAATAATCGCGCCTTTTGAACCGGATAAATGCGCATCCACCTTCAACTCCACTCCATTGGTAAAACCAGATGTATTTGCCGCAGCCAAACCATTGACATAAATATCCCCGTTGGTCGAGCCACCAATGACGAGTTTGTTGCCCGACATCCTGGAAAGTTCTGCGGTGCTGATATTCATGAAACAGAAGGCGGAACATGTAGAGCTATTACCAAGCACTATTTTTCCACTATCTTTGTGGGTGATATTGATATTTCCCGCACCGCTGCTCAGGTTTCCGGCTAATATTAAATCATTGCCGGTCAGAAAAATATCTCCGCCATTTGAGGTCAAGCTCCCAACCGTCAAGTCCCCGGTAGCGTTGAAAATAATATCTCCCCCATTGGTCGATATCGTGTTATTGCTGGCGAAAGTAATGGTTCCGTTCGTTACCGTGAAAGTGACCGAATTTCCACTGCCCTGTTGCAGGCTGAGAACGCCATCGGTGAGGGAACTTAAATTAATTGCGCTGGTAGCAAGAAGGACGATGTTGGTGGTTGCAGAGAGCGATTCAAGAGTGGTTTCGTAGATCGTGGTGAAGGTCGCGGCACCACTGGAAGTGGTAGAACCTGATCCATTCGCGATGGTGATGGTGTCCGGATCAAGAAGCAGAGTCCCGGTTTTTCCGTTGACTGCGGTGGTGTCCACCGACCCATCAAAATAGAGTTCTTCTTTTCCGGAAACCTCTACCAAACTGCCATCGCCAAAATATTGTCCGCCCCGGCCTTTGACGATGCCAAAAAACCGCATCCGCCTATCCGCCCAGAAAATGATCTTGCCGCCATTACCGCTGGTCACGGCATCGGCAAAGGTCTGAGTATCCGGCCCGATATACACATCCGTTGCATTGGGAACCGAACCCTGACCCTGATAGTCGCCACCAAAGAGAAGCGTTCCGCCACCCAAATCACCCGAAACATCAATGAGGCCATTACCAGAAAAACTCAATATGTCACCCAGGACATGAACTGTGCCTCCCGTTTCGCCCTCACCGTAGCCCGAGGCATCCAATGTGCCGGACACACTGACTTCACCTGCATCCCCGCCCATGAGGATGATCTGCCCATTTTTTTCAACCACCGAATGCGCCTGGATGATGCCATCCATATTGATCACTCGGTCAACAATATTTTGTGCGGCATTGACATCCAACCGAACCATCCCGCCATCGGCAAAGATGCTTCCGCTCTGAGTAATGAGAGAAGTTAAAACTTCTCCATCCATGCCGGTCACCTGCCCCATCACCTGGCTATCCACCCCCAGGTTGATGAGTTGGTCGCCATACAAATCCACGGTAAAAGTTGTTCCCGAAGCCAGGCTCACTTTGCCCAAACGCGCCGTGATGACCCCCATGTTCTGTACGCCAGGTGCCACCAGAGCGATCAATCCGCCCTGGGCCGCTGTAATACTGCCCCGGTTGACCACCGTCGCAGCCAGACTGGAAGGAATACCAAAATTATAATTGCCGTTCATAAAATCCGTGTTGGAAATATCGCTGGTGGTCGCGATCAGGCTATGAACATCGATCTGCGCACTATTGCCAAAAAGAATTCCATTGGGGTTGATCAGCCAGAGACCGCCGTTGGAGGTCAACTTGCCAAAAATCTGCGAGGGATCATTTCCGGTTATTCGGTTGAGCGTCACCCCGCCCTGAGACAACTGGAAGTCAACCTGCTCGGCGCTATCAATGCTAAACGCCTGCCAGTCGATGATGGTCTTGTCCGTCGTTTGATAAATGGTCATCAACTGGGAAGACGACGACTCGATAGTGGCCGACCCCGCTTGCACCGTCCCGCCAGTGGGAAGGGCATAGACCATGGAAGGAAAAATTCCAATCAGATAAGTTAAAAATGAAACCAGAAAAATGACGACATCACTCGGCTTCCGCCGGGCCACGGTCAATGGGAGTTTTCCGCAGGGAAAAGCCCTCTTGGGGAAAGCCTTCTGATTCATTTTAAAAACGTTCATAAAAACCCTTAATTAAAACCTTGCTGACAGGCTGAAAAAGAAGCGCCCGTCATCGTTGCCTTCCGATGCAACATCCTGGCTCAGTGGTTTGTCCCACTCCAGATATCCAGAGACCGCATCGGTCACGTTAAACCTAAGACCGACCCCCAACGAATAAAGATCCTGAGTCGTGGAACCGGTGGCGATCGCAACACGATTCCAAACCTTTCCGTAGTCGAAAAAGGTATAAGCCTGTATATCCCTGAGATATTTTTTATTGGGTTGAAAGGCTTTTTGCAGTTCCAGCTTAAAAGCCAGACCCTGGTCCCCGGTAATTTCAGAAGAATCAAAAGCCCGACCAAATTGCGCACCACCCACACCAAATTCCTCGGAAGCCAGAAGTTTTTCAAAAGAATACTGCCAGGAAAGCGCTCCCAACAACATCCAGGAAGGTGCCAATTGTTGCAACCTGAGCACCTGCCCGGAAGCCTTGGTGAAGTCGCTGTGACCTCCACTACGGGTCAGCTTTTCCGACCCCGTTTCCGTTGCGTTGAAAATATTAAAACCCTTGCTCAGGTTAAAACTCAGCAGGTTCACCCCTCGATACTCATCGACAAAGTCGTAAGACAATCCAATATTAACGATACGCAGGCGGTCTTCTGAATCCAGTTTTCCAAGAATTTCTGTTTCCGAGTCTCGATTTGTATAACTCACAAACCCATGCAGATTTTTGGACCTGGAACGAATAAACGGATGCGTTATCTTGAGTGTGAAGGATTTACTTTCCCCTACGACCTCAAAATCTTTGAGGACGGCACCGGGCTTGGAACTGCTGAATGACCCGGAAAAAAACACCTTGGTGCCTTCCGAAGATATGGGTTGTTCGTAGAAGCCGCTGAAAAATTGCAATTCATCCGTGTCGCTGGTGACCACACCCTGCAAACCAATACGCTCATAGTTTTTAAGCAGTGAATTGCCAGAAGCTCCGGCATTGATCTGGATCGGTCCGTTGAATTTGGTGCCCCGGTTGTCCGCACCAAAACTTCCCTCATAGGCTTTATTACTAAGAATCAGTGTCAGGTTGGTGGCCCCTTGTTTATGTTCGGAAGGCGTGAGAACCGATTTAACCGAAACTCCCGGCAAGTCATCCACCAAAAGCAAATATCTCTCGAGATCTTTGGTTTTCAGGGGCCGGGATCTTAAAAGTCCTTTTCGATATGCATTGAGAAGCTTTCTTGGGCCGCGTACCTGACCTTGAATGACAACCCGATCCACAAACCCTTCAATCACATTGATCTGAACCACACCGCCTTCGATTTTCTGGGGAGGCACCACCGCTTTGGAGAGAATGTACCCATCGTTGCGGTACATATTGGTAATTTTCTGGGCTATGATATAGATCTGCTCAAGATTGATCCTCCGGTGCAAATACCTTCTGAACAATCGCGAAAATTTCCGCTTGCCATAAATCGTCGAGCCTTTGATGACCATTCTCTGCAAAAGAAAATTCACCTTCTTCATCGCGGCCGGAAAAACAGGTTTCAAGCTGTCCGGCTTGACCGGCACCTTTTGCGATTGCGGAAACTCCTGTTTTTTAAATCTCTCCTCAAACCGTTGGGGGGCCGCCTGCTTATAGGTCTGGTCCCGGCCCTGAGGGGTAATTTGAGCGTAAGACAGCGATGCCATAGAACTCCACCAAAAGCAGGCAAAAATCCCTATCAACAGTATTTTGCTGCAAATTCGATTATTTTCCGGGTCCAAATCCATTCACCTAGCCTTATTCTTAACGGTATCTGAGGCCTAAAGTTAAGCCTTTCCTACATCACTCCAAAACCCTTGAAATACCGAAAACAAAGGGCTTGCGCGATTTTTTTTCCTCAGTTTTCGTGCCCCGCAAAGGGTAAAAACCAAATCCCTCCACCCCCTGTGATACTTCCTCCTCGGCTTTCATGCCCCGAAGCGGGTACTTCGTAGAAGAGGGAGCTTTA
>CAZEBI010000026.1:0-24342 GCA_964510355.1 uncultured Nitrospina sp. | reverse complement strand
CCTCCGATGATGATAATTTTTTTCTTTCTATTTATCATGCCTTACCTCGCCACCGTTGCCTGGACAGGAATTGGATTCATATTAAACTCCGCTATAGTTGCCAAACCCAGAACGGTGAGTGCCAAGCCGACCATTGTGAAAACAATTGCCCCGTTTCTCTGGGCATTTTTCCCAATCAAAATGCCCCAGGAAACGCAAAAACCCCATAGGCCGTTACTGAAGTGAAAGGTCGCCGAAACAACGCCGATGGTGTAGATCAGTATTCCCTGCCAGGTTTGAAATTCGCCGTTCATGATGTCGATCAAAAAAGGTGCGGCTTCGAAAAGATGTTTGCCCTGCCATAACTTGGGGCTCACTGTGGTTCCCAAGTGGTAAATCAGAAAAACAAAAACGACGGCCCCGGACAGGCGTTGCAATGTGTAAAGGCCATTGCGCGGGTAGCGGTAGCGATGCACATTGGTTTTGCCAATGTATACGATATAAAACCCCATAACTGAATGAAACAAGAGGGGGATATATATAAAAGTTATTTCAACGACGAGAAGGAAGGGAATATTGTTTATCGCGTCAATGCTGAGCTGATAAGGCCACACCCCTACAGTACGAAGGGAGTTGACGCAAATATGAACAACCAGAAAAGCTCCAACGGGCACGATGCCGGTTAGAGAATGGAGCTTTAAAAGCAGGTAGCGAATCTCATCCTTAGAAGGTAGGACCATAATGTTAGAGAACGAAATAATAACCTGATTATTCAATCTTATCCCACAAGGTTTTGGGATACAAATGCCGCCCTCATTTTGGCGCAAAAATGGGCGTTACACAAGGGTTATAACCGGGAGAGAGTAAAAATGTTTAAGCCGGGAGCGAAGTGAGGAAGAAAATTAAAAGTCGGAATCTATCAAAGGACGTTGTTTGAAATCAGGGTTGATGGGCTTGTCCTCGGAGCAGATTTTCAAATGGACCGGGTCCTGCACATAAAAATCAACAAACCCACATTGGCAACATACGCTTGTTTGCAAGGGGACACTTTTTTCGACCCCATGGTCTTGCCGGACCACCATGATCAGTTCTTTGTCCTTGCTGGTCCTCAGGCCAATGTCGCCCTTAATGATACTTTTTTCACCGCATTTGTTGCAGATATCTCTGGACATACCGAGGCTCCTTGAACGAGACTCCTCTGATTCACTCGGGAATCAGGAGTCGAACCCTGACTGAAGCGCAATTGTACCACAATGGGTGAACAGAAATAAATGTTCCTACCCCGCCGAAATGCTGAACACGTTTTCTGGCGCTGGGATACGGCTCAACAAAGCTTCTGCTTCATTCACCCGCATCATTTCCTCATTCACTCTTTCGCGCAACTCTTTTCCTGCATGAAAACTGGGTTTGCGCCGTACCGGCAACTGAATCAATTCTCCGGTCAGAGGTTTTTTTGCCACCCGGGCTTTGTATTCATTGACCTTGAATGACCCGAACCCCTGAACTACCACACGCCCGTCCTTGTGCAGGGTTTCCATGATAGAATCCAGGAAAGCGGTCAGATAAAGATCGGCCTCTTTTTTGGTTACATCCATTCGTGACGATAATTTGCCCACCAACTGTGCTCGTGTCATGGTCGTTCTCCTTCAGATTACAGATGTTTTTTAGTTGCTGCATAACAGATAAAGCAAAAAACGGGCCAAAATAAGCGTAATGAACTAAGGCTAAATTTTTCATGATGTTATCGATAGCAGGGCGAATCTGTTGCTTTTTGGGCGGTTATGATATTTGATAAAAGTGTTCACTTATGTGCACAGCTCAACTCCTGCTTATCCAACTCATTTCTTCTTAAGGTAAGACAGTGACCCTGAAAAATATTCTGGTTTATTTAACCCATCCCCATGTTGAGGCCTGGAATTTTAAGCCGGAACATAAAGCCTTGTTGGAGAGCCGGGTTCCTGGACTGAAAGTGGAAGTTTGCCTGAACTCCAGAGATTTCAGGGATCGCTTGCCGCAGGCAGAAGCGGTGATTGTTTGGGTTTTTAAACAATCCTGGCTGGGTTCTGCGCCACAGTTGAAATTGCTTGCCACGCCGGCGGCGGGCAAGGAATGGGTCCAGTTGGAGCTTCCCGCAAGAGGAGGCGTGAAACTTTTTTTTGGCGGATTCCATGGCAAGCTGATGGCCGAAAGCGTTATCGGGGCGATGCTCTATTTTTTGAGAGCCTTCCCCTTGTCAGCAAAAATGCAACAGCAGAAAAAATGGGCACGGGTCAAGATTTCTGAAAAACTACGGTCGCTGTATAACAGCCGGGTCACTATTTTGGGGTTGGGAAGAATCGGCAACGCCATCGCTGAGAGACTCAAACCTTTTGGGTGCACCATCACCGGAATCAGAAGAAACCTTTTTCCTGTTCCGGGTTGTTTTTCCACCGCAGATCGAATCCGCAGTTTTGCAAACTGGCAACAGATTTTTCCACAAACCGATCATCTGATTTGTGCTCTACCAGGTGGTGAGGAGACTGACGGAATATTAAAGCCGGAGCATTTTGCGGCCTTGCCGAAGTCCTGTTATTTTTATAATGTGGGGCGGGGAAATATTTATCAGCAGAGCGACTTGGTCTCGGCACTTGCAACCGGTGAAATTGCCGGGGCCTATCTCGATGTGTTTGGCGAGGAACCTTTGCCCGAGACTTCCAAATTATGGGAAATGGAAAATGTTCTCATACAACCGCATCTGTCAGCGGTCTCGCCGCAATACTTAGAGCTGTTCATCGAGGAGTTGGGTACCAGCATGGTGCTGGACCCCGATGCGCAATAATTCTATTTGCGTGCAAAGATCATCTTGGCTTGACAAGCCATTTCCCCTCCCTTCATAGGGGGGGGGTTGGATGATGAATTCATCAAAAAATCCACACCCCCTCCTGGCCTCCCCTCATGAGAGGGGAGGATCTGATCAATGAGAAACCCGGAGTTATGCAGAGCTCTCTCTGATAAGGGGGATTGGGAGCGGGGTTGCTCTTTAACTTGTTAAATTTTAAATTTACTGACAAGGCCCTGCAAATCGACTGCGAGTTTTGAAAGTTCGTTCGCCGCGTCTTTGGTCTGACTGGAGCCTTGTGTTGTTTCTTCTGCGGCGGTTGAGACACCGGCGATATTTTCGGCTATTTCACCCACCCCTTTTGCGGCTTCGGCAACATTGCGCGACATTTCATTCGTAGTCGCACTTTGTTCTTCAACCGCACTGGCGATGGTATTGGAAATATCATTGATCTTATTGATGATATTACTGATTTCTTCAATCGCCTGTACCGCATCGCCGGTATTAGACTGAATGGTCTGGACCTTGCCGCTGATTTCTTCCGTGGCTTTTGCCGTTTGATTAGCCAACTCCTTGACCTCATTGGCCACCACCGCAAACCCTTTACCCGCTTCACCGGCTCTTGCGGCTTCGATAGTCGCATTCAGGGCGAGCAGGTTGGTTTGTTCTGCGATCGAGGTGATTACTTTTACCACTTCACCAATCTCTTGTGAACTTTCGCCCAGAGTGGTGATGGTGTCATTGGTTCTTTTGGCAACTTCTACGGCCTCATTTGAAATAGTAGCCGCCTGAGTGGCATTATTTGAGATTTCACTGATGCTGGAGGTCATCTCCTCAGAACCCGTGGCAACGGTTTGGACATTGATACCTACCTCCTCACTGGCGGCGGCGACCACACCGGCTTGAGCGGAAGTCTCTTCGGCGTTGGCGGACATGGTCGTGCTGGTGGCAGTGAGTTCTTCGGCGGCGGCACTCACCGATTCCGCATTTTTGCCGATATTGCCAATGTCATTGCGCAGTCCGCCGAGAAACTTGCTCAAACCTTCTCCCATCTGTCCGATGGGGTCCTCACCGCTGACAGTAACCTCTTTGGTGAGATCTCCCTGTTCAGCGGCACTCACCGAAGCTAGTAAACTATCCACTTTCTCTTTGAGTTCTGCCTGGGTTTGTTTTTCCCTTTCCTCTCCTTCTTTCGCTATTCTGGCTGTGTTCTCAAGTTCGGTGATCACTGCCCAGCTCACCATCGGCCCTCGGTAGACTCCATCCTCGTCAATGATTGCGATCACATCCAGTTGCAGTATCTCCGGCCCCACTTGAATTTTGGCTGAATGGGGAAGGTTTTTTGGGTCGGACAGAATTTTGCGCTGGAGTGCCGGGTTTTTATGGAAGACATCGATACTATTGTCCATCATAGCATCCACCTTGATGGGCAGATATTGCTCCAGATTTCGAAGGGAATGGACGGAGGTCGCATTCATGTATTGCATATTCAAATCGACATCTGCATACATGATATTGTTGGGAGAGCTTTCTGTGAAAGCTTGCTTGAGCTTGGCTTCCTGGTCTGCTTGAGCCTTTTGTATTTGCACTTCCAGCATGCTTTCCAAAGATTTTTTCAGATCGCCTTCAACAGCAAAATTATCGTTTTTGATATTGCCGCCCAGGATGGATTTGGTGTGGCCCATGTAGGCTTTGGTATTGGCGATCAGGGTGTTAAAAGCACCGGACACCTGCCCGACCTCATCTTTCGATGTCACGACCATATCTTTTGCGTTAGAGATTTCGCCTGAGGACAATCTTGTGAGTGTACCCGCAATCTCTTCTATAGGCCGTATTACATATCGAAGTAGATAAAAGATTAGCCCGGCAATGATCACGGCAGATATTACCGATCCCCAAATTACGGCCTGTTTTATATTATCCTGATTTATCCTGGCTATACTCGTGTAGGTTTCCACGAGTTTTTGGGAATACCCGCGTAGTACATTGGCGTCTGTGAGTATCTCCTGTTGAGCTTGACGAAACCTTGTAGAACCTGCTTCGGAAGTGGTCAGAATATCGACTACCCCAGTGAATTTGGTGAACTCCGCTTTTATCTTCCGCATTTTCTCTTGCGCGTCAGGATCGGTGATCGGTGTGACCTCTTGGTATTCTGTAGCTTTTAGGTTGGCCGGATATTTTCCGCCCTTCTGCATCGCGGTGATAGTTTCGCCAAATAGTTTTTTAGCTTGCTCGTATTCGTCCAGGTTTGCGTTAATTTCCTTACGACCCAATTCGACATTATTGGCAAAATGCACTTCGTAGCGACGGATGCCCAACATGTCACCTTTTTTAAAGGTTTTGTCGGTCATTGCCGTGTGGCAGTCGGCACATCCCTGGACAGTGGCCGTATCGGCTGTATAAAACATAAGATATAACCCATTATTTCTTTCGACTGATTTTTGAAAAATTTTTGCAGGGTTATTTTTCAAAAATGCATTTGCTTCATGATCAAGATTTGTTTTCAGTCCTTGTTTTGGATTAATCGGACTCTCAGATATGATGTCAACCTTGGTTGGATTGCCATCCCCAAACTTTTCGTTGACAAGGCGGGCGAAGGTGGCCGGGAAAGGTACGACCGGGTGTTTTTCCCCCGAGGGGTTCATACTAATGCCGATGCCATCTACCTTTTTCACCGGTTTGACGACCTGTTTTACAAAAGTTCCCCTCATTTTTGTTATATATCGATTCAGGGAATCCACTCGCTGTTCAGTACTCGCGACCACACCCTTGGCGGAAGCGTAGCCAAGTGACGATTTACCCATCGCCTGGGTGAGCATCCGTTGGCGCCCGAGGGCATCTATGATTTCGCTATCTTTAGCGGCATTTTCTTGTGCAACAAGAATCCTCAGCCCTGATCCGACCACGACCAAAACTAAAAGGGTACAAAGTCCAATAACTTTATTTTTGATGGATAAATTCCTGATAGATCCCATTTCTTTTCTCCTCTCTCCTCTGCCCTAATTTTGAAGAAGACTTTTGCGTAACCCTTCTGCGTGTTATCGCGAGCCACAAAGCGGCGTGGTGATCCAGAGTTTTTATGGGTTTTACCTCTGCGGGGCACGAAGTACCCGTGTCGGCCATGAAGGCCAAGCTTGGATACCACACGCAGTGACGACTTATGCAAAGTTCTCATTCAATTTAAGGGGATGGTAGAATTTTGTTATTGTAAGTGTAAATAAATTTATTTTTGCAAGCCTCTCATTTTAATGTTGCACTTTAGTCAATACTTTGTCACAGTTTTGCAAAATCAGAGTATTCAATAAAAATCTTTGTTCACAAGCATTTAAAACTTTATGTAGGCAGGTGGGAAAGAGTTGCTTTTGGAAACGCCATAATCGCAACTCTGGGAGAGTATAGACTGTTTTTACATTGAAAGAATAGATTTTTTTGTGTTTTTGGAGAGCGCGGTAGACCTACTGTCTAAGGTAAGAATACGATGAGACGGACTTTGTCCTAGTTAAAAAACCAGGTTTTTTCCTGTATTCGTGGAAAGGCAGGGGTATTTTTATACGATATGGGAAGTGCTGGGGGAGGGGTGAGGATTTTCCTGAGCTTACTGCGTGGCGATTCTTTTTTTCAAAGCATTTAGAGCGATATTCCCTTCTCTAACAGTCTCTCTCGCTGAGTTCAAAATTGGCCGGGGCAAGTTCAGCAACTCCGTCAACAATTTTAATTGGTTTTCGTAATCTTTCCTTTTAGTGTCATCCAGTCTGACTCCCATGAAGTTTGTGATTTTTCCCGTAGCGCCTTTTACGAGACTTATACTTTGGTATTCCCAATACAGTTTGCCATTTTTGTTTTTGTTGCAAACCTAGGACTGCCAGGAATTTTCTGAAAGAATAGTGCCCCGTAAATCCTTATAAAACTCTTTTGAATGGATGCCGGATTTCAGCAAGGCAGGTGAAGCACCGATGAGTTCTTCCACTGAATATCCGCTGATTGCACTAAAAGCCGAGTTGGCGTAATTGATAATGCCTTTTTTATCAGTGATCATCACAGGGCTGGTACTTTGCTCGATAGCGTTGTAGATATGCACCAGTGGTTTTAGAGATTGTTGGGAAGCCGACTTTCTCTTTTTAGATCTTCAATCTGACCCATGGATGCGCTTCTTTCCTGTGTTCCAAGGTTGAGGGTTTTGTTTGTGAGTACTCTGGATTTTTTCGGCTGCTAAATAAGGTCTTCTTGCGATTGTTTGAGTGAGGCAATGCCGACAAAATCTCCAACCCGGTTCGTCACAGCAATATGTTCAGCATTGTGCGTCAACATCAGTTGAGTAGCTTTTGTTCGATGCTCGAATTCCTTGATGAAAACCAGAGGCTCCACAAATTCCGCCACAGTAGTTTCAGAAATATCCCCGGATTTATATTTTTCCAGCAGGTTATCCAGGCAGATAATGCCGATGACCCGGTCATCGACTTTCACAAAAGCATGATCCTGACCGAGAAGAATCAGTTCCTCCGTGGCATCAAAAGAGCTAGTTTGATGATCTAGTGTGGGCGCAGGGGATGCGACTCGCCCTATATATGGCATTGCCTGTACCCCGCTGGTGTGATTCTCATTTTGAAACGCCTTGTCTATTTTGAATTTTTTGTGGAGTAATGCACGACTCTTTTTTTCCTGAGTCTTTGCTTATGACCTAGAATCCATTGCGTCCAGAATAGGTCCGAGCAATACGAGCTGTTTCGGGTTGCCATCGACACTGAGTATCTTGTCCATTGAACCCTGTTTCATCAGTTGAGGTTTCTCCGCTCAAAGGGTTGGGTTTCAAATTGTGAGTCAGGAGTTCTATATGCCCTGTGAGCCTCTATAAAATCATTGAACTGCATGACTTCCAACTGTGACAACTTAATTTCAATTGCTTTAAGACCGGATTTAACCTCTCTTCCGAGCTCAGTTTCTTTTTTAGGCATTCGATTTGGACCCCGGTTATTTGCGCTCTAACTCTTTTTCCTTATATAAGAATCTGCAAGGGGAGCTTAGCGAGAAACTGTTGTGGAGTACATACCGCTTTATGGGTATTTTCAGCAGAGGTAAGGGGGCTAGGGAAACTTATGGTAACAAACGATGCGCCTGATGAGTGGTTGACCGCGTGCCTGCACTCAATGCGCAAAAGGGTTGAATAAATGGTGGTTTTACGCCCAACGGCTTGACCGATAAAGAAAATTTCCCATACCTAAATAAAGGTGTTGCTTATGTCTGGTGCCGCTTGTAGTATTACGAATAAATCTACTGTAAATATAGGTTTGGGGGTTTTTTTTGCGGGTGTGGAAAATTTATTCTCCGAACAGTGAATGAAATATTTTATTTGGTGCAGGGTTCGGGTAAATGTCAACTCCTGGTGTTTTTCTCAATTGGCTGGTCCGAAGGGTTTGGGTCGTTGCTTTTTTCTTACTGCCGTTGCTCGTTCCGAGTGCTCATGCAGGCGAAGAATCGTTCGAGATGATATTGGAGCTTCCCTTATCGGCATTGATGAAATTGGAAGTGACCACCCCATCGAGCACCCGTCAGAAACTCGAAGATGCCCCCGGCACAATTATCGTAATCACCCAACAGCAAATTGAAGAAAGAGGATATGTAAACCTTCTGGATTTATTGCAAGACCTGCCCGGAATAGATGTCAACCAGAAATCCATTGAGGAATTTTACAATCAGGTCACGATTCGCGGGAATGTCGGGAACAACAAATTCATTATCATGCAGGATGGCATGCGCATCAGTTCTCCTACGGGTGAGCATATCCCCATCAGTGATAATTTCCCGTTGTATCACGCAAGACAGGTGGAAGTGGCTTTTGGCCCTGTTTCGGCGGTTTACGGAGCCGATGCCTTCACAGGGGTGATCAATATCATCACAGAAAGCGCGCAAGAGATTGATGGCGTAAAAATGTCGACCGTAGCAGGTTCGGATGATTATTTTTATAATTATTTGAATTTTGGCAAGTCCATAACATCATGGGCCGACTTGAAATTTGGGGGACACTGGCAAAGCTCTCAGGATCCGGACCTTTCCAATGCCTATCCCCGTGCTTTCAAGAATGTCGATGTTCTCGACACCTCCGGCAATGTATTTCGCGCGGCCAGTGATCGGGAAGCTTTTGTAGCGGGCACCAACAGTTACAGTTTTTATCTGGACCTGGATATCAACAAGAAATTAAACTTCGCCCTCACTCGATCCTTTCTCAGCCACCCCACGACGACAGGAGTCCAGCCTGCAAAGACCATTTTTGCCAAGGATGCGGATTGGAACACTTTGATAGAAACCTATAAGACTGAACTCAAATCCAGTTTCACAGAGGCTCTTTCAGGCAATACAAGGGTGAGTTACTCCAAGTACACCACATTGCCATCGACCAAATTCACCAACAATTTTGCGAATTTCAATGCCTTTAAATTCGCCAGGGGCAAACGCTGGCAACTGGATCATAAATTGAACTACAAAACAAATGGAAAGCATCAACTGAGCGGCGGTTTTATATTACAATCTTTCAACTCCATCCCCAAGACAACGGATCTGCCCTCAGAATACGACCCCGATAAAGAGGCTGGGGCCCAAGGATTGTCCCATATAGGAACGGATAACACGCTCCCCATTCAATTTTTTGAGCAGGATTTTCAAAATTACGGTTTATTTGTTCAGACCCAATCAAAATGGAATAGTTGGTTTTCCAGTTTTGCCGGATTGCGCTTCGATTATGATTCTCGCTTTGAGGGGACTTTTAACCCCAGGGTGGGAGTTATTTTCAAGCATAAAAATTCGACCAACTTGAAGTTGATGTATTCAGAAGCTTTTCTCGCGCCTTCGACAAACCTAGCGTTCAGCCATTTTGGCACATTCAAAGGGACTGTTGATGGTTCGGGCAGGTATGAAAGCGATTTTTTCAGGTTACCCAATAAGGACCTGGGGCCGGAAAAAACAAGAACCGTTGATATTAATTTCACCCATCAAATCAATGAAAACCTTGTTGTCAAAGGTGATTTTTATTTCACGATGGTCGAAGATTATATTGCTATTGTATCCGGGCCTTCCAATTCGGAATTCATACCCGGAGGAATCATCGCGGCTACTAGTACTGCCAAGAATACAGGGCGCCTGGATGTTGTCGGGGCAGATGTGACTGTCGAGCAGACGTTCAACTGGAAAGACAAAAAACTGAACTACTGGATCAGTTATTCGTGGCTGGATGGGACCTTTTCAAAGCTGGGTGATGTGACATCCAACCCCCCCGTTAGCGCCAAAAACAAAGTCAAGGCCGGCTTCACCTTCACTTACAGGGATGATTATTTCATCACTCCCAGGGTGATCTGGATAGGTGAAACGACGCATTTTCCATCGGACCGACTCGAAAAAGTCAGTTCTTATGCTTTGCTGAACCTGCACCTTGGAATCCGAAATATTTTTGAACATAGTAAGGACTGGCAGGCAATATCTGTATCTCTTTCAATCACCAACCTTGCCGATGTGAAATATTTCAATGCTGGAGGGGGCTCCAATTCATTCGGTCCTTCACCGCAAGATCCAAGAAGGTTTTTCTTAGGAATACGTAAAAGCTTTTGATTAGAAAGAAACCCGTGGCCAGCCATTCTTTAAAGTCTTATGCAACTAAGGCCACGTTGCTAAGGGTCTTGTTGCTGACGTTGTTTCTATTTGCCCCTCCCTGTTTTGCCGGTGAGGGGGAAGCGGTAAAGAGAGCCCAGGTCAAGACCGCATTCATTTATAATTTTGCCAAGTTTGCAAATTGGCCGGGCAGCGCATTTAAGACCCTTCCTCACAGTTCTTTTTCCATTTGCCTTGTAGGGAAGGAACCCCTGGAAAATCTGCTGGAGCAACTTGCCGGATCAAAAACCATCAAGGGTAAAACGATTCTGTTTAGAAAGAATCCCCCGCAAAACAAACTGGAAAACTGCAGAATTCTTTATATCAGTTCATCGGAATCCTTGCGACTTGACAGTCTATTGGAAACCATTGCAGGCCACCCGGTGCTGACTATTGGAAGTACCCGGGGCTATGCCAGGCGTGGAGTGGGCATCAACCTTTTTGAAAAAAAGGGCAAACTGAGTTTTGAAATAAATCGAAAAGCTATTCTTAAATCTGGCCTGACCCTCAGCTCTGAATTGCTGGCCCTGGGAGTTCTAGTGGAGGGAGAGCATTAGCATGATTTTTTTCAGCGGCCAAAGTATAAGAAAAAAGCTCCTCACCATTGTCATGGGCCTGGTCATGCTTTCCTTGCTTTTTGTTGGAGGAATTTTAGTGTACTGGGATACCCATATTGCACGGGAAGAACTCGCTGTGAAACTTATGACCTTGGCAGATGTGCTGGGAGACAGCAGTCGAGCCTCTATCGTTTTTGACGATAAAAAAAGAGGCGAGGAAATTTTATTTTCACTTAAAAAAGAACCTCAGGTCACTTTCGCAGTTTTGATCGAAAAAAATGACCGTGCATTTGTCACTTATTTTAAAGACTCGACCATTCATCCTGATGAAAACCTGTCTCTGGAAAAAGAAGGATATTTTTTTGAAAGGGATCGTTTGAAGGTTGTGAAATTTATTTATCTTGACGGGGTGCTTGTTGGGAAAATTTGTATTCAATCGCATCTCGAAATGCTGCATGAGAAAAACAGGAACATGATGCTGGTGATTGCTTCGGTCTTGTTATTCGCCCTGGCGACGGTTTATTTTATTACGTTACGATTGTCCCGAGTCATCTCTGAGCCTATTGTCTCTCTCAGCAACTTGACAGAAAGAGTTGCTCAAACCGATGATTTCTCCTTGCGAGGCTACCATGACACCGCTGACGAAATAGGCGTTCTTTATAGAGCCTTCAACGATATGCTCTCACAAATACAAAACCGCGATACAGAACTTGACAAAACGCATAAACAACTTCTCCACTCAGAAAAACTGTCTGCAACAGGAAAGTTAGCCGCTTCTCTGGCCCATGAGTTGAGTAACCCGATTTGTGGAATTCGCAATGTTCTGGAAATTCTTTATGAAAGAGGCAGTTTAAGCGAAGTTCATAAAGAGCATTTACTCATGGCCATTAGAGAGAGCGACCGGATCACCAACCTCGTTAAAGACCTCAATGATTTTCACCGCCCTTCTTCGGGAGAACGTTCCTGGGTCAATATTCATACCGCGATAGATGAAATGCTTCTATTGGTGAGAAATAGAGTTGCAGGGCGGAAAATTATGTTGCTGTTGAACTACGATGAGAATATACCTTCCTTATTTATTGTCTCCGACCAATTCAAGCAAGTGGTCTTGAACTTACTGACCAATGCCGAAGAATCCATCGCTGAAAACCAGGAAAACGGCAGGATCACCATTGTTACAGAGCAGGTCGATTCAAACATTATAATTCAGGTACAAGATAATGGAGCAGGCATCCCCGAAGAAATTATAAATAGCATCTTTGAGCCTTTTGTCACAACTAAGGCCAGGGTTAAAGGGGTGGGGCTGGGGCTGTCGATCACCCATGGGATTGTTAAAAGCCACGAAGGAGAGATTGTCGTGACGAGCACAGTGGGTAAGGGATCGATATTTAAAGTTATTCTTCCTGCAACCCGAGGAGAGAAACGTGAACAATAAATCTATATTATTGGTCGATGACGAAGAAATAATTGTCAACACAATGCGTGATGATCTGCAATGTGAAGGTTATCGGGTCGATATTGCCCTTGATGGTTTGCACGGGTTGAGTCTTTTTGAATGTTGCAGGCACAATATGGTTGTTGCCGATCTGGAAATGGAGGGCCTGGGAGGCATAGAACTTGTAAGAAAAATAAAGGATATGGATTCGCAAACTAAAGTCATCATCCTTACCGGATACGGTACCAGAGAGTCGGCCATTGATTCGCTTCGGCTGAAAGTGGATGATTTTATTCTCAAGCCTTATGACAGAAAAGGGTTGTTGAAAAAAATAAAGCGGTTGCTTGAAGACCAGGATGGAAACGCGGTGCTACTGAAAGTCGGCGATATATTAAAGGGATGGGGCCTGTCTGAAAGAGAGATCGAAGTCAGCAAACTGATGTTGGTTGGCACGACGAAGGTGGAAATCGCTTCCAGGTTGTTTATCAGTAAAATGACTGTGGACACGCATATTAAAAATATCTATAAAAAAATGAAAGTGAACAGTCTCTCAAAATTTATAGCAAAACTGAGCCCCTATCATTAGTGACTGGGTTATAGCGGTGC
This sequence comes from uncultured Nitrospina sp., assembly GCA_964510355.1. Classification (GTDB taxonomy): domain Bacteria; phylum Nitrospinota; class Nitrospinia; order Nitrospinales; family VA-1; genus LS-NOB. The sequence goes on along the minus strand of CAZEBI010000026.1, from coordinate 11,312 downwards.
CTGCTGGTTGTGAAAATCGGTGGTTTGCTGGAACTTGTGCCCGACCGTTATAAGGCTGGCTTCATCAAAATGTCGGCCCATCAACTGCAGGCCGACCGGGAGGTTTTCGGCAAAGCCGCAGGGAATCGACATTGCCGGTATCCCCGCCAGGTTGGCGGAGATGGTATAAATATCGGCCAAATACATTTGTAGCGGGTCATCCAGTTTTTCCCCGAGTTTGAAAGCCGGGTAGGGCGTAACGGGTGCGGCGATGACATCGCATTGTTTGAGAGCATTTTCAAAATCCTGTTTGATCAAGGTGCGTACTTTCTGGCCCTTTAAATAATAAGCATCGTAATAACCGGAACTGAGCACGAAGGTTCCCAGAATGATCCGCCGTTTCACCTCTTCGCCAAAACCTTCCTCGCGAGTGTTTTCATACATATTAACCAGGGTGTCGGATTTATCGGTGCGATGCCCGTACCGGACTCCGTCATAGCGCGAAAGGTTGGTGCTGGCTTCGGCGCAGGCGATGATGTAGTAGGCGGCTACGGCGTAGTCGAGATGCGGCAGGGAAACTTCTACCGTCTGCATTCCCAGCGACTCTAGGGTGCGAATGCTTTCCTGCACGGCTTTTTCAACGTCGGGATGGATGCCGCCGGAGCTGAAATATTCTTTGGGAATGCCGAGCTTCATGCCTTTGACATCTTTTTGCAGAGCTTTAGTGAAATCGGGCAGTGGGACATCGGCGGACGTGGAATCGCGCGGGTCTTTACCGCCGATCACGTTCATCAAGGTCGCTGCATCGGCAACGGTTTTGGTCAACGGTCCGATCTGGTCGAGTGATGAAGCAAAAGCTACCAGCCCAAACCGCGACACCCGCCCGTAGGTGGGTTTGAGCCCGGTCACACCGCAAAAGCTGGCAGGCTGGCGGATGGAACCGCCGGTATCACTGCCGAGAGAGGCCATGCATTCGTGTGCCGAAACAGCGGCAGCAGAACCGCCGCTGGAGCCTCCCGGTACCCGGTCCAGGCTCCAGGGGTTCATCGTTGGATGGTGGCAGGAGTTTTCGTTGGAAGAACCCATGGCAAACTCGTCCATATTGGTTTTGCCCACTATCACGGCTCCCGCCTGATGCAATTTCTCGACAACGGTGGCGTTATAAGGCGGAACAAACTGATCCAGAATCTTTGACGAGCAGGTGGTGCGCTGGCCTTGGGTGCAGATCAAATCTTTAAGTGCGATGGGAATGCCGAGAAGCGGAGCTTGCTCTCCAGCACGGATGCGAGCGTCTGCATTTCGTGCTTGTTGCAGGGCTTTCTCGCGGGTCAGATGAACAAAAGCCTGAACCTTGTCTTCCACCTGGTCGATGCGTGCGAACACCGCTTCGGTCAGTTGTACGGAACTGAGTTTTTTTTGTTGGAGAAGTTCCCGGGCTTGAGTGATTGTTGAACGGTGCATGAAGAGGCTTTTCGCTAAATGATTTTGGGAACTTCGTAATGCCCCTTGTCGTGTGCTGGTGATTCGGATATCGGGTTATGATCGGCGAGAGGTTTTTCGGCGGGTTCATCTTCGCGGAACACGTTGTTGAGTCCTAATATATGTGCCGTAGGTTCTACGGCATCGGTGTTGAGTTCGTTGAGCTTTTCGATGTATGCGAGAATCGTCCCCATTTGGCCCGAGAGCCGTTCCTTCTCATCAGGGGTCAACTGCAACCGCGCCAGCACGGCCAGATGTTCGATATCAATTCTACTATTTTCAGTCATCAGGTTCTGTGGTCTGAAAGAGGAGTTTTGCATAAGTCGAAAAACCCAAAAAGCGCGATGCTTCTACCCCTGCGGGGCACGAAGATTAATGAAGAAATATCACGGCAGCTCAGCATGACACCTATAGGGGTTTTCGGGTTGTGGTGTTCACCCTTAGCCTTCATGCCCGTACATCGAAGGATCGGTTATGCAAACTCACCCTGCCAAGGGGCCGTTAGTCTGCAGGCGCTTCTTTACGGTCTTTTTTCTTTTTCTTTTTCAGTTCGGCCATCTTTTCTGTGGCGACGATTTTGTTCGATTTGCGTGCCAGCCGTTTGGTTTTCTTTTTCAGTTTGCGGACTGCGCCTGCATCATCGCCTTTTTTGGAAGATTCTGCCAAGTTGGTTTTAGCCTTTTTGAGGTGTTCCTGCAATTTTTCTACATTTGCCATAATATTTTGCGCCAGTCTTTAAGGTTTGAGGTAAACAATCTTTATACCAAAAAATGCCCCAAACCACAACCACTAGGCGTGGGGCCGACTGGCAATAGCTTTATTGGCGAAGAAACAGTTGTCTCGGCTCAAAAAGTGATTGCTAGTTTAGTCCAGCGTCGTGCTGGCTGTAGTTTCGACGACCACCAGGGTGAAATCGTCGGTGAAGTCACAGCCATCGACGAAGTTTTGTGCATCTTGTTTGAGGGCTCGGCCCAGTTCGTCCGCGTTTTTGGATTGGCCCAGTTCCAGCGATTTTTGTTCCAGCCGGTTGAGACCATACATATCACCGTCCTTATCTCGGGCTTCAGTGAGCCCATCGGTGTAGCAGATCAGTTTGCTGTTGCGGGGCAGAAGGATTTCGAGTTCTTCGATTTCGTTATGGCAACGGATCATGAGCGGGAACCCTTTGTCGGTATGGAGACGTTGAATGGAGTTTGTTCCATAGTCGATGAGCAGAGGGGGGTTATGCCCCGCCGAGGCGTACTTCATTTTGCGGCTGGGAAGGTGGATGACACCATAAAAAGCGGTGATGAAATGCCCGGACTCCTGATTTTCGCACAGAATGCTGTTGAGAGTTTCCAATACCTCCTTTGGCGAATGCACCGTGGCTAGAAAAGAGCGGATCAAAACCCGCATCATGGCCATGATGACTGCGGCTGGGGAACCATGGCCCGAAACATCGGCTACCAATACGCCGAGATGATCGTCGTCGACCTGGATGAAATCGTAATAGTCGCCGCTGGCTTTGGCCGAAGGTTGGTAGTCGGCGAAAAAATTGAGCCCGGCAATTTTTGGAAGCTCCCGGCAAATCAGGCTTTTCTGTATCTGGGCGATGGTGTCTCGCTCTTTGTCGATGATGGCGTAAGCTTGCTTCAACTCGTTATAGAGTTTTTTTGTACGCAGTACAGCCTGCACCCGGGCCAATAATTCTTCCGGCTCGAAGGGTTTGGTCAGGTAGTCTTCAGCGCCTGCCTTGAGCCCGGTTTTCATGCTTTGCAGATCGCCTTTGCTGGTGATGAAGATGATGGGGATGAAGGTGTTTCCCGCTTGTTCCTTGATTTTTCTACAGGCCTCAAAACCATCCATTTCCGGCATTTCCACATCCATGAGAATGAGGTCGGGTTTTTCCCGTGCATTGACTTCGATGGCTTGCAGCCCGTTGCTGGCGGTAACCGTGTCGTAATTTTCCTTCAGGATGGAGTTGATGAGGATGACGATGGTTCTCGAATCATCTACGATGAGAATTTTGGGCCGTCGTTCCAGCTTGGGGTTCATGACGAGGCTTCCGAATTTTTAGAGAGTTTCAGACAAAAGGGTAAGGGGTCAATATAAAGGCAGATAGAAAAAAGTCAATACCTGTCCTTTCACGGGCAATTTTGTATAGGAATTAAATATTTTACAGGTTCTCGTGGGTGTGTATTTCGTAGCCGTTGCCGTCGGTGATAATTTTGATGCTGCCGTTGAGATCGGTTCGCCAGACAGTGACCTTGGCTTTAGCATAACGCTTTAGAGTTTCCGGGTGGGGGTGGCGCATGCGGTTGAGGTAACCGCTGGAAAATATCACCGTACCGGGGCGCACCGCATTGATAAAAACCTGCGAACTGGAAAACCGGCTCCCGTGATGCGGTCCCTTTAAAATATCTGCCTCGAGCTGGTGCGGGGTTGCGGCTAATTTTTTTTCTATTTTTTCACCGATATCACCGGTGAACAGCATACTGAAATTTTTGTATTCGAGACGCAGGACCAGCGAAAGATCATTATCGATCCTGTGGTCTGAAGCCGTAGGGGTTGGGTCAAGTTCCAGGCCAGGGTGCAAAGGGGTGAGTTGGACTTCACCGATACGGAGGGGACGGTTTATTTTTAAGGGTATGAATTTAGCCCCCTTTTCGCGCGCTTTTTTCTCAAGCTTTTGCAGCCGCCAGCCCACAAAACCTTCCCCCAGGGTTAGAAAATATTTGACCGGGAAAAGGTCGAGCAGGGAATACAGCCCGCGGATATGGTCGTTATCGGAATGGGTGGCGACCATATAATCAATGTTTCGAATTCCCCGGTTCCATAAATAAGGCGCGACCACCCGCCCGCCCACATCGAGGCGGTTTTTATAAAATCCGCCGCCATCCATCACCAGGGTTTCTCCATTGGGGAACTCGATGAGAAGCGATTCGCCTTGTCCGACATCGAGCACACTGATGGTCAGTGTGTCGCCGGAAAACTGCAAGACGCGGGGCCAGGAAAACAGGACCAATGCGGACAAGGCAGAAACAACAAAATATTTTTTTAACAGTCCACCCACTTCTTTATATTGCGCTCGGGTTTGCAGGATCAGCAGTCCGCTAAGAAGAGTAGAAAAATAGAAAACCAGCCATAAAGAGGGAGGGTGTGCGGTATGCAAAGAAGAAAAAGAAAGGTGGGCAATGACTTCTGGAAGCCATAAAAAAAACCGGGTGATTTCCAGTATGGGCCATGCCGACAAGGCGGCCAAAGCCGGGGCAACGGCTCCCACCAGGGTCATTAATAATACCGCTGGGATCAGCAGAGAAGCCAGAGGCACCATGAGTATATTTAAAAAAACACCGACCAGACTGACACGGTTGAACTGGTTGATCAGCACGGGAAGAGTGACCGCAGTGACGGTGACGGATATCAGGGCTCCCCCGATTAAAATTTTCTCCAGGCGAGATTTTAGATATTGCCCTGTGGAGGGCTGCACACCCGGTGGTAAGCAAGTGTCCGACATTAATTTTTGCGACCATGTAGGTTCCCCCATTCTGGCAAGCGGGTCACTGTTGATCGCAGATAGCCCGGTCAGGACCAGCAGGATTCCTGCCACGGCCAAAAAGGATAATTGGAATCCGACATCTATTATGGACTCGGGTTTCCATAACAGAATGGCAAAACCCGCAGTCAGAAAGACGTTAAAGATACTGCTCTGCCTGTTGACCAAAATGGCTATCAGCAAGGCGCTCACCATGATCCCTGCTCGGAGAGACGATACTTTGGGGCCGACCACCACCATATAAAAAAGCACTGGGATGAGGCAAAAAACTGCGGTGATTTTTCGGGTATGTCCGGCGCGGGCGCTATCGGGCTTGAGCTTAAAGAGTATGAAAAATACGACGGGCCAGAGAAAAAAATAGCATGCCGCCGCCACAAACCCGATATGCAAGCCGGAAACGGCCATCAGGTGGGCCAGTCCGGTGGCGATATAGTTTTCCCGCACTTCCATCGACAGGGAATCTTTCATTCCTAATACCATGGCTTTGAGCAAGGCTCCTTCTTCACCGGGAAACAGTTTTTCCAGGCTTGCCACCAGTCGGCTTCTTAATTGTTGCAGGCTTGCATGCCAGAATGGCAGGTTGAACCGGCCTAACCGCTCCATAGTTTCCGGTTTGCTGATGTTGCCGGTAACGTCAATGCCTTTCGATTTCAGGTAAAGGTGGTAATCGAACCTGCCCGGATTTTTAAAGTTGCGTGGAATTTTCAGGCGTATTTTGTTGAACCGGACCAAGTCTCCGGCTTTAAAAGCGGCATGCGGTTTATAGATGCTCACCCGCACCGTCCCGGTTATGGGGGTGGCGGGTGTACCCAAAGATTCCAGCTCCAGCATATAATAGGTCCGGTCGCTGAGAATGCGTGGGGATGAAACTAACCGGCCTTGTATCGTCGTGGTCTGCCCTTCTTGAATGTGATTGAGAATATGGTTCGCGGGCCGGGTCAAATCCGGCAAGGCTGGGGCGATATATCCGCAACCCGCCAGAAAAACGACGATAATGATTTTCCAGGAGAGACGGGTTTTACGGTGAGTGAAAAACAGCGCCAGGAAAAATAAAACGAGCGGTAAAATATAGGGCGCAATGAATTGCCGGGTGGTGGGGAAGAAACCGCAAAGCCCACTCATATAAGCGAGCAAGAAGGGCAGGATGGGAGGGCGGCGAGCCGCTGTCAGCATGATGTTGGACCCGAGGGGCAATAGTTTTTTGAGCTGGGATAGGGTCATTTTCCTCTCCCCTACTGAGACTAGCCGCATATTGCACGATAGGTTTTTAAATCACCCCAGCCCCTCTTTGTAAAAGAGGGGTCCATTAAAACTCCCCCTTCTACGAAGTACCCGCTTCGGGGCATGAAAGCCTAGGAAGAAGTATCACAGGGGTTGAGGGGATTTGATTTTTCTGCCTGCCTTTGTTCTCACGCTGGTCATAGAACAGTCAGGTCTATTTGTTTTCGTCCCAGGTCTACGCCCAAGACACGCACTGTTACAGGGTCGCCGATGCGGAAACAGCGATGGCGTTTTTGCCCGATGAGCCGGTGTTCGGGTTCGATGAACAGGTAATAGTCGTCCATGATGCTGGAAATTTTGACCAGTCCTTCCACAAAAACCTCTTCGAGTTCGACAAAAAAACCGAACCCGGTCACGCCAGTGATGATGCCGTGAAAAGTTTTACCGATTTTATCCATCATGAACTGAGCCCGGCGCAGATCAATCACTTCGCGTTCTATGGACATGGCCTGGATTTCCATTTGCGTGGACAGCTCTGAAATTTCGGCGATGCTCGCTAACAAGACCTTCTTTTCTTTTGGTGGGCATTTGCGTTTCAGATATTTCTTGAGGATACGATGCAAAATGAGGTCGGGATAGCGGCGGATCGGTGATGTGAAATGCGCATAATGAGGAAAGCCCAGGCAGAAGTGACCGGGGTCGGCCTCGGAATAACGTGCCTTTTTCATGGTGCGCAAAAGCAGGGTGTTGACCACTCTTTCTTCCGGGCGGCCGCGGATTTTTTTTAGCAAGGCCTGGAAGTCCGTTGAACGGACCGGCGCGGGAACCTTCAAACCGAAAGAGGCGATGAACTCGTTAAAATTTACGATTTTCTCCGGGTTGGGAGTTTCATGAATCCGGTGGATGCACGGGATGCCGCGCTGGTGCAGGTTGAGGGCAACGAATTGGTTGGCGGCCAGCATGAATTCTTCGATCAGTTCGTGCGCCAGATTATGCTGGCTGATACGGATGCGCTCGACATGTCCGGCGGCGTCCATCTGGATTTCCGGCTCCGGCACCTGGAAATCGACGCTACCACTTTTGAACCTCTTTTTTCTGAGGAGCTGGCTGAGATGGTGCATGTCGGTCAGGGTCGGCAAAAACGGGTCGTCCGCTTTTTCATCTTCGAGTAAATCGGCAACCTCGTTATAGGTGAAGCGTCGTTGGCTTTTGATGGTGGAAGGGTGAATATTGCCGCCGATGAAATTTGCCTGCAAATCGAAGTCCATGATGGCGCTGAGCGTCAGGCGCGTCTCGTTGGGCTTTAAGCTGCAAGCCTCGTTCGACAGGGAAACGGGAAGCATGGGGATGACCCCATCGGCGTAATAGATGCTGGTTCCCCTTTCTGCCGCTTCCTGATCGAGCGGGGAGTTTTCCTGCACAAAATGGCTGACATCGGCGATATGGACACCGAGTCGATAGCCTTCTTCAAAGCGTTCGAGCGAAACCGCATCATCAAAATCCTTGGCCCGTTCCCCGTCGATGGTGAAGGTTTGCAGTTGCGTGAAATCTTTTCTCTCTTTCAGGAAATCGTCAGGCTTTTCGGACTCGACGTATCGGGCCGCATCCTGAACTTCCGGAGGAAAACCCTGGCGCACCCCATATTTTCGGAAGATGGACTGGATCTCGACATTCGGGTCGTTGGAAGAGCCCAGCACTTCGGACACTTTGCCGACGGGCGGTTGGTGTCGGGTCGGAAAGGTCTCGATTTTTACATGCACGATTTGCCCATTTTTGGCACCCTTCCTGTCTTTTCCGGGAACAAAAACATCATGGAAATATTTGGCTTCGGTGGGAATGACCCAGCCGTCCTTGCCGAAGGTCTCATAGATCCCGACAAGATGCGGAGTATTACGCTGAAGAATGCGTATGATGCGTCCCGCCGGTTTTCCCGGTTCGCGTTCCGACTCGATGCGGACCACCACATGATCTTTGTGCATGGCCTCGTTCATATGGCGGGAGTTGACGTAAACGTCATCTTCGTCAGGTTGTTTGTCGGGGATGACAAATCCAAAACCGTTTGGGTGTCCGTGCAATATTCCGGTGACCAGATGCATGGCATCGGGAAGCCCGTAGCGTCCTCCACGGATTTTTATCAGACTGCCCTCGCCAGCCATTTCCTTGATGTGACTGCGAAATTCGCGCTTTTGAGTTTCAGGTACAGCGAACAGACGCGAAAGTTCCGCGACCTTCATGGGGCGCGCGACTTTCTTTTTCATCAGCGCGAGAATTTTTTCTTGTGTGAGTTTCATCGAGATTTTCCTTTTGTGTTTTCAGGTTACTTTATCACGGCTGGATGGGCCGTTGCCAGTTCCCTGTTCAAGGTTGTTGTGCGTCCGGTGGATTTTTCAGAAAGGTTGCCCTATAATCTTTCCCGAGTGCGGCTTTGAAAAATAAAGGGGTCTTGTCTCGCAGGAGATGTTTAAAACCCCCCTAGCCCCCCTTGTCAGGGGGGAACTCTCCTCCCCCTGATAAGGGGGATTAGAGGGGGTTGCCTTTATCCTGGCACAAGAATAAAAAGTTTATTTAAGAGAATTTAATGAAAATACAAGTTGACTGGTTGCAAGAATATACCCAAATCGATGTCCCGGTGGATGAGCTGGGCCATGTTTTGACCATGGCCGGGTTGGAGATCGAAAGCCATGAAATCGTTGAATTGCCGGATGGCGAAAAGAGCGAAGTGCTGGAACTCAATGTAACGCCGAACCGGGGTTATTGTCTGTCGCATATTGGCGTGGCGCGTGAAGTTTCGGCGCTATTGAACAAATCTTTGAATTTGCCCGATCCGCTCAAAACCCTGGAATCCGAATGGGGCACGACTCCTGTGGCGGATCGGTTAGTGGTTGAAAACCGCGAGCCGGAATTGTGCCCGCGTTATTGTGCGTTGGTGCTGGAAAATGTGAAAGTCGGCCCTTCGCCGAAATGGCTCAAAGACAGATTGCACGCCATCGGCCTGCGCTCCATCAACAATATTGTCGATATCACCAATTTTGTCATGATGGAATACGGTCAGCCTTTGCACGCATTTGACCTGGACCTTTTGACGGATAATAAAATCATAGTACGCCGGGCGACAAAAGGCGAAGCCTTTGCCAGCCTCGATGGCAGTGAATTGAAACTGGAGCCGTCTGCTCTGGTCATTGCCGATGGGGAAAAGCCTGTGGCTCTGGCGGGAATTATGGGCGGGACAAACAGCCAGGTTTCCACAACCACGCGCCATATTGTATTAGAGAGTGCCTGTTTTGACCCGGCAACGGTTCGTCAAGGCTCAAAGAAATATGGACTGCGCTCAGACTCTTCTTATCGTTTTGAGCGCAGTGTGGATTTAAACGGTGTGGTCTTGGCTCAAGCTCGGGCGATTTTGCTGATGAAAGAGTTGGCAGGCGGAGAAATAGCTCAGGGCCGGATAGATATTTACCCTGAAGAGAAAAAACCAGTGAGTGTTGCGCTCAGAGTGGACCGGGTCAACCAGCTTTTGGGCGCAAGTTTTGATGCGAAACAGGTGTGTGACCTGCTTTCACGTCTGGGCATGGAGATTGCGGACTCAACAGAAAATATGGCGGTGAAAATTCCCAGCTTTCGCCCTGACCTTTTGCGCGAGGTGGACCTGATTGAAGAAATAGCTCGCATTGATGGGTTTGACAAGGTCGATACGGTTTACCCGGTTGCCGGGGTACAGCCGGTAAAAATTGCGGCGAAACAAAGGCTCATTAAAAAAGCGCGGGAAGTTTTTAGCTACGCCGGATTTTCAGAAACCGTTCACCTTAGTTTTATTGAAGGCAAATATGCCGAAGAATTTAAAACCGCTTTTGCTAAAGAGGCAGACCAGACGATTGTATTAAAAAACCCGTTGAGTTCCGAAAACTCTACCATGTGCACCAGCCTGCTTCCCGGCTTGTTGAAAACGGCGGCGCTCAATGTGAGCCGGGGCCAGAAACCGCTCAAACTGTTTGAGGTGGGGAGTGTCTATTTTTCCAGCCCTTCGGGAAAGCGTACACAAAAGGCGGTATTTTCGGCTATTGTTCTGGGGCCTTATGAGCTCACTCCCTGGAAACCGCGCGGCAAGGAATATGATTTTTATGATCTCAAAGGAGTGCTGGAAACATTGATGGCGCACCTGCATTCAAAACTGGAAATTTCTCCAGATAGCCGATCGTTTCTGCAACCGGGAAAATCGGTGCGGGTCAGGGCGAACGGCGAGGACTTGGGAACCCTGGGCCAAATGGCTCCCCAACAGAGTCTTGTCGCAGAATGCGGGCAAAATGTTTATGCCTTAGAGCTTGATCTAGGCGCTCTGGAAGAAGCGACATCTTCTTGTATCCGGTTTGAGCCGATTGCCAAATTTCCTGAGATTTACCGCGATATTTCTATTCTGGTGGATCGCCCGGTGACATCGCAAAAGGCGGCGGACTTGATCCTTAAAACCGGGTGTCCCTTGATTCAAAAGGTGGAACTGTACGACCATTTTGAGGGGGAGAAAATTCAGGCCGATAAAAAAAGCCTCACTTTTGCTTTGTCTTTTCAATCTGCCAAGAGGACGCTTTCCGATGATGAGGGCAATCCGTTATTTGAAAAAATTGTGCAAACTTTAAAGAGCGAACTGGGTGCTTCTTTGAGGCAATAGGGGGTTATTGACACCCTCATATCCCGGTGCTACGATTCTGCTATGCTCAAAAAACCGGATATACATCAGTTGGAAGAACGTGTGTTGGCCCTGATGGGAGAGTTTCGCCGTCTTAAAGATGAGAATCAGGGGCTGTTGCGCCAGGTTGACCAACTCAATCGTGAAAATGAGACTCTGGTGAAAGAGAAAAATACGAGTCAGGGCAAACAGGAGCATTTTTCTCAATTGGAAAGTGTAAACAAAAAAAACGCAAAAGAGCGCAAGGCCATGCGGACGAAGGTTCAGTCCCTGTTAAAAAACCTGGAAAAATTTGACCTGGCCTAGCAAGTTGCTGAAAAACTATTTAATACTCGTTTTCACAACCTTCATGTCGGGTTTTGCACAATGGTTTAACCCCCCTAGCCCCCCTTATCAGGGGGGAACCGTGCTTCCCTC
>CAZEBI010000025.1:0-24487 GCA_964510355.1 uncultured Nitrospina sp. | reverse complement strand
AAAAAAAGCCTGCCAGCCTTTAAAAAAAGGCCAGCAGGCTTATCTAAAAAAACTAAACCCTATACAATTGCCAAAAAACCACAGGCCTGATAACAGGCATTGCAGTTGATGCACAAATCCATATCAATATGCGCCGCGACTTTGCGGGTTCCCCCGGTGATCGCCCCTGTCGGGCAGGGTTTGATGCACGCGCCACAGGCCACACAGTCTTCTTCCTTGACCACATAGCGGTAAAGGCCGGTACACCGCGCCGCGTCACAGATCTGATCGACAATATGGCGTTCATATTCTTTGCGGAAATATTTTAACCCGGTAAGAACCGCTTTCGGTGCCGTTTCTCCCAACCCGCATAATGAAGTTTGGCTGATTTCCTCACACAAGGCCTGCAGTGTGTCCAGATCTTCCATTTTTCCCCGGCCTTCAGCGATATCCGTCAATTTGTTTTTGATGAGTGTGAGACCGATCCGGCAGGGAGTGCATTTGCCGCAGGTTTCGCCTTCGTTAAAACCCACGGAAAAAAGTGCGAGATCAATCACGCAAGCCGATGCATCGTAGGCCGCAAAACTGGCCTGACCCATCAATACACCCGCTTCAAGCAGGCTTTCATAGTCCGTTTGGGTATCGGCTTTTTCAGGCGGTAGAAAGCCACCTGTGACGCCCCCTACATGAATCACCTTGAGGGCTTTTTTCTTTTGGATGCCACCACAATAATCATTGATGGCTTCCTGGAAGGTGGTTTTCATGTCGAGTTCCATCAACCCGTTGTATTTGATATTGCCGGAAACCGCCCATACCTTGCAGCCCTGGGCATTTTCATTGCCCATTGCAGAATACCAGTCGGCACCATTCTTGATGATCTTGGGAACCGTGGCCCAGGTTTCCGCGTTGTTCAAAAGTGTCGGTTTGCCCCATAACCCGGCATTGCAGGAATGCGGCGGTTGCGCTTGCGGAAAAGGACGTTTGCCTTCAACCGACTGCATCAATGCGGTGGATTCACCGCCGATGAACGCCTCGAGCCCTTCATGCACACGAAAATTGACGCTGAATTCGCTGCCCAGAATTTTGTCGCCCAGAAAACCCCGTTCGCGCGCTTGCTCTAAAGCTTTATTGAGCCGCCGGACCGCAATCGCATAATCTGAGCGTGTATAGATAATCCCTTCGGTTGCGCCAATGGCAAAAGCCCCAATCAGCAGACCTTCGATCACCTGATGCGGGTTGCCTTCCATGATACTGCGATCCATATAGGAAGCCGGGTTGCCCTCATCCCCATTGACCATGATATAGCGGGTGCCCTTTTCATCGGTCGGGGCTTTGGCTGTTTTCTCCCACTTGGTTGCGGTGACAAACCCGCCGCCGCCTTTACCGCGCAGTCCGGATTTTTTGATCTCGGCGATCACCGCATCCGGTTGCATGGAGGTCAAAACTTTTTTCAAGGATTCATAACCGCCCACATTGATGTAATCATCAATATTTTCCGGGTCAATGGAGCCACCGTGCCCCAACGCGACACGGGTCTGCTTTTTCAAAGTATCGTAATAATCGTCTTTGGCCGCGGCTTTTTTAAACACCTTGCCGCCGACAATATGATCATTCAAAATATTTTTGACCATCGCCGGTTTGACCCTCTCGTAGGTCACTCGCGATTCACCGGGGATATAAACGTCTACCAGTACATCACGACTGCAATAGCCCCGACACCCGACTTGGCCCATTTCGCATTTTCGCTCACCGAGTGTGGCATTGGCTGTCATTTCAGAAATCTGCTTTTGAAACTCGTCATAAACTTCCTGACCGCCTTCAGCAATTCCACTCAAGCTCAAACATACGGTGATTTTTATCTGGCCCTGTTCTTGCGCAACGGCCTGGCCTTTTTCTTCAACGGCTTCCATCGAACGATCTCCTTGCTACCCGTCGTTATTCGAAAAATTTCTTAAAATTTTAAATTCAATAATCCTGATTGACCGAATAAAAAACGGTCTTCGCCAACCTCAATAATCTCTCATATAACTCAGGAAAATTCCAGCCATTCTAGTAACCCGGACACGGATTGTCAAACTTTCCCTAGAGCCTGATTTTAAAAGGTTTTTGACATTAAATAAGGCTTTTGATTACAACTTCTTGCAATGCGGGGAATCGGGAGGTTTAATATCCCGCGCAAAACCTGCAAGGCTTTTATAATTAAATAGTTACCTTTGATTTTTCGGCGCAATTGTCATGGGCCGGCTCTTTGTGTAGAGTCTGTCAATGAGTGTTTCTTTATCCCGTGCTCGTCCATTGCCCCGGTCCACCCGCATATTTGCCCTCGCAAACCTTGCAGGGAATGTGAAAATTGAGGTTGATTGCGCCAAGGCATAAATATAGACTGCCCGTTGGTGTCAAGCGACCTTCCCTTCATAAAAGCTTTTTTTTATACGAAAACTCCCATGATAAAAATAAATCAGAAATCCGATAGCTTGCTCGGGCATAAAACTCAATGCCTGATTCTCCCCTGCCTGGAAGAAAAAAAACCCGGAGGAACACTCAAAACCGTCGATGCCGCTTTAAACGGCATAATAACTGCGGCATTTGAAAATAAACGGTTTGAGGGAAAGGCCAATCAAACCCTTTTGCTCAACAGCAACGGATGCTTAAAAGCAGACAACCTGCTTTTAGTCGGGGTGGGTAAGGCCAAAGACGTGACCCCAGAAAAAATCTGCCAGGCTTTGGCGACTGCGGCGAAGCTGGCGGAGAGTTCAAAATTTAAATCCGCTGCGGTTTTTTTAAGTGAGTGCTGTTTTGACCAGATCGCCAAAGGCAAAACCGGGCTTTATGGCGAACTCGCAGGAGCCGTTGCCGAAGGTGCCGGGCTTGCGCTTTATCATTTCGACAACTATAAATCCACCGATGAAAAAGATGGTCCGCCCAGCCGACTGCAAACGCTGAGTCTCATTTGCGCTACAAAAACAAAATCGCGGCAGGCTACGGTAGAGAAATCCATCAGCCGTGCCCAAAAAATTGTCAGCGCTGTGCATGCGGCAAGGGATCTCGTATCGCATCCCGGAAATACGGCCACGCCCACTTTCCTGGCCGAATTTGCTAAAAAAATAGCGCGCAAAAATAAAATCACCTGCAAGGTGCTGGGCAAAAAGGAAATGGAAAAACTCGGCATGGGCGCTCTGCTCGGGGTATCGCGCGGCAGTGACGAACCACCGGCCTTGATCGTGCTGGAATATTATGGCACCGCCAAAAAGAAAGCCCCGAGCGTGATTGTCGGTAAAGGCGTTACTTTTGATACCGGCGGAATTTCGTTGAAACCGCCTGCCAATATGGGTGAAATGAAGATGGATATGTCCGGTGCCGCCACCACATTGGCGCTCATGCAGGCTGTCTCCAGCCTGAAACTCCCTGTCAATATTATCGGCATCGTGGCGGCGGCGGAAAATATGCCCAGCGGGTCTGCCATCAAACCGGGTGATATCTTAAAAAGCATGTCCGGCAAAACCATAGAAGTGCTCAACACCGATGCCGAAGGCCGGCTGGTTCTCGCCGATGCCCTGACCTATGCCCAGCGTTATAAACCGAAAGAAGTGATCGACCTTGCAACCTTGACAGGAGCCGTACTCATGGCGTTGGGGCATCAGGCCGCCGCCGTCATCGGCAACAATGCCCATATGATCGAGCGTCTGAAAAGAGCTGGAGACGCAACCGGGGAACGTGTGTGGGAACTGCCCCTATGGGAAGAATTTGAAACCGCTGTTAAAAGCGATATTGCCGACTTAAAAAATATCGCGTCTCCCGGTGTCGGGGCAGGCGCCATCACCGGTGCGGCGTTTCTGAAATCTTTCGCCGGGGAACAACCCTGGGCCCATATAGATATCGCCGGCACCGCATGGGGGTTCGACAGACCCTATACCACTAAGGGTGCGTCCGGTTATGGGGTGCGCTTGCTCATCAATTATCTCGAACACCGCTAAAAAAATTTTCGTCACATGACAAATATCATCATCATTTTTATACATCTTCTGGCGGCAGGGGTGGCGCTGGGCAGTCTCATCTATTGCCTGCTGGTGTATCTGCCTGTGGTCGAAAAAGGGCAGGGTGAACGCAACGAAAACTCGCCGTCCTATAAAATTCTCGACCTTCTGGCACCCACTACGTTCGCCAGCATTCTTATCCTCATCGGTTCGGGTGTCTATTTTCTGCTGGAAAACTATTCGGCACAGGTCGGGCTCAAACCCGGTTACTACAACCTGTTCGGCATCAAAATGGTTTTTGTGGCGGCGGCATTTTTTTCCAGCATGTATGTGACCTTCTCGTTAAGAATCCAGATCTCTGATCTCGATTTGAACCCGGCCAACAAGAACCTGGTATCGCCAAACCTCAAAAAAATGATCGGCCTGAGCCGAATGACGATGTGGATGGTTGCCATCGCCCTGTTCCTCGGCATCTGGCTAGCAAGGTATTAACCAGCGTGACGCTGGACCCTGTAGGTCATTCCTTTATTGCGAGCTATGACACTCAAGCCTCTGGATAGAAGTTTTCAATATTCCCCCCTGATAAGGGGGCCAGGGGGGTTTGATTAAATCAGTAATTTTAAGTACCATGCAAAATAGAATTATTCAGGAGACTTGCATATGAACGAAACCCCCGAATCTTTACCCACACCGGAAACTTCAGCGGATGCCGTGGATGAAGAAAAAATATACACCCCACAAAACGAACTGCCCTTCCCAGAGCAGGAAACGGATCTCAACGAAGTTTTCCCGGAAGAAGAAAGCGACCTCAACGAACTGTTCCCCGATGAAGAAACCCGCCAGTTGCTAAAAAAAGTGCAACGCAACAAAAAAGACCTGCACACCATGACCGACCGCTTCACCGAAGCAGACTGGGGCGGCAACGAACAAGTGGATGCCGAGTGTGCCGAAGAGGGCGACCCTGTCGCCGACTAGTAATAACACTCCCTATAAAAAATATTGTTGCTCGCTCACTGAACTTGCCCGCGATTGGCAGGCTTCAATGGCCTCCAGAAAAAAGAAGAAGCAACCAGCGCAACAAAGCCCAGATCCATAAACAGCACGTCTTCAGGGTCAAACCCTGCCATATAGAGAATCCGGTTGAGCCAGCTTGCGATAAAAGAACCGGCATAAACCGGGTCTTGTCTTAATATTTCTTCCAGAACAGTCAGTGGACAGGGTATGCCAATGACCATCAATAGGGTCACCCCCGCCAAGGCAGAAAAGTGGATGATACGAAACAGGCGAGAGTTATAAAAAAGACCGAGCGGGAACCCGAGAATGAAAACCAGAACAGCGAGGAAATGGAGGATAAGGACAAGTTCGACCATAGAATTAATACCCGGTATAGATTAGGAAGGCAAACAACTCTTAATCAGTAGGTCGGCATTTATGATAAAAATAAGGTAGAAATTTACAATATCAAAATTTATTCGTATTCTACCCCACTGGTATGAAATTGGAATTCAGTTTCTTGTCCAGCGCGAGGCTCAGAGGAGCGCTAACTTGATAGATCGATTGCGCCAGGACCCCAGGTTTAGATGGGAAATGATCGTCTTAGGGTGTATGTACGTTGGCTACGCGGCACTTTATATGTGCCGCAAGACCGTTGTGATTTCGGGCCCTGCAATGCTCGATGATCCTATGTTGGGCCTGACTAAAACCGCCTGGGGTGCAATTCTTGGCTGGGGTACAGCCGGTACGGTTGCGGGAAAACTCATTAATGGAGTTTTGGCCGATAGATTCGGCGGGCGACGGGTTTTTATTTTCTCCTTGTCCCTTTGTATGCTGGCCACGACTGTTTTCGGCGCGATGTCGGGGGTGCTCTTTTTTTCAATCGCTTACTTTGTGGCGTTGTTTGGAAAATCTGCAGGCTGGCCTGCAATGGCCAACCTCATTCGTATCTGGTATCCGCAGAATTGGCGCGGTCGAATATGGGGACTCATTTCGTCCAGCTCAAGGTTCAGTTCCGTAGTCACGACACTGGGGCTAGGAAGTCTTTTTCTGGTGATGTCCTGGCAAGGTGTAATCGCTACGGCAGTTGCGATAGCCGGTGTCGTTCTTTTGGCCATCATTTTTATTCTGAAACAATCTCCAAAAGATGTGGGGTTAGAGGCGACGGCTGAAGAAAAAGAGGTCGAGAAAAAGCCCCATCCTCTGGATGATTTTACTTTGTCCCAGGCCTTGCTCTATTTTGCTAAAAGCCCCCGGGTTTGGCTGATCTGTTTAAGCATTACTTGCCTCACGGTTCTTTTTGAGTTCCAAGGTTTTATTCCCATTTATCTGAAAGAAACATTTGGATTGACCGCAGGAATCGCTGTGATGACAGCTTCTGCTTTTCCAATTGGTAGTTTGATTTCTGCGCTTTTAGGAGGATTTGTTTTCGACGTCATCAGTAAGAGAACCCGCATTTTTGTTCTCGGTGGCATGATGGTATTTTCTGTGCTTTGTCTGGCGGCACTGCTGTTGATTCCTTCATTGGGATTGACCCATACCTTGGCACTTTGGACCACTTTGGCAACCATCCTGCTTTTTGGTGTGGCGATATCACCCTGTTATTACATCCCAATGAGCGTATTCGCCGTTGATTTTGGTGGCGTTCGCTGTGGCGTCCTGATTGGAATTATAGATGCTGTGGGTTATTCATTTGCCATGGCTTTTGATTTCATCGGCGGTGCCGTGGCAGACCGGGCCGATGGCTGGAGCCAGTTTTTAACTATCCTACTGGCTGTTTCGGCCCTCGGAGCGGTGACATTATCGTTGTTTCTCATTCTCGAACATCACGCCGATACACAGGAGTTAGAAATGGAAACCGAATGATAAAGACAGGAACACTGATAAAACAGATAATAATCTTCCCCTTGATAAGTACCCGTTTCGGGCATGAAAGTTGATGAGGTGTAACAGGGATTGAGGGGGTTATTAACCCGACACCTAAACACCTTGCATGAAAATCTTCAAAAGCCTTTCAAATAAGGCTTTGCCATGCATGACATGTCAGGTATTTAATCGAAGGGTTAATAGTTTGCTGTGTCATGCTCCCCCTTCACCGAAGGGGGCCGGGTGGGTGGGTTTAATGTTTCCTGCTGTCATCCTGAGCCTGTCGAAGGATCGTTTTCCTCACACGCTACCCGTTGCACCGTCCCCGCCAAACAGGTAAAATTCGACAACAGAATTCAGAGTTTGAGGCCGTCAAGAATGAGCTGGGCCTCTTGATTTGCGGTGATCTTAAGCCTACAAACGACCCGTAGCGGACATTATGGAAACCATCATTCCTAAAGAACCATAAAAAAATATAAATGGTAATTTTGGCAACATTGAATAAAACATCATAAATAGCCCTATGAGTATTTATAGTAGAATGAGTTCATAATATAAATTCTATTCTCTAATTAAAAATATGGGAGGGATGTAATGATAATTTTAAATAAAAAGGTTTTGAAAGTATCAGCGAGGGTAGCATCCATTGCATTGATAAATTTATTTGCGATCATTTTGTTAATCGGTTTCACGCATAATGCGGCTTGGGCCGATGCTGGCAAAAACCGTGGTGCTGACGGGCGCTTAAAGGTGCTTTACCACATCGATAGTCCGGATATAGCCGTCGCTAGATACGCAATGGCACTTATCAATAAACACATCGAGGCCGAGGGTGGTCAGGGCAAGATCGACCTTGTGGTCGTCGTGCACGGCCCGGCCCTGCAATTATTCGATAAAGAGGGTGCCGACCCGGTATTGGTTAAAAAGCTCAAAATGGCAATAGATAAAGGTGCTAAGCCGGAAATGTGCCAGGTATCCATGAAACTGTACGATAAACCTCTGGCCACACTGTTGGATGGATTCATCCCAACCAAACATCCTGTGGCCGTTAAGCGCATCGCCGATTTGCAGGAACAGGGGTACATCTATATCAAACCTTAAGAGACTTCTTGCAAGTGTAATGAAACGAACTAACATTATCCATGTCCGCTAATGCCGATAGCAGGCCTTAAAAAATGAGGGCACGAATATGGAAAAACTCACGCACACAATCATGATCTGGTCGGCGGTGGCGAACACCGTCATCACCACCCTCGCCTTCTTTTTCTTTGTGGTGAAAGAGGTGTTGCAATGACTTTCAGAGAAATCAGGGCCTCAGTTTGGAACCTTATTGGTGCGGGCATTTACTGGTGCGTGGGAATCGGTGCTGTGTTTCACACCGTTCTTGGGTATTGATCCTTCGACAAGCTCAGGATGACAAACTACCCCCCTCCTCCAGGGGAGTGCTTTGCATAACCCGAGGTTTTTCATTATCCTCCCCTCTCATGAGGGGAGGCTTGGAGGGGTGTGGATTTATTGCTTAAATTCATAATCCAACCCTCCCCTAGTCCCTCCCTATGAAGGGAGGGGAAGTGTATGTTTAGCTTTCCACATCATCGTGCCCCGGAGCGGGTATATCCGTGGTTAACTGGACTGCTTCGCAATGACAAGCAAAGCAACCCCCTCAATCCCCCTTGTCAGGGGGAGGCTGTCCTTCGATGGAACAGCGCATCAGCTTTTGAGTCGTCGCCAGAAATAGAAACCGGCTCCCCCCGCAAGAAGAAGAAAATAGAATCCGTATTCGATGATCAGTTGATACATAAACATCTTGATGCCGGTGATGATGAACGGCATTAGGAAATACAGCAATCCCACCACGCCACAGAGCAGGAGAACGATTTTAAAGTTCACAATATGATTCCTGTTTAAAGATATTGTTTAAAGGTTGGGGTGTCTGCGTTTTTACAGCCCGTTTCCCGGAGGGGGTATTCTACACGATTTTAGACGGCTTCTTTTTCCAACGACTCCGTAAATTCGGCTCTATAAAGCAAGGGGTATTGGGTTGCAACCGGGCAAGGGCCCGATTATGCCGAGACAACTTTTTGCCAGTTTGACGAGCTATTGCAATTTGAGTCCAGCGTCACGCGGGTTAGGCTTCTTTCAATTCCATTTTTCGTCTTGCGAGAACCGCTTTCATATTTCCTTTGAAGAGGGAGTTGCGGTTGAGTGTGGAGGTGAAGCTGGGTTTGAGCAGAACAAAACATGTCGTATCTGTCAGGGCTGTGACGGTGGCGGTGCGTTTGGAATTGGAGACCAGGACGCTTTCACCAAAAAAATCCCCCGATTCGAGGAGGGCTACTTTTTTTTCCTTGAAAAACCATTTTTTCACCGAAACCTCAACAGAGCCGGTTTGAACGATAAAAAATAAATTCGCCGATTCCCCCTGACTCACAAGCGTTGTCCCGGCCTTAAACTCGAAACTTTTCATTTGTGAAACAATTTCCATCAATTCGTCATCGGAAAGGACGGAAAAAGCCTTGACCTTCCTGACTTGTGCCATGAACCAGTCCGGGTCCACTTTGAGTAATGTTTTCATATCCAGTTTCATGTTTCGCACCTGTCTAACGATTCATAACTTTCCACACCTGGGGCGGGTCATCCGCTTGCGAGCCATATCTTCGGGCTCACATGATATTGAAAAGCAAGTTATGTGCCAACAGGGAGCGCCCCATGAGGGGGAATGCTTAAACCATTGAAAACAAATCGTAAATTTTATTCCGGCAAAAATATGTGTAGAAGGAGAGTTTGGAGAGAGGGGTTTTAATTTATAAAAAAGTGCACAAACCGTATGAAATTTCCCAAGTTAGTGCCGTCCCTTGGCAGGGAGACGTTGCATAACCCCGAGATCCTTCGACAGGCTCAGGATGACCCTTAAAAATCCCCGCAGTCGTCATGCTGAGGCCCCTCGAAGCATCGTGTTTCTCCGTTTTATTGGCTTACGCAACGGTCTCCCTTGCCACCGGAGGTAGCACAAGGGCTTGATTGCGCCGAGACAATTCTTTGCTCGCCAAACAAAGCGGCGGCACACCGGCCCCACGCCCAGTGGTTAGTGGGTGTTTAAATTCTGGCCGCCATGCAGTTTGTTTAGGACGGCACTCATATGGTCGTAGCCCATCTGGTTTTTCAGGGCGGAGAAAGTATCGCGGGCGCGGGTATACCAGATGATAGCTTGGGGGGTATCTTTTTCTGTTTTCCAGTAAAAGCGCCCTATATTCTCGAACAAGAGCGCCTGAATCTGGTGAGGGGGAAGATCTTTCACCAGTGCCACTCCTTTTTTATACCAGGCCCCGGCTGAAACATTTCGTTCTATAAACAAGTCCCCGGCATGGTTCATGGCTCGGGCTTCGCCCAGCGGATTATTTATTTTGTGGTGGTAGTCCATGGCCAGAATGTATTGCGCCTCAGCGGCCTCAAGGTTCCTGCGAAATTTATACAGGTCACCGATAGACTCATAAACCTTCGCCGCTTTTTTCAACTGGTTTTCTTTTTCAAATGCGGTGATGGCTTTGCCATAATTTTCGATGGCCCGGTCGAACTCGTGATAGAAAAAATCTTCCGATGCCTGTTGTAGATAACGACTGGCTACATCTTTGGCGTCAATGGGGGAAGTGATGGACCCGGCTTCTTCCTTTTTGTCATGCGGCAGGAGCCAGACCGAAAAACCCATCGCTAACGTCACGGTGACAATGAGAAGATATTTCAGGGCTGGCTTGAAAAAAGAACTCATAAAAGACATGACCTGGAGGTGAAGCGAAAAACGAGCCAAACCAGATTAACATGAATGGAGTGGGAAATGACAACAAGGCCTCCTCCTGGCGGAAGAAGGGTGCTGGAAAATCATTCGTTCGAGGTTTCTGTTTCGAGTTGTTGCAGGACTACACGAATTTTATTGTCAAACGTTTCGGCGTCAAAAGGTTTGACCAGATAATGTTGGATACCCTGTTTTAGCGCATCCTCAATTTTGGTTGCATCATCTTCCATAGTGATCATGATGAAGGGAGTGTTTTTGAGTAGCGGGTCGATCTGGATACTGCAGAATAATTCCAGCCCATTCAATTTAGGCATATAGCGGTCGGCAATGACCAACTGCATCCGGGCTGAACGCAGTGTTTCAAGAGCCTGCTCACCATCGTTGGCTTCAAAAATACTTTTGCACCCTAAACGGCTCAAATGGTGCTTGATAATTCCCCTGGCAAACCTATCATCATCCACAATCAGAATATTGCATTTAGAAAACATAGTGTCCCCCCCGGAAACTGATAAGCAAATATTTGTTTGAAAACAATAGAGTAATTTTATCATAGGCATCTGGGGAATCAAGGCAAATATCAGGGTTGCGATATTTTTTTCCGGTGCTATTGCCGATTTGTCAGTGTTTTTCAGGCGATTTTAGCGGTCTGTTTTTTTGTTTTCAAGCGACTCATTTTGACTCTTGGAGATTGCGCCGGATAAGTATAAAATACACCCGCTCTTTGTCGTGGCATTGTGCGAAAACATCTAGGTCATTGGGGAATATTGTTTTTAATGCGGAGCCCTGATTGAAATCTTCGAAACCCAAAACAATCGATTTGCTTTCCTGAAAGATGCCCTGTCCTAAAACAAACTTCACTCGAATAGGATTCTCTTCTTGTTAAATTTACTTTCCAGCACCTATCGGAAATGGGTAATCGAAAAACCGCTTGTCAGCCTGATAATGGTTTTTGCGGTTGTGGGTTATTTTTCTTATCATATTCCAAGTTTTAAACTCGATGCCTCTGCCGAATCCCTGGTGTTGGAAAACGATAACTCCCTGCAATATTACCGCAAGATCAGTAAGTCTTATGGCTCTGATGATTTCCTGATCATCACTTACGCCCCTTTCAAGGATTTGATGTCCGATGAAGTGCTGGCAGATTTAAAATTGTTGAGCGATGAGCTTGCCGAACTGGGTCGGATTCACTCGATAGATAGCATCCTCAATGTTCCCCTGCTCAACAGCCCGCGCGTGCAGATTTCCAAGCTGGCTACTGACATCCGCACTCTGGAAACTCCTGGCATGGACCGGGAACTGGCCCGCAAGGAATTTTTGGAAAGCCCCATTTACAAAAACCTGTTGTTGAGCCCGGACGGGAAGGTCACGATTCTCCGTATCAATTTCAAGCGTGACGAAAAATATTTTTCCCTCATGTATCGGCGCAATGACCTGCGTGACAAAAAAAAGGATGGGCTCAGCAAAGAAGAAGAGGTGTTGTTTGTCAATGCGCGCCAGGAATTTCTCGATTACCACGCTCAAGTGCTGGATCATGAGGACCAGCTTATAAAATCCGTTCGGGACATCATGGACCGGCACCGCGATCATGCACAGATGTTCCTCGGTGGAGTTCCCATGATCACTTCAGACATGATCGGTTTTATTGAACACGATCTGAAAACATTCGGGTTGGGCGTGCTGGCTTTTTTAGTTCTGGTGCTCAGTCTGTTCTTCAGGAAATTGCGCTGGGTGGCCCTGCCTCTAGGTTGTTGCGTCATCACCGTTCTGGTGATGGTGGGTTTTTTAGGATTGATGGATTGGAGGGTGACGGTGATCTCATCCAATTTTGTTTCGATTCTGCTTATCATCACCATGTCGCTGATCATCCACTTGATCGTGCGGTACCGGGACATCAACGACAGCAACCCCGGTCAAAGCCAGAAAGAACTGGTCTGGCAGACGGTCTGCCTCATGGTTCAGCCCTGTTTTTATACGACCATCACCACGATTGTCGCATTCACCTCCTTGCTTATCAGCGGTATCCGTCCGGTGATTGATTTTGGCTGGATCATGACCATAGGAATTGCCCTGGCATTCGGGCTCAACTTTATTTTTTTTCCGGCGGCCCTGGTTTTATTGCAACCGGAACCTGCCAGTTCCGCCAAAGACAGTACACTGCGCTTCACCCTCGCTATTGCGGCGTTCACCAACCGCAACCGCAAGGCCATCTTGTATGGTTCGCTCCTGCTGGCAGTGGTGAGTGCCATCGGCATTTCCAAGCTGGAGGTGGAAAACCGTTTCATCGACCACTTTAAAAGCAGTACCGAAATCTACCAGGGAATGGAAGTGATCGACCGACAGTTGGGAGGCACCACACCTCTTGATATTGTCATCAACCCGGACCAGAAATATTTTGATTACCTCAAAGAAGCCGATGAAAAAAAACAAGATTTCATGGAGGACCCTTTTGCCGAGGCCGCAGAGGAAGTGGAAGAAAACTATTGGTTCAACACCAATATGCTTGACCGGGTAGAAAAAATCCATGACTACCTGGAAACCTTGCCAGAGGTGGGTAAGGTCCAGTCCATATCCACTGTGATCAAGGTCTTCACGCAACTCGATAATGGTCGCAAGCCGGACGATTATGATCTCGCACTCATCCGCAAACTCATGCCTGAAAATGTTAAGGATTCCCTGGTCAACCCTTATTTGTCCCCGGATGCCAACCAGATTCATATCAATATGAGACTGATAGAATCCAACCCCAGCTTGCGACGCTCACAACTGATAGAAAAAATTCGGGCCTATCTTGTGGAAGAATTAAAATTCGATCCGCAAACCATCCACTTCACCGGCATGGTGGTGCTTTATAACAATATGTTGCAGAGTCTGTATCGGTCGCAGATTCTCACTATCGGCGTGGTTTTTGCCGCCATCATGTTTATGTTTATGATTTTATTTGGCAGTGTGTCTCTGGCGCTGATCGGCATCGTCCCCAACCTGCTTGCGGCAGGAACGGTATTGAGCCTCATGGGGTGGCTGGGAATTCCGCTGGATATGATGACCATCACCATAGCCGCCATCACGGTGGGAATCGCGGTGGACGATACGATCCATTATATCCACCGTTTTCAAAGCGAGTTTAAGGTAGACCAGAACTATTTGTCTGCCATGGACCGGTGCCACGGCAGCATCGGCAAAGCCATGTACTACACATCGGTGACCATTACCCTGGGTTTTTCAATTTTGGCGCTTTCAGATTTCATGCCCACCATCTATTTCGGCCTGTTGACCGGTGCGGCAATGGTGGTGGCCCTGATCGGCGCTCTCACCCTTTTGCCACTTTTAATCGTTGTCTTTCGTCCCTTGACAGACAAATAACAATCGCGGGGGCTACCGGGCAAAACTTGATCAAGCCGAGATAACTTCCGGTCAGCTACATGATGCTAGTTCGCTCCACGCGGAGTGGGCGGGAGACGAAGCTAAAGGGGAGCACTTGTCCGCCCTTTAGGGTGAGCTCTTCTATTACGGCTTGTTTTTTAGCTGGCGGCACAATGAAGGCGATGCACCCACCGCCGCCTGCGCCGCAGACCTTGCCCGCCAACGCGCCTTTTTTCAGGGCGGCTCGGATCAGTTTGTCTATTTGGGGCGTACTGATATCAGGAGCCAATTGTTTTCTCGCCTGCCATTCCCGGGCAAAAATCGGAGCCAGATTTTTAAGATGCCCCCGACTCAATTCCCGCTCCATTTCGATGGCACAATCTCGAATGGATTTCAGGTGACGGATCACCGTCCGGTTTCCATCCACGGCCTTTTTTGTCACCTCCCAATTATTGATCCCCGAATTTCGCGGTTTGCCGGTATAACACAGGACAAAATGCCGAGTCAGTTCAGCCGGGCTGATGGCAAACTTCTGCGTCTCGGTGCTGCGGATTCCCGGCAGAACTTTTCGTACCCCGCCATACATCGCTGGATAATAATCCTGGCATCCTGCCGGAACATTGATGACCCGGGTCTCGATGTTTTTGGCAATTTCAATCATCTCGCTTTTGCGGTAACGCCGCTGGGTCAACTGATTGAGCGCTCCGTTTAAGGCAATGCTCAGGGCAGAAGAGCCGCCAATGCCCGACCCCTGTGGAGCCTGGCAGCTTGTGATGATCTCCAGCCCCGATTTTGGCGCATAGAATTTCAACGTGCGTACAATGAGTTCCAAGGGGTGATTGTCGGGAATCGCACTCAGCGAAGAGAAATCAGCACTCAAACCCAAATCGCGTGAGGTCAGGAGTATGCGTTTGTCTTTTCGGGGGACAATTTCGACCGTGGCATAAAGGTCGATCGCCGCGTTGAGGGTGGGGGGGTTGTCAAAAAATAAATGTAAAGGCCAGATATCCAGCGTCCCCCCGGCTAAATCAATGCGGGTGGGGGCAGAACTTTTAATAATAGGGCGCAAATCGCTCAGAGGTTTTCCGCCTCGGCCTGACTGCTGGCTTCAAGGGTCTTGATTTTTTTCCTCAGTTTGCTGACCAGAGTCGCATAGGATTCGGTGCTGATTATTTTGGAAAACTGGGAGCGATAATTACGGATCAGGCTGACGCCTTCTATCACAAAGTCATAAACCAGCCACTGACCATTTTCTTTGAGCATTTTGTAATCCACATCGATCACACCGTCTTTGCGGACAATTTGGGTTTTGACCAGGGCATACTTTCCCTTAACCTGCTCGCCAACATAGTTGATGGTCTCATCCTGATAGTGCTCAATTTTACTGGCGTAGGAGTTTTCCAGTAGTTTTTTAAAAAGCGAGGTGAACTCTTCGCGCTCCTGATCGCTCCGGCCCTTATAGTTCTTGGCCAGAGAACGCATCACCATCTGATGATAGTTAAAACGCAGGCCGATCACCTGGCGTAATTTTTCTCTTCTTAAAGTTGGAGTTTTCTTCAAGTCTTGATTGGAAACAATCACCAGAACCTGATCGATGGTCCCTTTCAAATCTGCAGTGATATGCGATTCTGCAAACGCCTGCCCGGAAACCCAAAACAAAGAAACCACAAACAATGTATAAGCCCAAATATTTTTTCTGTTCATTAAAAAATCCTCACGGTTAGTTTCAACCTACCCTTTTTTAGCAACTCTAACAAATATGGTTTTTCTAATCAAGCACCCTCCTCTCCTTTATTAGGATCAATTCGGTCTTATCTCATCAGAGAAAAATGCCGATAAATCATTGAGGCTCAAAACCCGTTACCTCCTTGGCTTGTTGATGTGGAGGAGGCGTTAAAAACAGCAGGAATACCATCAAATTTGAACAAACTCTATAAAATATTGACAAAATTCGCCTGATTTCATATAGTAGATGAATCCATAGTATAGAAAAAGACCAAAATAATCAATAACTTATATAGGGTGTCGCATCGTGGGGCCTTCCCGTATTTTTTCATTCCGGACATTATGTGTCGCGCTTTTTGGCATCTTGCTTGCCGGGTGCGGCACCGTTGACCTGGAAATTCGTCAGGGCTACAAAAACTCGAATATGCAACCTCGGTCTGTAGCCATCCTGCCCTTTACCCTTGAGGAGCCGGACTCCGACCCCGAAAAAGTTTCTCCCCATAAATTGTTCCGCGCCTGTTTCTACAATTATTTCAGCTATCTCGGTTATGTCGACCTGCCCTTGAAAACAGTTGATCAAAAATTAAAGCAGGCAGGTCTTACCGACTATAAAAAGATTCTGGAATTGAGCCCCGAAAAGCTTCGGGAAATCCTGGGTGTTGATGCGGTGATTCGCGGTCGTGTTCTAGCGGCCAATAATTTCACCGGTGGCATCCATGCGGAAACTTCCATCAAAGCAAAAATCGACATGCTCGATTTGAGAACGGGAGATATTCTCTGGGAAACCGAACATAAAGAAATGATTTATTCTGGAATTTTTTCGGCAACATTGGTCGAGATCATTCAAGATCAAATGGATAATGTAAAAGTGCAGCAAGCGTATTTACGCACAGCGGAGATGTTTTTGATCAATATGATGAAGGAGATCCCGGACCCCGCTGACAGCTGGAAAGAGAAAATTCGCCTTCCCAAGATCATCCGCATCGAAACTAACTTAAAACCGAACCTGAAACTAAAGCCCAACGACCGGATCTATGTAAACCTGAAAGGCGATCCGGGGCTGACCGGGTATTTCGATATTGGCAGCTGGAAGTCAAACATACCCTTAAAGGAAATCGTGCCGGGGCTCTATACCGGAAGCTATACCATAAAGGCTTCCGATAAGGTGACCAGTGCCCTGATAATCGGCACCCTGAAAAACAAAAACGGCCTCGCCGGAAAAAAATTCTATAAAAATGGCATGGCCAAATTTGATTCTTTGTCCACCCAAAAACCATGACGACATTGACAGCCAAAAATATTCCAAGTCTCAAAGGGTGCAAGTCTTTTTTAGGCGTGTTCCTTTTAGCAATCCTGATTTCTGGTTGTGCTTCTAATCTGCAGACCAAGGTGGCCGGCAACCTGAACAGCCTGTCCAAAGATCAGACCGTGGCTATTCTGCCCATTGAAATAAGTCATTCGGGGCAAAAGGAAATGGCGGATATGTTCCGACAAGGCTTATATGCCAACCTCAAGCAATCCAAATTCAATTTGATGGAAAAATATATTGTTGACGGTCTGCTCAAGCAGAACAATCTGAACGACCCTGCAGGTTTTTTAACGATCAACCCCATGCAGTTTGGCGAAATCCTGGGTGCCGATGCCGTCGTATTCAGCCGAATCAACAAAGTGGAACGCACTTATTTTATTTTGCATTCCTCCATAGAGCTCAGCATCTCCATACAAATGGTAGACACACGTACCGGAGAGATTCTCTGGCGAGCCGAACAAACAGAACATGATTTTTCCGGTATTGGCAAAATTCCTACCGGAATCACCACCGCTTTGCTCGCTCCCATTCAGTTTGTGACCAATAAATTCAATTTGCGCAAGATGACTTCAAAAATGCTCGACAAACTGACTGCTCTGGTGAAGAAGCCGGAAAATGCGAAAACAGACACGCGATTTGAAGAACCCGTGATCGCAAAAAATGCCTCAGTCGATTTGAAAAAAATTGAAGAGCTCCAGCAACTCAAGGCTGAATGGGTTCAGGCGCTGGCTCTGGGTGAGGAAGTTTTGCCCGATAAAATGGAGACCCGGGAAGAAACGCTGACCCTGAACAACAATCCCTCATCTTTCACACCCGAAACAGTGGAGAAAAATCAAAATACGGTGGCGGTTCGCCAGGTTCGGGCCGTGGAAATGGAAATGACCCCAATCACTCCTGTAGCTAAAGTGCAAAAAGCGCCGACACCTTTGAACGCGTTGAAAACAACCCTGGCTGCCCCAATTCGTATTGAAGAGCATAAAAAACAAGCGCGCAAAAAAACCAGGTCCAGAAAAAATATTAAAAAGACAGTGTCGGCTGTTTTATATACGGTGCAGGTGGGAGCCTACAAAACCAAAACCTATGCTCAAAATCTTTTGAGCAAACTGGTGAAAAAAGGCTACAACGCTTTTGTGACCCGCAATAAGGTTTACCGGGTACAGGTGGATAAATTTAAAAGCAAAAAAGACGCAGTCAAACTTGCCCGGCTGATCGAGAAAAAAGAAAAGCTGAAAAATTTTATCACCACCGTGCAACCGGGTTAATCCCGGCACTCCCTTAAAATCGCAAGAATTTTTTCGGGTTCTGCTCTTAGCGTATAGTCGGTTTCCACAAACGCATACTGAATGACTCCTTTCGGGTCCACCACATAAGTTGCAGGAATGGGTAGCTCCACTTTTTCTACCCCGTTTATGGCTTCCAGATCCCAACCAAAACTTTCTTTAAACAGCGGTGCCAACCGGGTGTCCAATTCGAAAACCAGTCCGAATTTTTTAGCAACCTGATTGCCCGGATCGCTTAAAACCGAAAACTCCAATTCATTTTTTTTCTGGGTAGAGAGTGAATGGTCCGGAAGTTCCGGAGAAATTGCTAACAGGGTGGCGCTGTTGGCTTTAATTTCCGGTAGGACTTTTTGCAGAGCCCGCAATTCCACATTGCAATAAGGGCACCAGCCACCGCGATAAAAACTGATGACCAGAGGCCCGTTTAGTAAAAGTTTTTCAGAACTGACCCTTTTCCCCGATGCATCGGTCAACTCGAATGAGGGGAGTGTCTCGCCCTTTTTTATAGCTCGCGTCGCAAGGTTTTGCTCCATCATTTTGGCGGAAGTTTCCAAGATCATATCCATGACATGTTTTGGAATTTTAGGAACCAGTTCTTCCTGCATATTTTTTATTTCCTGAAATAAAGTCATGCTTTTCCCTTTTCCCATTTTTGATATTTTAAGAAACCGTTGCCGGTAGCATTTCTGCAAATTGTTTTGCGGCACCCATCGGGTCCTTTTGAAAATCTTTTTGAAACTGCAGAGCGAAGACATCGATGAAAACATCGTCCTCTTCGATGGCTTGCAAAGTCCCGTCCGCGGTTTCTTGCGGCGAACTTTTCTCCATGGGAAAATCCTTCGCCATATCGGTGTCGATGGGCCCCGGATACACTCCCAATACATGCGTCCCCTGTTGAGCCAATTCTGCTCGGACTCCCTGGGTCAACGAATAAAGAGCCGCTTTCGATGCAGAATAGGAGCCCAAAACCGGGAGACTGGCGAGACTGGCAATCGAAAGAACATTGACAATAGCACCGCCGCCATTTTTTTTTAGAACGGGGGCAAACGCGCGGATCATGGAAAGCGTGCCAAAATAATTCACTTCCATTTCTTGGCGTGCACCATCCAGATTTTCTCCCGCAATCAAACCGTTGAAGTTGGCTACGCCGGCATTATTGATGAGCAAATTAATGCTCCCGGCCTTTTTCGCTACATGCGCGATCTGTTCTGCATCGGTGATATCAAGCGCGACAAGTTCTATCATATCTTTATGTTTTTTCAGGTAATCCGGGTGGGTGCTGACGAAAGCCTCTACATCGCGCATGGTGGCATAGACTTTTTTTGCGCCTCGTTTGATCAGAGCCTCCACATAAGCCTTGCCAATTCCCCGGTTTGCGCCTGTTACCAGGGCCGTTGAGTTTTTGATGTTCATTTTTCTTTCTCCTTAAAATGTTTATCATTCAATATTTGTTAGTTAAATAACTAATTTAAGGTCAAAATTTTAGAGCTTCTTGATCCATGATTTTAGCCAATTAAATTCACTGTCAATTATCTTGGCATCTTTTAAGGCATTGGCCACCACCGACGTTCCATGAAGCGAGGTGACCAACCGAAGAGCCAGTTCCCCAGCGTCCTTTTTCCCCATTTCCTGAAATTGTCCGGTGACCCATTTTATCTGCAATTTAATCAGGCCATCGGCCTGTTTGGAGATCGGTTGTCGCTCCTTGTCCAATTCCTGACAGAGACTGCCCACAGGACATCCATATTTAACCAATTTATGTTTTATCCCCTCGATATCCGCCAGCATTTTTAACAACCGGTTTTTGGGGTTCGGGAGCTTCTCCAACTCCTCATACCAGGATTCAAGAGATTCTTTACGATAATCGAGAACTTCAGAAATCAGATCCGCTTTGGTCTTGAAATAATAATGCACATTCCCCAAGGGCACACCCGAGTCCTGAGCAATATCGGCGATGGAGGTCTGATTGAACCCCACCTGATGGAAAAGTTTCCCGGCGGATTCCACCAACTTCTCTCTTTTGTCACTGGTTCTTGCCATAGTTTTGCGGGAGTTAGTTAATCAACTAACTTAATATAAGGTGGATCGTGAATTTTGTCAAGCTACTTCTTCAAGTATCCGTCTAACAGATCGAAGAACATGAAAATCTCTTCATCGCTGTTATAAAAATGCGGCGAGAGGCGGACAAGACCATCGCGGACGGTGAGCTTGACTTTATTCTCCAGCATCCATGCATCAAGACGGCTGATATCTTTTTTCAGGGTGAAGGAAATATTTCCCGAGCGTTCCTCCGGGCGGGTGGAGCTGACTATTTTCAGCCCGCGTTTTTGCAGCTGCGCAAGAATCGTATCCCCCAAAGCCATCACTTGGCGTTCTATATTTTCAATTCCTGTTTCCAGTAGCAGGTCCAGCGCGGCACCGAACGCGTGGATGCTCATCGTATTTGGAGAGCCTTCTTCAAACCGTTGTGCGTTTGGCCTGAAAGCGAACTCGTAATTCATAAAATCTGCCGCATTGACCATATTTCCCCACCCGACTGTCACCGGATACACCTTTTCCAGAGCATCCTTTGAGATATAGAATCCGCCAAGCCCTTCAACGCTCAGCATCCACTTATGCCCATCGGCTGAGAGAAAATCGATATGGTCGCGTTTCACATCCATCGGCAGGAGTCCCAGACTTTGAATGGCATCGACACAAAACAGGATGCCTTTTTCTTTGCAGAACGCGCCAATGCGGTTGAGGTCCGAGCGGAACCCGCTGTTGCACTCCACAGAACTGATAGAAATGAGTCGCGTCCGCGCGTCCACCTGTTTGACCAGATCGTCAAACAGCACCCGCCCTTCGATGGCATGAACCATGCGGGTTTCAACCCCAAGGCGTTTCAGGTTCCACCAGGGGTAAACATTGGCAGGAAATTCGATGTCAGGAATGACCACATTGTCGCCCGGCTTCCAATCGAGCCCGTTGGCAACAATAGCAAGGCCCTCGGAAGTGTTTTTGACAAAAGCTACTTCATCTATTTCGGCATTGATGAGGCGAGCAAAATTTTTCCGGGATTGCTCGATTCCGACCATCCAGGTTTCGTAATGCGCCGTGCCAAAGCGCGTTGCATCATCAACAAACGCGGTCACCACTTTACGCACCCGTTCGGGCAAAGGGGATACGCGTGCATGGTCGAAAAAAATCAACTCCTCTGTCACCGGAAACTCTTTTCTTATTTTTTCAATATTCAAAAGCAAACCCCCTCAATCCCCCTTGTCAGGGGGAGGTTATTAAACAACACTTCACCCCAGTACTCCCGGTGATTCACTGGCTTCACGCCTGACCGGCGAACCGCCGGGGGCAGATAGCAATAACTCGTTAAGCCGAGACAACTCTTTGCTCGCCAAATAAAGCGGCGGCATACTGGCCCCACGCCTAGTGGTGGTTCACCGGCGGCTGGTGGCACGGAGGATGGAACGGAACCCATATTTATGACGGATGTGATCGATGCCCTGATACAGATTGTCCCAACATTGCCCGTCTTTATCATCAAATAAATTTTCCTGTCTATAAGGGTTTGCCGTCAACGCAGTGAACGCGATACCGATGAGGCGTACCCGTGTCCGGCGCGTGAACAATTTGTGCAACAACCCGGCACCGGTTTTAAATAATATATGATCTTTAGCCGTTGGCAAATCCAGTGTTTTTGATCGGGTCACGGTCTTGAAATCGGAATAACGCAATTTCAATGTCACCGTGCCGGCAAACAAATTACTTTCTCTTAGCTGGCTCGCTGCTTTTTCGGTCAGGTAGCTGAGTGTGGACTCGATAAATAAGGGGTCTGCCGAGTCCGTTTCGAATGTTGTCTCGCGACTGATCGAG
Organism: uncultured Nitrospina sp.; assembly: GCA_964510355.1. Taxonomy (GTDB): domain Bacteria; phylum Nitrospinota; class Nitrospinia; order Nitrospinales; family VA-1; genus LS-NOB. The sequence continues at coordinate 2,344 of CAZEBI010000025.1, read as the reverse complement.
TGCGGGTCTTCGGTTTCGCTGGTGACCGGGCTATCACTGATTCCCCTGGCTTTGCGATAAAGCGATGCTCCCCATTTGCCATGAGTCTCTTCGAGCCGCGCAAGCGGCAAGCGGGCGAGATCGCCGACAGATTTGATGCCCATACGCTCTAGTTCGGCTCCACCTTTTGGTCCGATTCCCGGAATGCGCCGGATGGGAAGCGGAGCCAGAAATCGTTGTTCCATTCCCGGTGCGATCCACAACATTCCGTTAGGCTTGCAATAAGCCGAAGCAATCTTGGCTAGCAGTTTATTGCAGGCAATACCGATAGAAGCGTTCAACCCCAGCTCATCACGAATCGCGTTGTGAATTTTTTGTGCTGACTCCAAGACCGGGCCATGTAGCCGTTCGCATCCGGTTAAATCGACAAACGCCTCATCGAGTGACATCGGTTCTACCAAGGGAGAATAGCGTCTTAAAATTTCAAACACCTTCGTCGAATATTCGCTGTAACGCCGGTGTGAGCCGCGCAAAAAAATAACGTGCGGACACAACCGCTTGGCCTGAGCAATCGGCATGGCGGAATGAATGCCATACCGCCTCGCGGCATAAGAGGCCGCCGCAACAACGCCTCTCCCTTCAGGACTACCACCAACCACTGTGGGTTTGCCTTTCAATGAAGGATCGAGCACCTCTTCCACCGACACGAAAAATGCATCCATATCTACATGCAAAATTTTACGGTAGCTCAATTCAACCCCCTAATTAACCACAGATGGACACCGATAAACACAGATAGGTCTACAGCACCATTCGTTTAATCCCTAATTTTGAGGAACCAAAATTGAGTATCAATCCAACACGAAGACCAGTGACTTTCAAATAATTCAGTAGTTGTGCTTGAAAAATTCCATTTATTTCCTTCGTGGCTTTAATTTCTAGCAACACAGAACCATTGACTACCAGGTCGGCCACATAATCTCCTACAACAACGTCCTCATATCTCACCTGAATTTTCTTTTGCTGTTCAACCTTAAGGTCTAATTTTCGCAACTCCAGAATCAGGGTATTTTCGTAGACCTTTTCCAGAAATCCTGCTCCTAGAGCATTGCTCACCGTCATGGCACAGCCAATTATGGATTCTGTAATCTTATCTGTGTTCATCTGTGTTTATCCGTGGTGCAATTATTTGCCAAACTTGCGTAACACACCAATGACCACGCCCTGGATGGCGAAGTCGCCTTCCCGGACGATGATCGGTTTCATATCCGGGTGGGCAGGTTGCAAACGCACTCGGCCCTTTTCCCGATAAAACCGTTTTAAAGTAGCCCGATCATTATCGATCAGCGCCACCACCGTTTCTCCGTTTTCAGCCGTATTGCGCCGCTCCACGATCACATAATCGCCATCCTGAATATGGTCTTCGATCATCGAATTGCCTTTGACCCGAAGAACAAAGATGTCCTTGTCTTTAGCATCAGGGAGCAGAGCCATCACTGCACGGTGGTCCAGCACCTCAATGGGTTTGCCTGCCGCGATATAACCCAGCACCGGGTATTCCTGCGCCGGTTCTTCCACCACTTCAATTGCCCGGCTCAGATTATGTTGCCTGCGGATCAATCCCTTCTCCTCCAAATGGGTCAGGTGCTTGTGCACCGTTGCCGGGGAACTGAGGTGGAACTGTTTGCCAATTTCCGCAATGCTCGGCGCATAACCCTTGCAACGGATATGCTCCTTGAGATAGGCATAAATCTCTTGCTGACGTTTGGTGAGATGCATTTTCCAACCCCCCTATACTGATTTTTTCTATACGCTCATACTAGGCGAAAAAAACACGAAAATCAAGCCCGCAACGCGGGCGGGAAAATGGCAATAGCTCATTGAGCTGGTAATAAGCCCTTGCCCTAAAATTAAACCAAAAACATCTATAAGCTTAAATAAGAGGAAATGTTTTTCGGCTCCACGGGCCATTGAAAATTGAGTCCAGCGTCACGCTGGTTGCCCATTTCCTCTGGGCGTTGCTCGGCATCGAGTGGGGTGGTATTGTTGGAGTATGGTAGAGAAACTAAAAATACTGTTTTTGTGCACGGGCAATTCGTGCAGAAGTCAGATGGCGGAAGGCTGGGCCAGGCATTTGAAGAGCGACTCCATCCAGGCGTTTTCAGCCGGGCTTGAGGCGCATGGGCTCAACCCCAATGCGGTGCGGGTGATGCAGGAAGTGGGGGTCGATATCACAGATCAGAAGTCGCAGAAGGTGGAAGAGGTGGAAACCGTTCCTTTCGATTTTGTGGTCACGGTATGCGGGCACGCCGATGAGAATTGCCCGGTTTTTACCTGCGCTACCACGGTGGTGCATCACGGGTTC
>CAZEBI010000024.1:0-24571 GCA_964510355.1 uncultured Nitrospina sp. | reverse complement strand
ACGATCTTTCCTATTATTTCAGAAGCCGTACGAGGTGTGAAGATCACGGTTGGGCCGCCATTCTACAACCAGGTCAACGTACCCATTGGGCTGGCACTTTTGGCGCTCATTGGTATCGGTCCGGTGATTGCCTGGCGTCGTGCGACGTTTTCAAACTTAAAGAAGAATTTTTTAAAGCCGGTTCTCGCCGGTGTTGTGACGGCGGTGGCATTGTTCCCGGTTATTCCGTTGACAAGCAGAACCGAGATTTATACCTATATAACATTTGTACTTTGCGTTTTTGTGTTGACCAGCATCCTGACTGAATTTTACAAGGGCATGGCCTCAAGGATGGGTTTGCATGATGAGTCTGCTGGCGGAGCTTTGGCAACCATGACCTGGCGCAACAAGAGGCGTTACGGCGGTTATATTGTTCATATTGGCGTGGTGTTGATTTTTGCCGGCATTGCTGGGTCGCAGGCTTATGGAACCCATACAGAAAAACATTTGCAGATTGGTGAGTCCTTTGAAATAAGGGGATACACCATCACCTATAAAAAACTGATTGCGATAGAAGCCACGAACATCAAAACCCGAATCATTGCCCAACTCGAGGTAGAGCGTGACGGCAAACATTATTGGACGGGCCACCCTGAAAAAGAGTTTTATAAAGGGCAGAACCAGCCGGTTTCGGAAGTGGATGTCTTGTCAACCTGGAAAGAAGATTTATATATGATCCTCGCTGATTTTCGCGAAGACGAGTCGGCAACGATAAAAGTGTATGTGAACCCGATGGTCAGTTGGATGTGGACGGGTGGATGGATCATTGCTTTTGGATCGATGATCTCCATGTGGCCGGATCGATTGGAGCAACGCCGCCGCCTGGAAAGGATTCGCAGGCAGGAGCAGTTATTCCCTTCCCCCGCACAGGAGTAACCGGATGCGAATTTTAAAAGTAGCAATGGGGTTATTGATGTGGGTCTGGATTTCGGCGGGGCAGGTGTCTACTGCCAGTGCCGGGGCTCTTTTGCAGGATCTCGAAAACGCATTGATGTGCAAATGTGATGACAAATGTGGAAAAGTTCTTATGAACTGCACTTGTTCCACTTCCGATGAAACCCGTGTGAAATTTTCAAAAATGCTGGAATCAGGTCTTACCGTAGAACAAATCATAAAAATGCAGGTGGATGAATATGGAGAGACCGTATTGTCCGCTCCTACCAAATTCGGGTTCAACCTGACGGCCTGGCTGACTCCGTTTATAGCCTTGATTGCAGGTGGTTTTGGGCTTCGCAAAGTTCTTCTCACTTGGGTGGGGAAAAAAGGCAATAGCGATTTTGTCGAAGCTCCTGAACCTGAAATTTCGAAAAAATACTCCAAACGCCTGAAAGACGAATTAGATGGGATCGAGTTATAGGAATGGGATTTAACCACTTCGTAGAACTGATTCTGGTCGTTGCTATCTTGTTGGTAGTGGGGATTCCGCTTTTTGGGAAATTAAAACTCAAAAAGCTGGTGGAAGCGGTGGACCCGGTCAGTGATAAATATAAGCATCTTCTGGTGCGTAAAGAAGAAACACTGATTTCCATTAAAGAACTGGAGTTCGATTTCAGCACGGACAAAATCTCTGATTTCGACTATAAGGAGCTTCGCCACAAGCTGGAAACGGAGGCGACGGATATTATGGAGCACCTGGATCAGTTGGAACAGGAACGCAGAAAAAAATAAATCCAAGTCCTATTGAACCGATATTTTTGGAACCCCTTTAAGAATGGCAGACCAGCCCAAACCCGATGATTTTGCTATTGAAGTTCGCCAGTTGTGCAAAGAATTTGGGGTGCTAAAGGCGGTGGATGGCATCAGCTTCAAATTGAAGCGGGGGGAATTTTTGTCGGTGTTCGGTCCCAACGGTGCGGGCAAGACCACTCTGATCAAAATTCTTACCGGGTTGACCCGGCCTTCATCGGGATCGGCAAAGGTTGCCGGTTATGAAGTGGAGGAGGGGAGTGCCGCAATGCGCCGCGAGATCGGGGTTATTTCGCATTCGACCGCTTTGTATGCAGATTTGACTCCTATGGAAAACCTGGTTTTTTTCGGCAGGATGTATGGGTTGGAGAATCCCGAGGAGTCCGCTTTAACCCGTCTTGAAGATGTAGGGCTGGCACCGCGCAGGCACGATCGGGTGCGGACCTTTTCCCGGGGAATGGTGCAGAGGTTATCCATCGCCAGGGCTATCCTGCATGATCCGGCTATATTATTCCTTGATGAGCCTTTTACAGGGTTGGACATCCACGCTTCCAACGTGCTCAAGGAGCACCTGCAAAACTTGCATGACAAAAAGAGAACCATATTGATGACCACACATGATGTTTCCTGCGGGCTGGAAATGTGCGACAAGGTGGCTTTGCAGGTGATGGGGCGGTTCGCTTTTTTTGAAGATATCAAAGATATCGATAAAGAAAATTTTGAGACGATGTATTTTGATGCGGTCCGCAATAAGCAGTTCACTATGGGCATGTCATGAATCTTTTTTTGAACCAAATTTCGGCGATTGTATGGAAAGATTTTGTGACGGAACTCAAGACACGGGAATTGTTCAGCGCGATGTTTATCTTCGCATTGCTGGTGATTCTGATATTTATTTTTTCCGTGAACCTGAGTGTTGTCGAGGCCAGTGAAGTCGGTCCGGGAATTTTATGGGTGGCATTTTTGTTTTCCGGAACCATAGGCTTGAGCCGTTCTTTCATGCTCGAAAAAGAAAACGGTTGCCTCATGGGCTTGATGCTGGTGCCTGCAGATAGAACGGTCATTTATTTTGGCAAACTGATCAGCAATTTCATTTTTTTATCCATTATGGAATTGTTCATACTGCCGCTGTTCATGATTTTTTTTAATATCAATATCCTGGATCATCTGTTACCGCTTTTATTTGTTATATTTTTGGGGACTCTGGGTTTTTGTGCTCTGGGAACCTTATTGTCTTCATTGGCATCAAATCTTAAATCCCGGGAAATCATGTTGCCCATTTTGCTCTATCCCTTGCTGATACCCATCGTTATCGCGGTGGTTCGAATGACCGGGCAGGTCTTGAATGGGGAACCCTTGTCAGAAATGATGAACTGGATTGGTTTGACGGCTTGTTTTGATATCATTTATATTGGTGTCTCCATCATGACGATCGACCATATTCTGGAGGAGTGACGAAAATGGATAATCTGAATTTTTTATTTGCGGCCAATGTGGTTGTGTGGAGTGGCATAGTTTATTATGTGTACACACTCAGACAACGCAGCCGCGCACTGGAAAAAGATCTGGAACTGCTCAAAGAAATCAAAGAACGATGACAAACCGGGTAGAAGAAAATCAGGAAGACGGCAATATTCTGGTCTGGTTGACGGGGTTGGCATTTCTTGCGGCGATGATTGCGGTTTTCATCTATGTTCCCACCGAACGGACCGAAGGCATAATCCAGAGGGTCATGTATTTTCATGTGCCTTCTGCATGGCTTTCGTTTTTTGCGTTCTTTGTGGTTTTTATCTGTTCGATTCTGTTTCTCTGGAAGAAAGAGCGAGAGTGGGACATTTATGCCCATGCCTCGGCAGAGATAGGAGTGATTTTCTGCTCCCTGGTTTTGATCACTGGGCCAATCTGGGCGAGGCCTATCTGGGGAGCTTGGTGGGTGTGGGATGCACGCCTCACCTCCACGCTGATACTCTGGATCATCTATGTGGCCTATCTCATGCTCCGTTCACAAAGCGATGCCGGTTCCATGCGAGCCCGTTATGCCGCAGTGCTCGGCATTGTCGGGTTTTTGAATATTCCCTTTATTCATTTTTCCGTGCTCTGGTGGCGGACATTTCATCCCCAGCCCAAGATCATCACCAACGAAGGAATTGGCAAGGGAATGGAGGCAACCATGCTGGCAACGCTGGGCATATCTCTGTGTGCTTTCACCCTGCTTTATTTCCTGTTGATGGGAGTGCGGGTGCGGCAGGAAAAATTGAAAGATGAAATCGACCGCCTTAAAAGGGAAAAGCTTTATTCGGCTTAGAGACGGACTGCTGGGTCTGTTGATCCTTGTAGCCCTGGTTCTGCTTGTGCTGCGTTTCCAAAAAACGGGCAATCCGCAACAGAAAATAAATTTAAATCAGTTTAAGGCGGAGGCAGGTTATCTGGCCCCCCGATTTACTTTGCGAAACCTTCAGGGCAACCTTGAAGGGCTCGACGACCATGCCGGAAAAGTAATTGTTGTGAATTTCTGGGCAACCTGGTGTGCTCCCTGTGTTGAGGAAATGCCAAGCTTTGAAACCCTGTACCGCCGCTTTCGCGCGCAGGGGCTGACTGTTCTTGCCATCAGCCTCGACAAGGACGGTTCGGAAAAAATCCAGGAATTTGTGGATAAGCACAAACTGTCTTTCCCAATTTTGTTGGATGCCGAAGGGGTTGCCGAAAAACTCTATCCGTCTTTTACGATTCCATTCACCTATGTGATCGATAAGCAGGGCAGGGTTGCCGCCCGTATAGATGGCGCCAAAGACTGGGCATCACCCGAAACGTTTGAAGCAGTGGAACATCTTTTAAGATAAACCCGCGAGCGGGTTTTATTTTCCGTGGCCTGCCACGGCTTTAAAATAACAATTTACCAGGACACTCTGTCTGCTTGCGGCGGGATTGTTTGTTCGGAAATTATTCAATGATAAATGAAGATGCAGTCATATCGGCTAATGAACGGTTTTATGCCGCCTTTAATAAAAGAGACATCGAGGCGATGCGACAGGTCTGGGGAAATGGAAAAAGGGTGAGCTGTGTTCATCCCGGCTGGCCCCCTTTAAACGGACTCGAACCGATCCTGAACAGCTGGGCAGGTATTTTCGAGAATTCAGGCGATATGGAAATCCGGATTTCTGCTGTGCAGGTCCTGGCTGCGGAAAATCTGGTATGGGTTTCCTGTATCGAGAAACTGTACACCATTGCTGAAAGCGGAGTGCTGGTTTCCCGGGTTTTTGCCACCAACCTGTTTCACCTGGAGGGCGATGTCTGGAAGATGGTTCTGCATCATGCCTCGCCTACTCCTGATGATATCCGGGCAGCGCAAGATGTCTCAGGCAATTGAATGATTATTTATGACAGGCGGCTCAATTAAAAAAGCGGATCAGTGTTTTAAAAAACATGCGACATGGTGGCCGGAAGCGACTTCTTTGAGGACCGGCACTTGTTCTTCGCATTGTTTTTCCTTGACGGGGCAACGGTTGTAAAAGGCACAACCCTTACTGGGAAGATCGGCAGGGCTGGGAATATCGCCCTTTATGAGTGCCCTGTTTGCATTTCGTCCCGATTCCAGGCTGGGAATCGCATTCAGCAGGGCAACGGTGTAAGGGTGTTGGGGCGAATTATAAATTTGCTCGCTGTCGGCAAGCTCAACGATTTTTCCGAGATACATCACCGCGACCCGGTCGCAGAAATATTCGACCACCCCCAAATCGTGCGAGATGAACAGATAAGAGATATCCAGCTTTTCTTTCAAATCCAACAAAAGGTTGATGACCTGGGCTTGTATCGAAACATCCAAAGCCGATACCGGTTCATCGGCCACGATCAACTTCGGCTTTAAAGCAATGGCTCGAGCAATGCCCACGCGTTGCAACTGCCCTCCACTCAATTCATGGGGATACCGGTTAAAATGATCGAGCGTCAGGCCCACCTGCTCTAAAAGCTGTTTGGCTTTTTCGGCATTTTCTTTTTTGTTGCGAAAACCATGCACCTCAAAAGGTTCCTGGAGGATATGGCCGATGCGTCTTGCCGGGTTGACAGCGGAATAGGGGTCTTGAAAAATGATCTGCATTTCCCTTCTAAGTTTTCTCATCGCTACTTCTTTCAAGTCGAACAGGCTTGTGCCGCAAAAACGCACCTGCCCTGAAGTCGGTTCGATCAGGCGGAGTAAAGTTCGGGCCGCAGTCGATTTGCCGCATCCACTCTCGCCCACAAGCCCCAGTGTTTCTCCTTTGTTAAGGGTGAAGGAAATGCCGTCTACCGCGCGAACCGGTGGTAACGAATCTTCGAGAAACTTCTTTTCTGGAAGAAAATATTTTTTGAGACTTTGGACTTCCAGTAGTTTTTCTGTATTCATAACGACCCCGGCTCCAGATGGCAACTGACTTGTCGCCCGGTTTTAATCTGGCGCAGTTGTGGTTTTTGGGTCTTACATTTTTCAATAGCCCAGTCGCAACGAGGGTGAAACGAGCATCCTGATGGACGCTGGTCCAGACCGGGGACATTGCCCGGAATTTCTTTAAGCCTTGCACCGGTTTTTTTTCGGGCTCCCGGTTTTGGGACAGAGGCGATGAGCCCCCGGGTGTAGGGGTGAAAGGGATTATCAAGCAGATCCCGGGCGGGACCGGATTCCACGATTTCCCCGGCATACATGACCAGCATCCTTTGGGCAATTTTAGCGACGACCGCCAGGTCGTGGGTGATGAAGAGGATGGACAGCTTGGTTTCTCTTTTTAAATTTTCTAAAAGCTCAAGAATCTGGGCCTGGATGAGAACATCGAGAGCGGTGGTGGGTTCATCGGCGATGAGGATTCTAGGAGCACAGGCCAGGGCCATGGCAATCATGACTCTTTGCCGCATTCCCCCGCTGAGCTGATGGGGGTAATGTTTTTCTTGCGATGCAGAGAGTTCCACACGACGCAACAGGTCTGCTGACTTTCGCAGTGCTTCTTGCCGATTCGTAGTTGTATGGCGAAGGAGCGTTTCGGCAATTTGTTCTCCGACAGTCAAAACCGGGTTGAGAGAGGTCATGGGGTCTTGAAAAATCATGGAAATGGAGCGACCGCGCAGGTCCTGCAATGCTTTTGCATTGAGGGACAGTAGGTCCTGACCGGCAAAAAGAATTTTTCCGCTTGAAATTTCTGCCGGGGGTTCCGGCAAAAGCCGGAGAATGGAAAGAGCGCTGACAGTTTTGCCGCAACCCGATTCCCCCACCAGCGCAAGGGTTTCCCCCTGGTTCAAATAAAAACTGATTCCATTGACAGCGGTCAGCTTTCCTCTGGGAGTGGAAAAAGCAACGGTTAGATTTTGAACTTCCAGTTCTGGGGATGACAAGGCTATGCCTTGAGGAAAAGGACTATAGTAAAAAATGTCTGTCAGGCCGAGTAAACGCTTGCTGCATAGAATATGGCTTCACGCTGGCCATAAAATGCTATTTGGATTTGACCAGGCATTCCTTTTCAAGCTCACTGCTCACAATATTGTTGCATTGTTTTGGAGTACCCAGAACCACCGCATAACAATAGGTCTGGCTATCCCGATTCAGGATCAAGGTGCAATAATAATTGCTGTGGTCTTTATGTCTGTATCGGCTTTCAGGGTCTTTGATGGGGCTCAGGGCGAGGCAAAGATTTCGCTGATCTTCTTTTGAAAGTTTCCCGGTTGGTTTTGCCGCAGACGAGAACAACCCGGTTCGCGACATTTCTTCAGTGGGTCCTTTCCCATCAATGACGGGTACCGAGCCTATCCCGGGGCGGCCCTTTCGAACGTCCGAGGTTATTTCGTCACACGCTTTTATATCCGCAACTTCAGCCGCCATAGAGAGTGGGGCACCCATGGAAAAGGCTAAAGATACTACCATCCATCCCACAGCTTTGTTGATCCACATTTCCGTTTTCCTCCCAAATGACCGATTTTTTAGCGATGCAAAACATCAATGAAACGATGGTAGCAAGGATACCCTATTTTGGCGAGGAAAACCATGGACTGCGCTCAAGCTGTTGAAAAAAATGGGGTTGTTTGTTTGGATTGCACAGGCAACCACTAGGTGCCAGCGTGACGCGGGTTAACTTTCCTGTTTTGTCTTGTCTGGTTTTCGACTGCGAATGGCTCCAACAACCACCTTTATCAAGGTAGCGGCCATCAAAAATAACAAAACGATTAAAAATGTGTCATTCATGTTCAAGTTCCTTGCATTGAATAATATGGATGAAAGTAGGTAATTTGAGTATCGGAAGAAAACCGGAAAAAATTAGCCCTCTCAAAAATTGATTAGAGTTCCATTATACCGGCTAAACCCTTTTGAAATTGTTACGTTTATGTCAAGTTTGAGTCTCTGTTTATTCACGGGTTTTTATTCCCTGGGAATAGCTAAAAGGGTTGCGCCCCCATGGGGTTTTTGGTTATCCTCTGCACTCTGATTAATTCTGATAAAAAATAACCGAATTTTCTTGAGTGCGACAGGTACAGAAAATAGGTGAGGGGCAAAAAGGATTTATGCGAATTATTAGCTGGAATGTTAATGGGGTGCGGGCAGTGGTCAAAAAAGGGTTTTTTGACTGGTTAAAGTCCGAAGCCCCGGATGTGGTGTGTTTGCAGGAGATCAAAGCACGAACCGAAGACCTTGATGATTCTATATTGAACCCCGAAGGATATTACGCCAGCTGGAATCCGGCTCAACGCAAAGGATACAGCGGCGTAGCGGTTTTGACGAAAAAGAAACCAAAATCGGTTCACAGGGGGATAGGAATTGAAGAATTCGATGTGGAAGGACGCGTTATCAGAATCGAGTTTAAGGATTTTGATCTTTTAAATGTATATTTTCCCAACGGCACCAGCGGTTCGGAAAGGCTGGAATACAAAATGGCATTTTATGATGCGTTTCTGGAGCATTGCGAACAATTGCGCGCGCAGGGGAGAGAGCTTGTGGTCACCGGAGATGTGAATACCGCCCACAAGACCATTGACTTGAGAAACCCAAAAGCCAACGCAAAAAACTCGGGCTTTTTACCGCAAGAAAGGGCCTGGGTCGATAAATTTGTTGCGCATGGGTATGTGGATAGTTTTAGAGAGTTTCACCCGGAGCCGGATCAATATACCTGGTGGAGCTATAGGTTTAATGTTCGAGCCAAAAATGTGGGTTGGCGTATTGATTATTTTTTTGTCACGGAAAAACTCATGGCGAAAGTTAAAGACTCCTTTATTCAACCCAAAGTCATGGGCTCGGACCATTGCCCTATAGGTCTGGACATCAAGGCCAAATAATCGGTGCGCCCTGGACCGTTTCCAGCTTGTCTGCATCTAATAGTTCATTATTATGAGGGTGTTTTCTGGTTGGAAATTTTTAACCCCCTCAATCCTCCTGATAAGGGGGATTGAGGGGGTTGCGGGTAAAAGAATCATTTTGAATAGGAGTGGGGTTTTATGGAATTTGAGCTCAACAAAAGTTATAGCGGATTTAAGTTGACCCAAAAGGAGGAGATTGCCGAACTTAAATCTCTCGGCCTTTTTTTTAAGCACGATACCGGTGCTGAATTACTGGTTCTGGAAAACGACGATGACAACAAGGTTTTCAGTGCCACGTTCAGGACACCTCCTGAAGACGACACCGGGATCGCCCATATTCTTGAGCACAGCGTATTATGCGGCTCTAAAAATTTCCCGGTCAAGGAACCCTTTGTCGAACTCATGAAAGGCAGTTTGCAGACTTTTCTCAATGCGATGACCTTTCCCGATAAAACCATGTATCCCGTTGCCAGCAGGAACCGAAAAGATTTTCGTAACCTGATGAATGTCTATCTGGACGCGGTTTTTTATCCCAATATTTCAGAGGACACTTTCAAGCAGGAAGGCTGGCATTATGAACTGAACAGCCCGGAAGATAAAATCGTTTATAAAGGGGTGGTGTTCAATGAAATGAAGGGCGAGTTTTCGAGCCCTGAAAGTTGTATTGACCGCCAGTTGGCGCACTCCCTTTTCCCTTCCACCCCTTACGGGTATGAATCAGGAGGAGACCCAAAAAGTATTCCCGACCTGACGTATGCGGATTTTAAGGCATTTCATAAAAAGCATTACCATCCCTCCAACAGCAGACTGTTTTTGTATGGGGATGGCGATACTCAAAGCTATCTCGAATTTTTGCAGGAAAAATATTTGCAGGATTTTGAACGCGTGGATGTCAACACTTCCATCGCCCACCAGAGATCTTTCAGGAAACCAAAAAGAAAAAGCCTGACCTACCCGGTTTCCAGCCATGAATCGCTGGAGAAGAAGACTTATGTTCTGGTCGGCATCAAGCTGGGTAAGGCCATAGACCATGAACATTGCTTGGGTTTTAGCATACTGAGCCATCTTCTCCTGGGTTCTTCGGCTTCTCCTTTAAGAAAAGCACTCATCGCCTCGGAACTCGGCAGTGAAGTCATTGGCGGAGGCTTCGATGACAATCGCGCGGATACGATATTTGCTGTGGGTTTGAAGGGAACAGAACCCGAGCATGAAAATAAAGTTCTTGCGCTCATCGACTCAACCCTGCGTGACCTGGCAGAAAATGGAATAGAGGAAGATATGGTCCGCTCGGCGGTCAATTCCATAGACTTCAGGCTTCGGGAGGCTAATTTTGGCGGGTTTCCCAAAGGCATTGTTTATAATATTCAGGCCCTGGGCTCCTGGCTTTACGATAAAGATCCTTTTAGCCATCTCAGGTTTGAGAAGGTAATGCGGAAAATTAAAAAACGCATGCACACAGGATATTTTGAAGATTTGATTCGTGATTACCTGATTGAAAATAACCACCGCAGTATTCTGCTGGCAGTTCCCAAACCGGGCCTGGGCAAAAAACAGGAGGCCCGGGAAAGAAAAATTTTAAAAACGGTCAAAGATAAACTACCTGCGGATGAAATTGATAAGCTGATCGCGGAAACTAAAAAACTGCAGGAACTGCAATTGGCTCCGGATTCCCCGGAAGCGCTTTCTACACTTCCCTCGCTGGAAATTCAGGATGTTCCCAAAGAAATAGAAAGCTATCCTCTGGAAATAAAAAACCAGGGCGATACAAAAATATTATTCCACGACCTGTTCACCAATGATATTGCTTACACCCAAATAGGGTTCAACACGCATTCTGTGCCGGCTGAAATGTTGCCCTATATTCCTTTGCTGGGAACCCTGGCGCTGGGGATGGGTACTGGCAAGCACAGCTACGCGGAAATTTCAAAGTTGATCGGCATGCACACTGGCGGAATCCGCACTTCCCATTTTTCATCGGCGACGGTTCAAGACCGTCATCAAGTCATCTCTTATGTTTTTTTCAGTGGCAAGGCGTTGATGGAAAAAGTGGATAGCCTGTTTGATATTTTTGATGAACTGCTTGGCGATTCCAGCTTTGCTGACCACAAGCGGCTGGTCGAAATCATCCGTAGCGCCAAGTCCGATATGGAAGATTCGATTGTCCCGCACGGAAATCATTATGTGCTGGCCCGTCTCCAGTCCTATCAGTCCCGGCTCGGGCAGTTCGATGAGCTTACGGATGGAATCACCTATTACCGATTTTTGGAACAATTGTTAGAGCGTGTAGAGAAAGATCCGAGTGAGGTTGCCGATTGCTTCCGGCAGGTCGCCGAGCGAGTGTTTACCCGGAAGAATGCCTTTTTTAATATCACCTCAACGCAAAAAGATTATCAAAAGATAGAAAAACGAATTGTTAAAACGGCAGGCATCCTCTCTGATAAGGACTGGAATATTGAGGAGTGGGATCTGAAAGCCATGCCTCTGAATGAGGGGTTTTTGACTGCCAGCAACGTGCAACATGTTGGCAAAGGGGCCAACCTGTATGACTTGGGGTTCAAATACTCTGGACAGTTTGAGGTGCTCAAAGCCTTACTTAGGACCGGGTTTTTATGGGACCGGGTACGTGTTCACGGTGGCGCATACGGCAGTGGCAATTCATTCGATTTTTTCACTGGCGATTATAGCCTGCTTTCTTATCGGGACCCCAACCTCACCGAAACATTGGCCATCTATGATGAGATAGCCGATTTTCTGAATCAGCTGGAACTGCCCGTAGAAGAATTGACCAAAATCATCATTGGCTGTGTCGGCAAAATGGACCCGCCTTTAACCCCGGACCTTAAAGGCAAAGCATCGATGATCGATCATCTCACCGGACGTACCTACGCAATGAAACAGAAAATGCGTGAAGAACTGTTGTCCACCCGGCTTGAAGATTTAAAGGGTTATGCTTCCCTGTTCGAAAAAATCCGGGATGAAGGCCATGTCTGCGCCCTGGGCAACGAAGATAAACTCAAGAAATCCAAATCCACATTCAACCAACTGGTCAAAGTATTCAACTAACCACTCGGCGTGGGGCCAGCACTGCATTACCCGTAATGCGGTTGGAATGCTCAAGCGCAATACTTTAATCACTCCTCCCCTGATAAGGGGAGGCTGGGAGGGGTTTTGTTTGTTCTGCTGAGCTTGTTGGGCCGAGACAACTCTTTGCTGGCGGTAAAAAGCTATTGCCAGTCGCCTCCGGCCGCTGGCCGGGCCGGGCTTAAGTTTTGGTGTTTCCTGCCGATGGGAGTATAGAGAAAGTCTCCTACTTGACAGGTGAAAAATGAAGCTCAAGCGCAAAGAAATTCTGGACCTTTTAAGGTCGTTTGGGGTGAGCCCGATGTCTGAGTTGAAGGCCGGTTGTCGCGATTACGAAACTAATTTCAAAAAGCGACAAGGGCGCGAAGACCGACGCTTTACCCGCCATTCAATCCGTTCATAGAGATCGAGCAAACTCGAACCTCCGCAGGCCAGCGTGAGGCTGGACTTAAAATGCGATGATCCAAGTTTACTCCGGGTTTGACCTGTTTTTACTCAGGCTCCGCGCCGAGCGGAAAGCCTTTTCCATTGCAGGCAGTTGGGCCAGTTCTGCAACCACTTCCAGATACCGGACGACCCCGTCACGGTCGAGCACGATAATAGCTCGGGCCAGCAGCCTGTTTTCCTCAATCAAAAGCCCGGTTGCCTTGCCAAACTCAGCATCCCGATAGTCCGACAGAAACAGAATATTGTGAATGTTCGCTTTTTTTGCGAAACGCTTTTGCGCAAACGGCAAGTCCCGGCTGATTGTTATCAGGTTAACGGTTTGATCCAGCCCCTTGTTTTCTTCGCTGAGGATATGAGTTTGTTTTTCGCAGGTGGGCGTATCCAGGGAAGGGACGACACTCAGTATTGTCACCTTGCCTTTGAATGATTGCAGATCAACCCTGTTCAAACCCAGGTCCGTGAGGTGGACGCTCGGCAGTGTTTTTCCCACTTGAGTTATTTCCCCCACCAGTGTTAACGGTTTGCCCCGTAAAGTGACTTCTCCTGAAAAACTCAATCCTGTGAAAATCAGTGCTCCGACCAGAATTAAACTTCCGGTAAAAAATGTTTTATGAAACATGCAATGCTCCTATTTCAAGTTATCACCGTCCTATATTAACCCTTGGTGGTAAATTACAATAGTTCTATCGGGCTGACGAAATGTTCCTTGACAAATTTAACGGGGCGGGCTAGAATACCGACTAGTTGGTATTTTTTTGTTTTTTAGGTGTTCAGTGTGGAAAAAGGCGATAAAAAAGAAAAAATTCTTGATTCTGCCGAGGCTCTTATGCTCGATAAGGGTTATGTTGCCACAACGATTGATGAAATCTGCGAGAATTCGGGGGTCACTAAAGGGAGCTTTTTCTATTATTTTAAGGGCAAGGAGGACATGGGCAAAAAAGTGGTCCAGCGTTTTTCTACCAGGGGAGCGCAAGTTTTTGAGGGGCTTGAGAGTGAGCCGGACCCTATGAAGCGAATTCATGGTCTTCTGGATATGATAATAGCGAGCGGTAAAAGAAAGGATTTCAAGGGCTGCCTCATGGGTGTTTTTGCCCAGGAGCTTTCTGAAACCCACCCGGAAATCAGAAAAATCTGCGAAGCGGCTTTTGATGGTTTTATTGCGATGCTCGAAAATGATTTGATGCAAGCGAAAGAAAAATATGCCCCGCAAAGTTCCTTTGAGCCGAGGGAGGTGGCGGAGTATTTTTTGGCAACTTTTCAGGGAGCAATGCTTCTTGCCAGAGCAAAAAAAGATAAAAAAGTCATTGAGCGCGCCCTCAATCAGTTCAAGCAATATTTGGCAGGGCTTTATAAGAACTAGGTTTTTTTTGAGAGAATTACATACCAACTAGTTGGTATTTTTAGAGGGAGGGAGACGTCTCGTCCTGTTTTTAATTGGAGGCCATAAGGTCTTCTCACCTTAACCATTAGGAGATTTAATATGTCCAGTTGTGAAAGTAGCCAGCAAGATTGTGATCAGGAAAAAGTGTGTTGTCCGTTTGAGAAATCCGTAAATGAAGTCAGTTGCCCGGTCGAGATGTCGGCAAAAATGGGGACGAAAGCTTTTTCTCAGGCGATGATGGAAGTTCAAGTGGATTCCATAAAGGAGAAAATCAAAAAATCCTTTGGCGAGAAAATTG
Organism: uncultured Nitrospina sp.; assembly: GCA_964510355.1. GTDB lineage: Bacteria > Nitrospinota > Nitrospinia > Nitrospinales > VA-1 > LS-NOB. Next base: position 10,331 of record CAZEBI010000024.1, on the reverse strand, counting down.
ATAAAAAATCAGAGGCCATCGTGAAAGCCATGGGAACGCATTGGCAAACAATGCTCGACCAGGCCACTGCCCATAAGGTTCTTCGCGAGGAAATCGCAAAGGTTTATATGGGTTGAGCAAAAAGGTGTGAGAAACGGGGCGCCCTGGGATCTATCCGGGGCGCCTTTTTTTTGCATCGGTGAGTTGAGAAATGAAGCCGGGAGAAGAAAACAAGGCGAGTTATCCAGGGTCTAAAGGGGTTTTTTTTGACCTGACAACCGTTTTTTCCTGGATGTTTTCTTCGTATTGTTTAAGGCCTGATTTTATTTTACCCAATATTTCACTGATTTTAAAAGGTCTTGCAATATACGAGTGAATGGTTCCTGATTTTATTTGGCATTCAAGTTCGCTATTTTGCAAACAACAAGTAGTCAAAACTTTTATGGTTTTGGGAGAGTGGATAGAAACTTGATCCAAAAATTTCAGACCATTCCTGCCACTTTTTTTACAATGGTCTGAAAGAACCAGAGGTACTTGTTTATTAGATTTAATATATTCCAATCCTTTTTCAAAACTATTTCTGGTTATGACCTCACAATCCTCACCCTCCAACATGCTCTCTATGAGTTCAAGGATGCTGTCACTGCCATCAACCACAAGAATTTTATGTTTTTCTATTGTGGAGCTCATCGACCTTCCCCACTTAAATGAACCTTCACACTTCCCCTCTCATAATGAGGAAGGACTCGTATTATTATAAGAGACTCAAAACAGAATATTTATTCGTTATATGGGTCGAATATTTTGAGTGAAAATTGCCAGGCCAAATAAATAGGGGCGGTGTGTCTTCTGGGAAGGCCAGTTTAGCATTGCAACTTTATTCAGGAAAAAGACCTGGGCCTGCTAAGATTAGGAAAGTCTGATTTTTTCATGAATGAACCCCGGAAGAATTCAACACTATGTCCAGTTGCCAGCTCTCCACCTCTGAGCTTAGACGAATATCAAGGCCTGTACTCTTTGTGAGGCAGACCTTCCTTTTCCAGCAAAGCCCACTCTCTCATTTTCCGCAAGCTCAAAAATACTCATCGTTGGACAGGCTCCGGGTATCAAAGTGCATGAGTCCGGTATCCCCTGGAATGATGCCAGCGGTGACAGGTTGCGCGAATGGATGCAGGTCTCGAAAGAACAATTCTATAACACGAAGTATTTTTCAATCGTGCCGATGGGGTTCTGCTATCCCGGAAAAGGTAAATCAGGTGATTTGCCGCCTCGTCCTGAATGTGCGGAAACATGGATGTCGCCCATTCTCGATAAACTGCCCAAAAGGCAGATCACACTTCTGATAGGCCAATATGCCCAGGCCTGGTTTTTGCAATCCAGGAAAAAAGTAACTCTGACAGAAACGGTGAAAAACTGGGAAGCTTATCTGCCCGAATACTTTGTTTTGCCGCATCCTTCACCGCGCAATAATATCTGGCTTAAGAAAAACTCGTGGTTTGAAAAACGGTTGGTGCCGAAATTGAAAAAAAAGATAGGTGAGTTTATGCTCTAAAAATCAAATTCAACCACAGTGACGCCATCGCCCCCTTCGGCACGGGAGCCGGGCGTGAACTGCTTGCACAGTCCGGCCTTTTTCAGGTAATTGCGCACCATGGTTTTGATCGTTCCCATTCCGTGACCGTGAATGATACGTACTCGCTGAATTTTTTGCACAATGGCCCGGCTGATAAAAGCCTCCATAACTGCTTCGGCTTCTTCTGCGTTCATGCCTCTTAAATCACAGGAGGACACAGGGCTACCTTCTGATTCGGCATGAATACTTATAGAAAATTTCTTTTCAGGTATTTTTCGTCTGGGATTACCGCGTAGAGCTGTGGCCTCAACAACCGTCGTGATATTTCCCATTTTGACCCGCAGTTTTTTCTTTCCCGCCGGGGGTTCGAGCAGGGTGGCGAGGGTTCCCAGGTTCAAAAGCAAAACCGGGTCGCCGATTTTCAGGTCTTGTACCGGGAGAGTCCAGTCATCAAAGTCCTCCACTGTGGCGGACAGGGATATTGGGTTCATGGACTGCATCTGTTTTTCCACCTTACGGATTTTAGGCAGGTCTTTTTCGCCTTTGATCTGCTCGATCATTTTGCGGATCTCAGCTTTGCCGGCACGTACTTCCGCTTGCAGTTTTTTTGTTTTATTTTTTTGGAAATCTTTTTCTTCATTGCGCAATCTCTGGGTCAGGATTTTATGTTCTCTCATCAAGGTTGCGGTTTCTTCTTTCTGTTGTTTTATTTCTTCCCGGTCGCGGTGGAACTCCAGTCTCTGGCGGGTTAAATCTTCCAACAGGCTTTCTGCGCGGTGCTCCTTGACCTGATACAAGTTCCGCGCCTGATCGATGATGCTTTTTTTCAGGCCCAGTCGCTCAGCGGTGTCGAGGGCGGCGCTTTGCCCCGGTGCGCCAAAAATCAATCGGTAGGTGGGGCTCAACGTATCAAGATCGAACTCGGTGCAGGCGTTGAGGAAACCTGCGTGCGTCTGCGCTAAAATCTTCAAGGTGAAATAATGGGTGGAGACCAACGTCATCACGTTTTTGTTTTTAAGATCGAGAAGGATGGCTTCTGCCAGTGCCGCACCTTCGTTCGGGTCGGTGGCGATTCCCAATTCGTCGAGAAGTACAAGAGAGCCTGCGTCCACATGATCCAGAATATGAATAATTTTTTTCAAATGCCCGGAAAAGGTCGATAATTTCAATTGAATATTTTGGTCATCGCCGATGTCGGAATAAACCTTGGGAAAAAATGGAATTTGCGAATTTTCTTTGACCGGCAGATACAGTCCTGCCCGGGCCATCAGGGCGAGCAACCCCAAGGTCTTTAGCGTCACCGTTTTACCCCCGGTATTGGGGCCGGAAATAATCACCACCATGACCGAACCGTCCCACTCAATGGTATTGGGGATCACGGTTTCTCCATCGAGAACCAGTTCCGGGTTGCGGGCTTCTTTGAGTTGCATGATCGAGTCGCGATTCATGGGGCAGTGCACCGCCGACATGGTTTTGCTCAGTCGCGCTTTGGCGAAAATGAGATCCAGAGATATCAATGTTTCCAGGTTTTGTTCCAGCTGTTCTTGATGTTGCCGGGTTTGCAGTGCTAACGCCTGCAAAATTCTGATTTTCTCCTGCACCACTTGCAGCCGAGCTATTTTCAATTGATTGTTCAGGGGCACGATGGAAGTGGGCTCGATGAACAGGGTTTGTCCCGTTCCAGAACTGTCGTGCACAATGCCATCCACACGCGACTTGAACTCCGCCCGTACCGGGATGACCATGCGTTCTTCACGTTCGGTGATATAGGAATCCTGTAGAGCTTCGCGGATACTTTCTGACTTGAACAGGCGTTGCAGGCGCTCTTCGAGTTTGCTTTTTGCGGTTTCTGCATTGCGGATGGCCTGGCGCAGTTCGGGTGTGGCATTGTCCCGGATGCTACCCTCATCATTTATACAGCGGACCAGTTCATCGAGAAACTCTTTGAGGGGGTCGAGTTTTTCCAGCCAGGCCAGCAAATGGGGATAATCGGATTTTTTATCGCTCTCTTTGCAAAGGTTCCGGCACAGGCGCAAAAGTTTGATCAGAGACAGGCATTGCCCAGGCTCGATCATTTTTTGTTCCTGGGCATCCCGAAAAACAGGGCTGAGGTCTTCAAACCGGTCCATCGGAAACGAATGCAAAGAAGCCAATAAGGCTACCATCTCTGCGGTTTCTTCCAGTAGAGTTTGTGCGTGATCAAAATCGGTTTCGGGTTGCAACTGTCGACATTGATCCTGGGTGATGGGAGAGCAGGCATGGTTTGCCAGCGCCGAAACCACTCTGCGCCAGCCGAGAAGATCCATGGATTTTTCAATCAGGCTGTTCATAACACGGATTTCACCAGAGTGGACTCAACAAGAATGCGCACCTTGGCATCATAAAGACGGTTGGGGTCGCGGAAATGTTTGTATCCGTACAAGAGCACGGCGAGGTCTTTTTCCACTTTCTTTTTATAGCTGGTTTTCTTTTCTCCGGGAACCAGTTTGCCGTCATGAACCCGAATTTTTTGGGTGGTGATGGTGACCGGTTTATCGAAGTCGACGGTTTCGGTATTGAAATACAACTCATACTCAACGATATGCTGACCCATCACCTCAAACAGGTTACGGTTTTTTCGGGTGGCGAACAGGGTGGCGATTTTGCCATCGCGTTTGACCGGGCTCGGGCTTTCGGGTCCGGGCAGTTCCAGCAGGGCGAGGTTGCGTCCCTGCACCAATCTGGCCCAGTGGATCGCGCTCATATGGTTGCCTTCCCGGGTCATGCGCACGACATCAGGGTTGTGTTTGCGTTTCTGCTGACGAATCCATTCCACCATGGCGGGCACTTCCGATTCCGGCAAAAAATGGCCCCCGTGAGCCGTTCCTTTTTCCCCATGTTCTAAGTAGGTGACCGGGTATTTCATGTCGGAGAGAATTTTATGAATGCGTCGACTCAGTTGGATGGGAAAAATAGGATCGTGCGCGCCTTGTATCATATAGATAGGCGTGTTGCGCAGGTTGACCAGGAAATGCATGTATCGCGGGGTGATGCTTCCGGCGATGGGGATCAGTCCGGCAAACCGGTCGGGGTAAAACATGCCGATCATATAAGTGCCGATGGCACCATTGGACAACCCGGCAAGAAAAATCCGATCCGAATCTATATTGTATTGTGCGCGCACCCGATCAATGAGGCCGAGCACCATTTCTTCGGCGGGCCGTGCCCACCAGGCCCCCATCGGATAAGTCGGGCACAACACGGCAAACTCTTTTTGTAAACGCGCGACCCAGGCTGGAAGGGTGTTGGCCCCGCTACCGCCCAGCCCATGCAGGACAACAACGAGCGGGATTTTTTCACCTTGTTTTAATGACTCAGGAAGAAACAAAGCATAAGGGTAGTCTTTGCCATTATGTCGGGTCTGTAAACTTTTTTGTAGTCCGACAGGGCTCTTTTTTGACTGCGACTGGGCGCGGAGTATGGACTTGACCCTTTCATGTGAAACCGATTTTAAACGCCTCAGTACCTGGGTTTCCACCTCGGGGTCCTGAGTGGAAAGAAACAGGTCTATTTCGGTTTCAATGTCTACCGTGGTGGGTTTTTGCACCGTCGAGCACGACATGGCAAACAAAAGGCCTGCAAAGATCAAAAAAGGAAAAATAAATTTTCGGGTATTCATGGCTTACACAGTAGCGAATTTTAAAATCTTTGTAAAGACTTTAGGGTTTGTCTAAATAACTAATTTTATTGGCTTTTCCTGTCACCATGCGGTAAAATTCTGTTCTGTTTAGTGCGTGGTTTTGTTCTCAACTCTTCTTAGGGCGGCCTGGATGAATTCATTAAAAATGCCTGTTCAAACTCTGACTAAAACCCTCAACCTGGGAATACTCTCACTGGGAAAATGCCGAATAGATGCGGGAGAATCTGCCGGATTGGTGCGGATGTTTACATTGAAGAAAAGCGGCATAGATTATGTGGGGCAGGTGCGAGTGCGCTCAGGCGACCCGGCTGTCCAGATCGAGGTTTTCAATGAAAATTATTTTACGGAGTTTGACCAGCCTGAATCCGCTGTGCTCGATAACCTGGCCCGAAAAGTTCTCGCACAAGTGTCAAAGGATGAACAATTGCCGGAGACGATCACAGCCCTGATCCAGGAATATTTTGAAGAGCAGAAAGCGCTGGAAGAAGAAGTCGTTGAAGAAACCTTCGACGAGCGCGATCTGGATAAAATTTTTGCGCGTTTGAATGAAGAACATTTCAATGATCGCGTTCAGGCGAAAATCATATGGGGGCGCGATGTGAAATCGCGCAATAAAAGTGGTTTTCGCTATGGCTCTTATGATGAGGGAAAAAAACTCATCCGCATTCATCCGCGACTCAAACAGGGCTTTGTGCCAGTGTATGTTTTGGAACTCACTGTCTATCATGAAATGTGCCACCAGTTTGTACCGTCCTATAGAAAGAACGGAACCTGGCAGAGCCATCACCCTGAGTTTAAAAAGAAGGAGCGGGAGTATAAAAACTTCAAAGAAGCCAGGAACTGGGAAAAGCATAACTGGCACCGTTTGCTCCTGCCTGCGGCTGAGAATGCCGAATTGGTAGCGGTCTAACCCCCTGGCGGGGGAGGCAGGTAGCTCATTAAACCGTGATAAGTCTCTGTCAGTCTGCTAAGTTGTTGCTGATGTCGCCGCATGTAAACGCCGTTAATTTGGCCTAAATGGGTTCCCACCATGAAAATGATCAAGTGTTATATCCAGTATGAAAAGTTGGAAGCGGTACGCGAAAAACTTTTTGAGTTAGGTGTTCCCGGAATTTCTGTGGTCGATGCCAAAGGCATTGGCAAACCGATGAGCCATTTGAAATCCGACCCCGACTTGAGAGTTCCGCAGTTTCATCCTTGTGTGGAAATTTCCGTTGTTCTGGAATCTGAAGCGGTAGAGGAAGTGTTGGATATGATCGTGAAGACGGTGCAGACCGGAAGTTTGAGCGATGGAAAGATTTTTGTCCTGCCTGTTGAAGAATCGGTCCGCATCCGCACCGGGGAGCGGGGCAAACAAGCCCTCTATTAACCGGCGAGTCGCCGCCAGCGTGACGCTGGACCCGACTGCAATGGCTCGTTGGGCCGAGGTAACTCTTTGTTCGCCGAAAAGAGCGATTGCACACTGGCCCCACGCCTAGTGGTGCCACATTTTCCGATTGAGGCACGCCTCCATTGATCGCTGAAAACTTTGCTGAGGTCCGGGAACGGATTTTACAAGCCACCAAAAAGTCGGGGAGAGACCCGGATAGTGTTCGTCTGGTTGCTGTTTCCAAACAGGTGGACATCCCCAAAATAGAAGAAGCCCGCATAGCAGGTGCCGTGATATTCGGGGAGAATAAAATTCAGGATGCGCTTGCTAAAGTAGATCAGATGGCAGCGGAAAAAATTTCCTGGCATTTCATCGGTCACTTGCAAAAAAACAAGGTCAAGTTTCTCGGTGAACGCTTCGAGCTGGTTCACTCTGTGGACAGTCTTGAATTGGCAGAAAAAATGGCTCGGCAATGCCAGTCAGAAAACCGGGCGCAGAAGATTTTGTTGCAAGTCAATGTTTCAGGCGAAGCCGCAAAGTTTGGCATGGAACCGGGTGAGTTGGAAAAACAGATAGCGGATTTTTCCCGGTTGCACGGAATTCAGGTAGCAGGGTTGATGACTATTCCGCCTTACCACCCCGATCCGGAAAATTCCCGCAGGCATTTTTCGCGATTGCATGAACTTCGTGAACAATACGAAAAGCAGAGTGAGGTTTCCCTGCCGGAACTTTCCATGGGCATGAGCAACGATTTTGAAGTCGCGATAGAAGAGGGTGCCACGCTGGTCCGTGTTGGTACCGCTATTTTTGGTTCTAGGCCAAAGAATAATTGAGGAGTAATTGCTGTGTTGAAAAATAAAAAACTGGGGTTCATCGGTGGCGGCAATATGGCAGGAGCCATAATAAGAGGCCTGCTCTCAGCCTCTTTCATTGGTGCGAAAAATATTTTTGTTTCGGAACCGTCGCAAGCCAAATGCGATGCCTTGCATGCGGAGTACAAAATAAAAGTCGCCGCTGATAACCGTGAACTGGCAAAAAAATGCGACATCCTCATTCTTGCGGTCAAGCCGCAGATTCTGGCAGAGGTTCTGCGTGATATTGCGGCATTGGTGGGCCGTGACAAACTGATTATATCTGTTGCCGCCGGCATTCCTATTGCCATCATGGATGAGGCGTTGCAGGGAGGCAAGAGTGAAAAGTTCAGCATTGTGCGCACCATGCCCAACACTCCGGCACTGGTCCAAGAAGGCGCGACAGCCATTGCGTCCGGCAAACATGTCAGTAAAACGGATATGAAAATTGCCCACCGTATTTTTGAAGCGGTTGGTTGCACGGTCGATGTTGAGGAAGATCAGCTCGATGCGGTGACGGGTTTGAGTGGCAGTGGTCCGGCTTATATCTTCATGCTGATCGAAGCGCTCTCTGATGCGGGAGTAAAAATGGGTCTTTCGCGCGAAATCTCCAATACTCTTACTATTCAGACGATATTGGGTTCTGCCAAGCTCGCTCGTGAAAGTGGAAAACATCCCGGCGAACTCAAAGACATGGTCACTTCACCGGCGGGCACCACCATGTCCGGGTTGCACGCCCTAGAAGAAGGCAGTCTGCGCACGACCCTGATGAACGCGGTGGAAGATGCGACCTTGCGCTCGCGCGAACTCGGTCAAATGCAACGTAATCGGCCCGTGACCGGTGGCGAGTAGCAAATAGCTTATATTGGTGAACTAAAAGTTGCCTCGGCTCAAAGAGCCCCGGTGCCTGAGAAAACGCATGAGCAAAAATACAGTGACATACTGGAATGTGCTGGCTGCACAAAACGCCGGTAAATGGGAAGCGATCGCAGACACACATGGAAAGCTTGAGCAATTGACTTTAGCTATGGATGCTGTGACCGGGGACTACACCCGCTTGACCCGATTCAAGGCGGGTGCGGACACCAAAAAATTTGGCAGCAAGTCGCATGACTACCCGGAAGAAATTTATATCATTTCCGGTCGGCTCTACGATGAGGCTTTTGATATGTGGCTGGAAGCCGGGCATTTTGCCAGTCGGCCCCCAGGTGAAGTGCACGGGCCATTTATTTGCGAAGAAGACTGTTTGGTTCTGGAAGTCTCGCATCCAAGTCAGGCGGTAAATGCCTCGCGATGATTATCTTGGTCGTCATTGCGAGGAGCCAACGGCGACGCGGCAATCCAGAGTAAGATGAAACAGCCCGCAGTTTATATACTGACGAACAAGCGTAACGGAACCCTTTATACAGGCGTGACCAGCAATCTTTTAAAACGTGTCCATGAACACAAAGAGGGGGTTGTGCCGGGTTTTACAAAGAACTATGCTTGCAAGCGGCTGGTCTATTACGAAGTTCATGAGAGCATGGACAACACTATAACCCGCGAGAAACAGATTAAAGCTGGGTCGAGGAGCAAGAAACTTGCGTTAATTGAAAGCATGAATCCGAAGTGGGACGACCTTTATGAAGAAATCATCTGATCGTCATTGCGAGCGGAGCGAAGCAATCCAGATACGAAAACCCTGGATCGCCACGCTCCTTCCAGTCGCTCGCGATGACGCTGTTCTTCGTCGGGAAAGATTGTAATGGCCCTATTACGACATTGTATCTTCCAAAAACTGTGGTTCATCGTTCTACTCCTTCTTATATTTTCTCTCCCGGCACAAGCACAAACTGCAAACCTCATGGTATTGATCAAAGCGGACTGCTTCACCATGGGAAGTGAGGAGTTCGTGGTCGAGGAACCCGAGCATAAAGTTTGCCTCAATGCTTATTACATGATGGTTCACGAAGTCACGCAAAAACAATTTTCGAGTGTTACGGGCGACAACCCCTCCCGCTTCAAGGGATCGGGCCTGCCGGTGGAAAATGTGTCGTGGCCGCAAGCGGATGCTTATTGCCGGAGTTTCGGGGGCCGACTTCCCACGGAAGCGGAATGGGAATATTCAGCACGTGCGGGCTCGGTTGCCGCTTTTGCCTGGGGTTGGGATATGGACGGGACTTTTGCCTGGCTGAAAGGCAATGCGCAAAATCGCACGCATCCGGTAGGACAAAAAAAGGCCAACGCATTGGGCCTGCATGATATGAATGGCAATGTCTGGGAATGGGTTGGGGATTGGTACCGCGAAGATTATTATGAAACAAGTGTTCCCACGGAGCCAGCGGATAACCCGTTGGGGCCGACCACCGGGCAATTTGTCATCCTTCGCGGCGGTTCTTTTGAGGATGAGGCCTATTTCCTCCGGTCCGCCTCGCGCTATTGGTATCCACCCACGCTGAAACACCATAATATAGGGTTTCGCTGTGCCGCTAATCCGTCAGACATCAAACGGGAAACACCGCAATGATAGCTAAAAATATTTTATTCGGCCTGCTTTTATTTTTTCTTCTCGCTTCGCAAAACGGTTGGGCAGAAACGGTGGAAGTGAAAATCATCAAGTCGACTTTCATTCCCGCAGTACTGAAAATCAAACAAGGCGATACGATACGGTGGGTCAATACGGAAGAACTTTTGCATACGGTAACGAGTGGCAAGGCCCCCATGCCCGACAAAAAGTTCCACGCCGCTTATGTGAAAAAAGAGTTTGAGGTTACATTCGACAAAGAGGGTTTCTACGATTATTACTGCGAACTGCATCCTGCCATTATGCGGGGGGTGGTCATAGTTCAGCTCTCTGAGAGTAAAGGAGAATGAAGGGAAACAATATAAGCTGGATCGCCA
>CAZEBI010000023.1:0-24720 GCA_964510355.1 uncultured Nitrospina sp. | reverse complement strand
GGGTGGTGCCGGAGGTCGGAATCGAACCGACACGAGGTTGCCCTCGCAGGATTTTGAATCCTGTGCGTCTACCAATTTCACCACTCCGGCACTCTGATTTTCAATGATTTACGGCAGGAAGTTGCATCTTAGTATGAATATTTGCTGATTATATCAGAATTGATTTCAAAATGGAGCATTTATAATCCAGACCCTACCTCTTTTATTTCGGCCTTCACATAATTAACGCAAAATTTTTGCTTCCAAGGGAAATGCCGTTAACCCGAATTTCCAATTTATGCACGCCCGGATAATAGACCCGTGTTGTGATTTTTCGGAATGCGTGTTTTCGTGTTGCTTTAAATGTTGCCAGGGGCGCAAGCGTTGCCTTTTTCCACTTGAAGATTTTTGCGGTCGTGCCTCCATTGGCTTTGCGATGATGAATGGCATAGTCGATGATCAGCGGTTGGGCTTTTTTGGAGGTCGAGGTCAGACACAACTCAAACATGAGGGCATCGCCAAAAGAAACGCGAGCCGTCAATATTTTCAGTTTTTCCAGTTTAATGCGGGGGGCCTCATAACCGAGGGCCTTCAATGTTTTCTGGTGTCCTTGCTTGATCAGTGTACGGCAAGCATGACGGACCAGCTTTTCCCGGTTTTTGCTGGCCCCATCTAACCACCGCCCAGCAATTTGAGCCACCTTATCCGGGTGATCTTTGGCGATATCATTGAGATTATTTGCAACCGAGCGGCGGACATACTCTTCATCGTCATCCTTGAGCATCTCCAGAAGTGGCAGGATTGGCGTGGGGTCGTCGATGAAGGCGGGCAACCTCATAGCCCAGGGCAGACGGGGACGTGTGCCTTCGGAGACCAGTCGGCGGACATGGTGGTTGGAATCGTGCGCCCAGATTTTGAGTATAGATAACGTGCGCTCCGGTTCTTTGAGCAGGAAGAAACGGATGTCAAACTCCGAACTGAACCGCTTGGTCATCTCCTTGAGTAAAGTCATAGAAAGATCAAAATGCTCAAGACCCTGAAGGCCGACAAAATGGGTCATGGGCATGATGGCCCAACCCGTAATACCGTTTGGGTCACCGATATCGTCCCAGTCATCAGGCGCAAGACTCGCCAGCATAATCGCCGCCGCCTTTTCAAAATCATCCGGCAGGAAAGTGACCATCGCGGCAGTTATCTGGGCCGAGCGCTCTTTGAGTTCCAACGTACCCAGGCTTTTCGCAGCCGTTGTGACAAAAGCCCTCCGATCAAACTCGGGCCAGACCCGGGTAAAATGTTCACTCATGCCGCTGATAATCGTTTTATTGAATAGATTTTTGAATGGTTCAGGCATAAAAATGTCTTACTTTTTACAATACTATTTATTTTGCGTGAGAAATAAAGCGGGTTTTTTAATTTTTATATTTTGAGCATAAATTTGGAATTGTTTCACATACTGTTGCAGCTCCCGATCGAGAAGAACAGGGCTGGCCATAGGCAGTTCTACAGTTCCCATCTTATTTTCATCCAACTTAACAGAGAAAGAAACGGGTTTCAGTTCACCCCTATTTCCATCTCGTGAAATAAAAAGGAACAAGCTGATCACCCCCGTATCATAACTTAATTTTATACGCTCCTTAACTATGGAACAACCACTCAACATCTTCTTAGGTCTACCTGTCAATACCCCATCGATAGCCAGCTGATAATACGGCTTCCTTCCAGGCATTAACGCCCGACACACCCTGAATCGGATTTCAATAGCAGAATTTCCACTTGCGGCCTTACGGTAATAAGAAAACGCAGGTCGATTGAGACCCAGGTGTTTAGTAGTTTTTACCATTTGTTGTGAGAGGCTCAACCAGGGAGTCAACCGGTATTGGGAATAGGTTTCAGCGAGGGGGGGGAATAATTTTCCATAAGTCATCAAAAAAGATAAAAATACAATAATTGCGCTGAAAACTAAATATTTGCTTTGATGATGAGTCGCACCCGTCAACGAAAACGAAGTATTAAATTGAATTGATTGCCCAGGAACACCTTCTAGTATTTTCCTTCTAAAGAGAAACCATTCCAGCGCGGAAGCTAACAAAATTATATTGAGGGATGTAATGGGGGCGCGAAATCGAAAGGTTCCCAAAAGGAAAGAACAAAAAATAATTTGCGCCAGTATCAGGCCCAGTATGAGAATTTTATTTTTTCTGGCAACTGATTTATTGAAAGCGAAAACAGCCAACCCAAAAAAATAAAAAGGTAAATATAAAATTGCAAATGAGCGGAGTAAAAGCTCTCAAAAGCAAGGTGCAACGGCACGAAATAGGTGCCTCCTGGATCGAGCAGGAAGTCTGGAATTTCTAAAAACAATTTTCCCAGCAATAATTTCGTAATTTGTAATGGCTTTTCGAGAAAAACTTCAGAGCTTTTGGCTGGGTACGAAAGCGGATCAAAGCCCATGTCGATCATTTCTTTTGCGAAGGAATTATTATTGTTATTCCAGAGCGAACTTGCATGGGTGGGGTCAGAAGCCCTTCCCAACGGCAACCACTCGTCAGTGTGAGAATGGTAAATTCCGTTTAAGCTAAAAAAGACGGCCACCACTCCTACCCCGATTAATGACGAGTGGAAAAGGCTCTTCTTGTAGGAGAGCCCTGATTTCCATAGATGACGCGCTAAATAAACTGCAAAGAGCGCAAGAACGGGAAGTGTCTCCTGACCCAAATAAAAAGTGGCACCAAAAAGAAACCCCATTGGCAAATATTTTAGAGAGCCGGTCTTACCCAGGCACAGGAGCGAATATACCAGTAAAGGAACAGCTATTGATAATGGGGTTGCCCGATTAATCACTACCGAATAGTGAATGCAGAGGTGGGATGTGGCAACCAGCAGGCCAGCGATAAGAGCGGCTTGCTTCAGGTTCAGCTTTCGGCAAATCAAAAATATAATTACCGGGGTCAGTGATCCCAAAACAGCCTGGCTGTAAAAAAGTACAGCGGAGGTTTCACCAAATAAAATGAGAAAGACAGAAAGATACAGGGAATAAAAAGGAGCGTGCCAAAAATTCACATCACCCCAGTTTCCCTGCGAAAAGGCCAATGCAGATTTAAAATAAACTGGCCCGTCTGCACTATAACCCACCAAGTCAAACGTTGCGTAGGGATAGGCATACCACAACCTGAACCCCAAACTGAGCACGAAAATAATACCTATTTTAAAGTAGTCATTTGATATGAAATTTTTTAATAAAATCCTCCACCCTTTTTTGGCAATGCATTGCCAGCCCACAAAAAGGCCAAGGCTGGTGATGAGATACGAAATATGAATGAGCGGCGAGGGCAAATATAAGTAGGGAATTATTGCGGAAACAGGAATGACTAACTCATATAATCGACAGCCAGATGCCATCGCCCTGTGAATAACGCTAATACCGAGGAGGTAATAACAAACAAAAATAGCAGATATAAATATTTTTTCGTAGGCGGCATAAACTAGAAGCGAATAAGACAAGCCTGAAACAATTTCGCTGGAATGGGTGAGCAGAAGGAGGTATAGATGATAAAACAAAGCGTAACGCAAACTACTATGCAGTAAAGTTTCGCGATGACTTTCATTTCTTTTACTCAAGAGGGAGTAAAAGAAATGAAAAAGAGCAAAACAGCCCCAAAAACCAACAGGGAAAATTATTTTATTGAAAATCGAATAATAAACTTTGGCTTTGAAAAAATAATACGTAAAATTCCCATCGGCAAATTCCACGTGCATAACTACAAAGGCCGCCCCAAAAACAAACAGGGCCAAGTTGATCAAATTTAAGACCAGTTTATTTTTCATGAGTCAAATTCAGTTGATACGGGAGGTCATTGGTTTTGCTCAGGCTTGAATTGCGCCAGAAGTTTGCGGATTTCATCGGCCTCGGGCTGGTCCGGGTCCAGAGTCAGGGACCGGGAAAAAAATGCCAGGCCTTGCCTGGGCTGATTGAGGTGATAAAAATTCACAACGCCCAGGTTTTTGAATATCGATGCAAGCTGAGGGTTGAGTTCCACAGCACGTTTGAAATAAGAGTCTGCCAGCTTGAATTTTTTTTGCGATAGATAAATCTCGCCAAGCTTGGCAAAGGATTCGAAAATTTCAGGCTCGATACGACTGGCCAGCTGAAAATGCCGGAGTGCATCGGTCACCAAACCTTTAGCTAGATAAAGATCGCCTAAATTATAATTGGTGGCAAAAACCCCAGGTCCTCTAACAAGCGATTCCTGATAATACTGTATAGCTTTTTCAGTATTTCCTTCCAGGCTGTGTGCCCGTGCCAGGTTGATAAGGGGGCGCAGTTTATGCGGCGATTTTTGATACGTATCCTGCCAGAGCGATAGCTCGGATTGCCATACCGTATTTCGTTTCAAGGTCATAATTCCCAATGCGAATACACAAAAAATAAGAATGATTTTTAGTGGTTGAGCTTTTCTCCATCCAGCGCCTACTTCAGAGACACCGCAAGTAAATAGAATAAAAATTCCTGCCGATGCGAGATAGGTCCGGTGTTCGGCAGCCAAGTCATGCAGGGTGACAATGGAAGAGGATGGGGAAAGGATGATGAAAAACCAGCAAAGAAAAAAGAAAATAAAACGGGTTTTAAAAATTTTCAAAGAGCCTAGCAATAAAAGAATAATGCAAAGTGCTGGAGCTAAAAAATTCCAGGATAACAAGCGGGTGACAACCTCTATATCGGGATCGATATTGAGGTTCATGGGAAACAGCAACAGTTTTAAATAATAAAAAAGGATCACGCCCGGTTGGCTGAGCATATAGTTGGCTCTGCCGACCATCTCCTCGGGCCGTGACGGGCCTATGAGAAATGCCTCATCGGTAAGGAGCTTATAAAACAAAACTCCGGCAACTCCGGCAAGGATGCCAGCAACCAGCCACTTCCATTTTTTTAAAAATTTTAACGCCGGGGACTGCTCGGGACAACTGCAAAGGTAATATAAGACCATTATAGCGGGCAGTGTTGCGACAATCTGTTTTACGCTAAAACCTGCGAGGGCGATCAAAAAAATAGCCAGAAAATAAAAACCATATTGCAGGGCGGAGGTTGAGGGCCGTTCCAATAATTTTTGAAATAATAAAAATCCGGCAAGGTAAAAAGTTGAGGCGATGACCTCTGAACGGCTGATGATATAAATTACGGACTCTGTTTGCAGCGGGTGGCTAAGAAAAAAAACAGCGGCAAAAAAAGAAATGTTGCGGACTCTTTTATTTCCCCAACCCATCGTTTCCATGCCAAAACGGCGAAAGGATTTCTCCAATACAAAAAAGAGGAGCAGGGCGTTGAGAATATGAAAAGCGAGGTTGAAGATATGGTAGCCAAAGGGCCGAAAACTATCCAGGTGAGCGTTGAGGGCAAGAGATATTCTCAACAGCCCGCGTGACAGGAACTGTTTTTGCCAGAACTCAACTGTTAGCAGGGTTTCCGGATTTTTCAAGTTCGCGTTGTTGTCAATGTAGGCGACGCTGTCAAATTGAAAGGGATTATTAAGGTGGTTGGAAAAAATTAAAATTCCCAGCAACGAGATGAGCAGGCAATAGCCCAACTGGTTGAGCAGAGCTTTAGAAAATTTTAAATTCTCGGATCTCATGATGGGCCTGCCTTCATCTGACCCAGGGCATGGTCAAGCAATTTTCGAGCGGTCGTATTTTCCGGTTGCAGTTTGAGAACCTGCTCCAAATGGGGAATAGCATGTGCGTAACGATTATTTATAAGATGCAGGGCAGCCAGGTTTTGGTGGATTTCCGGAAGATTCTGCTGAATATCCAATGCCTTTTCAAATGCTATTTTGGCTTTCCCATAGGCTTTCAAATTCCAAAAAATGACACCAATATTATTTTGCGCCTGCGGATGCCCAGGTTCGATGCCCAGTGTCTGGCGAAATTCATGCAGCGCTTGATCAAAAGACCTGACTTGTTGATAGGCGTTGCCTAAATCAAAATGATAATGGGCTTTGTGAGGCCGCATGCTGACGGCTTTTTGCAAAAAGGGTATGGCTTGCGCATAGGTTTCCTGTTTGTTTCGAGCAAGGCCTGCAAAATAATAGGTGTCCGGTTTTTTAGAACCTAGAGCGATAGCTTGATCGAATTCTTTGATCGCTCGTTTCCAGTTTTTGTGCTGGATATGGATGTGGCCTAAGTTGGAATAGGCATCGGACTGATCGGGGTTTAGCTCAAGGGTAATAGCGAGTTCTCTTTTTGCCTCTTTCGGCACTCATATACGCGGTGGCGAGGTTGTTGTGCACCAGCGACTTCTTCGGTGATTTTTCCGCTGTGTCTTTCCACAACGCAACTTCAGATCGATAATCGAGTGAGCGGTTTGCCGTGAGCAAAAAAATTAGAGATAAAGATACTAATAAAAGGCCGATAGCAAAAACGCGAGCTCGACAGGCATGCAGAAACAGCCAGCCCAGCGCAAGGCTGAACCCCAACCCGGGTAAATAGGTGCGGTGCTCGGTCGCAATTTGTTTGAGAGGAATAAAACTGGACGAGGGAAGCAATGTGATAAAAAACCAGAGCACGGCAAATTGCAAAATAGGAGATTTTTGTTGCCAAACTAGCATCGCCCCGGCCCCCAAAACTCCAATAGCAAAAACCAACGGCCCGTTCACAGATCCGGGTAGTAAACGTATATCCGGCTCAAAGTTAAGGTTAAAAGGCAGGAACAGTTTGAACAGGTAATAGTTAACGGTTGTTTTGATTTGACTGAGAAAATATAAATAACGACTGGTTTCCCCAGAGACCGGATCGGCATTTAAAGAAAAAATATTGCCTTGCTCGATATAGCGATAACAAAAATAAAGCAGGAGAGGCAGCAGAAGGGCTCCGATTTTTACTGTCAGAAACCTTCTTTCTTTCGTTGGAGTGATGAGCCAGATATAGACGATTGCCATTAAAGGAAAGGTGACGACAATTTCTTTGCTTGCTATCCCTAGAAAAAGAAACCCTAAAACCCCCGCCGTGAAAAGCAGTTTGCCGACCCAGGCCATATTTTCTTTGCGAGGGCGGACCCCTCGGCAAAAAATATAAAAGGCAAGCAGGTAAAAAAATGTCGCCAACCCCGATGAACGGCTCGAAATATAAGTGACCGTTTCCACTGTGAGAGGATTGAGTAGATGAATGGAGGCACAAATTAAGGGCAATGGCTTAAGCCGATTTGTGGATGGTTCTAAGCGCAATAGTTCGCTGACCAGAAAATACCAAACCAATCCGGTCAGAATATGGATAAGAATATTGGCGAGGTGATAGCCAAATACATCCAGCCCACCAATTTCCTGATTCACTGCAAATGTCAGCAAAAGGACGGACCGGTTAAAAATATTTTCTATGCCAACGGTATTTTGAAAATTATTTAAATTTTGAATATAGGGGTTCTCGACAATTGCGTGAGCGTCATCGTAAAGAAAAGGCGAGTGCAGAGTGGCCCAGAAAGCCAAAAGACCCATGCAGGTGAGAACCGTGATGGACTTTAGCTGATATCCGATGGCGGCAATGTCTGTGGTTTTAGAATTCATGGCGTAGCGTTTTGCGAGCCGATTAAATTCAGCATCATTTTATTTAGGATTTCATTTTGGGCAGGGTTGATTTTCAAAGCGGCCTGCAAATGTTCCTGGGCTTTTTCGATCTGGTCGAGGTTGGCAAGAGTTTCTGCCAGAGAGACCCGGGTATCAAAATTAGTAGGCGCGAGCGCAACGGATTTTTCAAGAAATTTCCGTGCGTTATTCCAATCTGCTTGTTTGTTGAAATTGAAACCGATTTGAGCGTAAGCAGATGGCCTGGGGCCGGTAACTTCGAGGAAGCTTTTGAATTGCCGGATGGAGTCACTCCATTTTTCCTGTTTCTGATAAACCTTGCCAAGGTTGAACAGCGCAGGTTCATACCGGTCATTCAGTTTCAGGCATTGTTTGAAAGCGCTTATCGCACTCTTCAGTTTGCCGGTCATCATGTAAGCGGTTCCCAGGTTGAAATGCGCCGGCAATAAGGAAGGTTCTATTTTGAGAGCCGCTTGCCATTCTTTTATGGCCTTTTTAACTTTTCCGGTTTTGCCATAAAGTTCTCCCAGGTTCAGCCGGGCCAAGGCAAAACCGGGGTCGGTATTTGACAAGTTTTCTTTGATCACCGACTCCAACACCGCTGTGGCTTGGTCGTACAACCCTTTTTGGTTATAAACCGAACTCAATCCTATTTGGGCTGAAAAATGACCCGGCCTCAATGCCAGGGTCTTCAGGTATTCTCTCTGCGCATCGTCCAGTTGCCTCTGATCGAGGTAAACGCTGGCCAGGTTGTAGTGAGGTTCCACTAACTCGGCTATGATTTTTAAAGCGCCGGATGATTCCAATTTATTCGCGTTGTCTTTTCCTGCGATCAGGCTTCTTCTTGCAAGGAAACTTTCAGGGTCCTGGATATTGTATTGGTTTGCCACGAACCCCGGTATATTCGCCACGCTTTTTTCCAGATGATAATTGGCCTGAGTGAGATCGCCTTTTTCAAAATAGGCTTTGCCAAGATTATTATGTGGTCGCGGTGAAAACGGATTTTTTCTTGCAGAATCTTTCCACAAACTTATTTCGCTTATCCAGGCGGTATTTCTGCTGGCTGTTGTGATCGCAAATGCGGCCAGTAGAACGACAAGCAGCCGAAGTCTTAAGAATGCCGGAAGAGTTTTTATGCCGACCCCGGCGATAAGACTCAAGCCCAACGACATGGGCAGATACATGCGGTGTTCAACAGCCAGGTCATTCAATGGGATGAAACTGGAAGTCGGGGCCAATGTGATAAAAAACCAGAGGGCTCCGGTAATTATCCAGACATTTTTCCACTTGAGAACGGTCAGTATGATGGCAAATAATGCCAACCCCGAAAAAACTATGGTGGGGTCCGTCATCGGGGAGCTAAAAGAAAAACCGTTGTCCACGTTCAGGTTGAAGGGAAACAGGAACAACTTGAGATAATAAAAAACAATGATTTTTAATTGCACCATTAAATAAGGTGCTTGCCCAAACAACTCGAAGCCTTGATCTCGGGGAATGTAGATCCAGGAGCCTCCGAATAAAATGATCCCGATTGAAACAGCTACTACTATTGTGAGGCCTATAACGACCGATTTGTTATTCAGTACTTTCTGGTGAAAATCTGGAAATTGTTTGCGCCCGATAAAACTCCAGTACCAGACGAAAAGAATAACCGGTAATGTCGCCCCGATTAATTTTGTGGCGACACATAAATACATTCCCAACAAAACTAAAAATACGATAACCAGTCTTTTTGCGCGACGAGTATTTTTCCTCGGGCAAAATAAATCAAGAAAAATGAAAAGCGTCAAAAGATAAAAAAAAGTTGCCAGCAATGAAGAACGCGAAGAAATGTAGGATACCGAATCTGTATTTAAGGGGTGCAGTGCAAACAATAAGGCTGTTGTTAAGGGGAAAGCCCAGCTATTTTTTAAATCATTATGTAAATATAGGGTGCGCCAGATAGTGAAAAATATCAAAAGAGTCACCCCAATATGCAGGGCGAGGTTGATCAGGTGGAACCCGAAGACCTGATGGCGAGCCAGTTGGTTGTTTAAGGCAAATGTCCAGTACAAGACGGGACGGTTGCCAATATTTTCAGAGTTTGGGTGATTGAAGAATGCATCGGTGTCAGCCAGCCAGTGACTTTTAATCAGGGGGACATCATCGAACTGGAAGGAACCTTTGAGCGAATTGAAATAAGCCAGCATACTGATCAGAATCAGTATCGTCACACAGCCCAATATATTTTTTATTCGGAGTGCAGGCATCGGGAGAATTGGGTTAATAACTGCAGTGATTTGGGCAGACCGCCTACTCACCTCATTCATACTTCTAAACGGTCACTATAGGTGCTGACTTTCTAATATAATTATCGTTAGATTTTGGTTTAATATTAAGAGGAAACTTGCCCTAAACCCCTAAATATTAGCACTTTTCAAAACCTCCTCAAAGGTGTAAAATAAAATCATACATAACTGTAGCAAGTGAACAATAAAGTGCAACTTTTAAAAACAGATTATTGATTTAATAACAGGGTTTTTCATGAAACGGATCGGCAAAGAAACAAATATTCAGGCATTGCGTAAAATATCCAACCTTTTTCAAACGACTTCTTTAGAGGTGGATGAATTATTAGCCATGGTGATGAATGCAGCGAAAGATATTGTGGGAGTTAAAAATGGCTCGTTATTGCTGGTTCAGGATGAAAAGACCTATAAGCTACAGTTTTACCAGGCCTCCGGGAAAAATACGGGCCAATTAAAGGATATCGACTTACCGCCCGGTGTGGGAATTTCCGGTCATGTCGCAAAAACCGGAGAATCGATCATCTCCAACGATGTAGCCAAAGACCCCAGGTGGTATCAGGGGGTCAGTCAAAAAATGCGAATTCCTGTCCAGTCCATGGCCAGCTTTCCATTAATTATAGATAAAAAAGTGATCGGTGTCGTCCAGTTTCTCGATAAAGTGGACGGAAGCACCTTCGATGAAAAAAATGCTGAAACTTTGGAAAGCTTTGCCAAGTTGATGGCAAAATTTTTCCAAGTCTCCAAAAATAGAAAGTTGCTGGGCGAGGAGTTTGGCCGGCTCAAAGAGCAATACCTGCATCGTTATGCGATCGTGGGCGAGAGCAAAGCCATCCAAAAATGCATTGTCATGGCCGAAAAGGTGGCCGATTCCAAAGCCTCGGTTTTGTTGACCGGCGAAAGTGGAACAGGGAAGGAATTATTTGCCCACCTGATCCATGATCGGGGCCAAAGGCAAAACAAGCCTTTTGTATCGGTCAGTTGCGGAGCCTTGCCGGCATCCATTCTAGAACGCGAACTCTTTGGACACGAGAAGGGTGCCTTCACCGGAGCGGACACGCAAAAAATAGGTCTGTTTGAAGCCGCTGATACGGGAACACTTTTTCTCGATGAAATAGGGGAAATGCCTTTGGATATGCAGGTAAAACTCCTGCGGGTCATTCAGGAAGAGTCGTTCATCCGCTTAGGGGGTACCGAAACCATCAAGGTCGATGTCCGCTTGATAACGGCGACCAACCGTGATTTGGATAAAGAAGTCCGGGAAGGAAATTTCCGCCAGGATCTATTTTACCGAATCAATGTAATAAAAATAACCCTGCCGCCTCTGCGTGAAAAACTGGAAGATATCGCCGATTTACTGACCTTTTTTCTCAAGAAGCACAGTCTAGAAAACCAGCCCATGAAAAAGCCGGGCAAGGGGTTGATCTCTCATCTTATGAGTTATGCCTGGCCGGGCAATATCCGCGAACTGGAAAACTCGGTGGAGCGGGCCATTGTTTTAACCGATGAGGATGTGTTGCTTCCAGAAGCGTTTCCCTTTGAAACTTCCCAGGCTCCCATTGAACTCAATGTAGGGTCCACCCTCAAGCAAGCCAACGATTTATTTCGCAGAACTTTTATTTCCAATACCCTTAAATCTACTGGCGGCAACCGGACTAAAGCCGCGCTGATTCTGGATATCCAACGTTCCTACCTTTCTCGGCTGATCAAGGAACTGGAAATAAAATAAAGGATGCCTCTAAAAATTGCTTTTGGCTATGAGCAGGCTCTTATTTTATAAGAGTCTGCAAATTGCGAAGATTATTGAATAAATAGAGATATCCTAAAGAGAATCCCTTCGATAAATCGGAAAACCTGCTAGACTGCCCATCCTCTGTGAGAGGGCGCTGGCTTGTTGAGCCGAGTCCCCCTTATAGCTAAGGAAGAATATTACATACTCATTCGGGCGTTGACCGGTGCCTAGTGGAAGGAAAATTATGGTTCTCATTGATGGGAAAAAAGTATCTGTAGAAATCCGTAACCGTCTCCAGCAAGAGACGGCAGAGCTGAAAAACAAAACAGGTCGCATGCCGGGTCTGGCCACGGTTCTGGTCGGGGACGACCCGGCCTCGGCGGTTTATGTGCGCAATAAAAATAAAATCTGCCATGAGATTGGGTTTCAATCCTTTGAACAAAATCTGCCAGCCGAAACCAGCCAAGCACAATTACTGAGCCTCATTGATGAACTGAACAAAAATGATGAGGTAAACGGCATTCTTGTGCAGTTGCCGCTTCCGGATCATATTGATGCGCAAAAGATTTTATTGTCCATTGATCCTGAAAAGGATGTGGATGGGTTTCATCCCATCAATGTCGGCAAGCTGGCAATTGGCAATGCACAGCTCACCCCGTGTACACCAACGGGAATCATTGCTCTGCTGGATTATTATAATATTGAAATTTCCGGCAAACATGCGGTGGTATTGGGCCGCAGTAATATTGTGGGAAAGCCGGTAGCAAATTTATTATTGCAACGTCATGCCACGGTGACCATTTGTCATTCAAAAACGGTCAACCTGGAACAAGTGACCCGGCAAGCGGATATATTGATCGCGGCGGTAGGGCGGCCTCATTTTGTGACTTCAGCAATGGTGGCAGAGGGGGCGGTGGTGATTGATGTGGGCATCAACCGCGTTGACGGGAAACTGACCGGTGATGTTGATTTTGGCCCGGTCGCGGAAAAAGCAGGCTTTATCACTCCTGTTCCAGGTGGAGTGGGGCCCATGACCATTGCCCTGCTCATGGAAAATACGTTAAAAGTTTTTAAAGCTGGCCTTCCTCAGTAGAGATATTCTTATGATCCGCAAAAAACAAAGCCGTCTCGACAAACCCAAAAGTTTGCTCACGCCCAAAGAGTCGGCGGATACGGAAAATCAATCTGCGGCGAAAAATATTTCCGGTCAGCCGCAGGTTTATAATGTCAGCCGCTTGACCCGGGACATCCGCGCCATTATGGAAGCGGCGTTTGATTCGGTTTGGGTGGAAGGAGAAATTTCCAACTTCAGGACGGTGGCTTCCGGTCACAGTTATTTTGTATTAAAAGATGAGAAAGCGCAGATCCGTTGTGTTCTTTTTAAAGGGTATCGTGCCGGTATCAAATTTCAGCCTGAGGACGGCGACCAGGTTTTAATGTTTGGTCGCATTACCGTCTATGATGCCCGAGGCGAATACCAGATCATTACCGAGTCGCTGGAGCCAAGAGGGTTGGGTGCTCTGCAAAAAGCCTTCGAGCAGTTGAAAGCAAAGCTGGAAAAGGAAGGCTTGTTTGATGATGAAGCAAAAAAACCGCTTCCCGCTTTTCCCTGGAAAGTAGGAGTGGTCACCTCTTCAACGGGCGCCGCTGTCCGCGATATTCTCAATGTCATTCGCAGGAGAAACCCCAAGGTTTCTGTTCTACTGCGCCCGGCAAAAGTGCAGGGGCAAGGTTCTGCGAAGGATATAGCCGAAGGCATCCGCGACTTGAACAGCATGGATGATGTGGATGTCATCATCATCGGGCGCGGCGGAGGCTCGTTGGAAGACTTATGGGCATTTAATGAAGAAGAGGTGGCACGAGCGATATTTGCATCGCGCATTCCGATAGTTTCTGCTGTGGGCCATGAAATAGATTTCACCATTGCCGATTTTGTCGCCGATCTTCGGGCTCCCACCCCTTCAGCCGCGGCGGAACTGACGGTGCCTGTCTTGAATGAGATTCTCGGAAATATCCGGTTTTTGGCAGGAGAGCTGATAGAGGTTCTCAGTCAGCGGGTGGAAGCTTACCGGGATCTTTTAAACCGGCTGATGGATCGCCGGTTTTTTCACCAACCGAAAGAAATATTCAGCCCACATATTCAACGCCTCGATGATTTGCATGGCAGAATGGTGCGTAGCCTGGGGCAGGGACTCACCATCCACCAGCAAAGGCTCAAAGACAAACAGCACAGGCTTATCCAGGCATCACCAAAAAACAAGATTCAGCTTTTATCCGAAAAGCTCACTGGATTACAAAACAGGATGGCGCAAAATATGCAAACTCAGGTTCGTTTTCGCAAGGAACGTTTTGAGGGGCTCCTTAAAAATCTAAATGCGGTGAACCCGCTGGCAATTTTGCAGAGAGGATACAGCATCTGTTCCAAAGATGAAAAATCTCTCAAAAATAGTGCCGGGATAAAACCGGGAGACAAAGTTAAAATAAGGCTCGCGCAGGGAGGCTTGGACTGCACGGTAGAAAATGTATTAGAGAAAAATTAAGGCCAGCGTGATATCCGGACATGAAGGGCTAATAAGGAGATATCACAGCCCGGTTATCTAGGAAATAGAGGCCCCCTAAGACTGATGGGGACCTCTATTTATTCAATAATTTGGCCTCGGGCAACTCGCAGACCCTTATTTCATAAGGGTTGTTCATGGCCAAAAGCAATTTTTAGAGGTGCCCTGATATTATTGCAGGTCTTTTGTGGATAGAATTCCGATAATTTTTTTATCCCGGATGACCGCCAGATGACGGATAGATTTTTCGCGCAATAATTCGATAGCGGATTCAAGAGATTCTCCGCTTTCGATAGTGATCAGCGGTTGAGACATGACCTCGGAAACCCGGGTCGACTTGGTGTCGAGATT
This sequence comes from uncultured Nitrospina sp., assembly GCA_964510355.1. Lineage (GTDB taxonomy): Bacteria > Nitrospinota > Nitrospinia > Nitrospinales > VA-1 > LS-NOB. Next base: position 10,247 of record CAZEBI010000023.1, on the reverse strand, counting down.
TTTAATGAGAACCCGGATCATCAAATCGGTTTTGGTAATGATTCCGATATAGTTTTTGTTGTCCGTTACAAGGAGTGATCCTATTTCATTGGCATAAATTTTTTCAGCGGCATTTTTAATATTTTCATCCTGCGCAATACTTGATATGGCGTTTGTCATGCGATCGGCAACAGTTTCCATAGTTTCACCAAAAAAATTTCAGAAATACCAATAAATCACAGTTAATATAGTTTCAATAACGGTTTATAGTCAATATAAACCTGTAGCAAAGGGGTCAAAATGGGGCAGATTAAATTTGAAAAAGCCATGCAACGTTTGGGGCAAATCGTTGAAGATCTCGAAAAAGGGGAGTTGGATATTGATAAATCCCTGGAGATTTTTGAAGAGGGAATAAAAATGTCGCGGGTATGTTCAAAGAAATTGAATGAAGCCGAAGCAAAAATCGAAAAGCTGACGCAAAATCAGAACGGTGAACTGGTGACCGACTTATTTCCGGTTGAGGATGAAGATGACACAAAAAATTGAAAAACTACGCCTCGACCAGTTGTTGGTAAAAAAAAACTCGTCTCCACTCGGGAAAAAGCTCGCAGCATCATCCTTGCGGGGAAAGTAAGGTTGCAGGATGCTGTTGCCGATAAACCGGGTCGGCTGGTTCCTGTAGATTGCCTTCCTGTTATTATTGGCGCGCCCCAACCCTTTGCCAGCAGGGGTGGGTTGAAGCTGGATCATGCCTTAAAACAATTCTCTGTTTTACCTTCAGGAAAAAAAGTTATAGATGTGGGGGCCTCGACAGGCGGGTTCACCGATTGTCTTTTACAAAATGGCGCCGAAAAAGTATATGCGGTGGATGTCGGCTACGGGCAGTTGGACTGGAAACTCCGTAGCGACCCCCGGGTTATTTGCCTGGACCGAAAAAACGCCCGAACTTTATGCCCCGAAGATATCGGAGAAATGCTGGACCTGGCCGTGATCGATGTATCGTTCATCTCGCTCAAACTCGTCATCCCCCCTTTACTGAAAATCCTCAAACCGCAGGGAGAACTGATAGCCCTGGTCAAACCCCAGTTTGAAGTCGGAAAAGAAGAAGTGGAAAACCGTGGCATCATTAAAGACCCGGCCAAGCATATTCGGGTATTGCTTGAGTTGAACCGGTTTATTAAAGAAAAAGGGTGGGCGGTGAAAGCGGTGACCGAATCTCCTATCACCGGCCAAAAAGGCAATCGCGAATTTTTGATTCACTGCGTTCAAGGACACAACTCAATAGATGAAGAGACCTTGCGCCAAATAGTCTCGCCTAGTCGGTGAGAAGGGGATGCGACGGGCAAGAACTTGATTGTGCCGAGCGGACTCTTTGCTAGCTAAACAAAGCATTGCCAGTTGGCCCCACGCCTAGTGGCTAGTCGGTGAGAGCGGTGCCCAGTTTTTCCAAAAACTGCTTTTCCTGCTGGGTTTCGCTCTTTAACCGGTTTATCAGTATCTGGGTTTGGCGAGTCGAGACAATGGTGGTCGGCATGACTTTCTGTGCCTTCTCATCTTTGGCAATGCTCGTTTGCAGAAACTCGGTAATTTCCTCGAACAAAGGCAGGTCGTGCTGGCGGACTTGCTCCAGAAGAGTCTGTTTCTGGGAAGTAGCGCTTGCCACGGCCGCTTTGAGCGCACGAAATTTGCTCCGGCTGGACGGCCAAGTATAAATTTTATCGTATCGGGAGATATCTTCTTCCAGGAAATTTACGGCGGTTTCAGCTGTGGTGCGGTGTGCCTCGGCCAAACCGCCATTACCTACTTTCTTTTCAGGTTCGGCTGGTTTTTCAGTAGCACTTTGCTTATCGGAAACCTCTTTACCCTGGACTGCTTTACCCGTGGTCTTTGGAGCTTCTTTGCGGAATCTGGGATTTTTTAGAAAAGGTTTTTTTTGGAATGCTTCTGGAACCTTTGTGATGTCATCGGTGAAATGGGTTTTACCGTTTTCATCCTTCCATTTGTAAATTGCGGCATCCACGGGTAATGCCAGTCCACTTGCCAAAAAAATTATTGCTAGTTTTAAAATTGTTTGTCTGGCTGGCATATTACATGAGGGGTTGTAAATCACCCCGGCCTCTCTTTGTAAAAGAGGGGTCCATTTAAAGTTCCCCCTTCTACGAAGGGGGTTGGGGGGATTTGATTTTCCTGCGTTGGCATCGGGTCAACGATTATAATAGAGCCGACTCAAAGCACTTTTAAAATTTCCGCTTCTGACACTTCATCAACGATTTCTATTGAGCCGATTTCTTTAACCAGAATAAACTTTATTTTATGGTTTGTGGTTTTTTTATCATGATACAACGATTCAATCACAGCTGAGGAGTCCAACTCCGGCATCTCAACCGGCAGACCCAGATTTTTCAATAAGGCCTCCAGGCGCTCTGGAACCTCTTGCGAGCATCTTCCCATCGAATGAGACAGTTTAGCCGCACCCACCATCCCCATTGCCACCGCCTCCCCATGGATGAAGCAGGAATATTTCGTCAACGATTCGATGGCGTGGCCCAATGTATGGCCAAAATTGAGAATCATGCGATAATGGCTTTCGAGCTCATCTTTTTCAACCACTTCCGCTTTTATGGCGCAAGAGGTCTCAACGATATGAGACAGGCAATTGGGATCAAGGTTGAGAATGTCCTTGTAGCGTGTTTCCAGAAATTCAAAAAAACTGGCATCGGATATGGCGCCATATTTAACGACTTCTGCCAGTCCCGCCCGGTATTCTTTCGCAGGAAGCGTCCTGAGAGTTTCCAAGTCTGCCACTACCAGACGTGGCTGATAAAACACCCCAATCATATTTTTTCCCTTGGGGTGATTGACCGCTGTTTTTCCTCCAACACTGCTGTCAACTTGAGAAAGTAAAGTGGTCGGCACTTGTATGAAGGCAATTCCTCTCTGGTAAGTTGCTGCAACAAAACCCACCAAATCTCCAATCACTCCGCCACCCAAAGCGACTAAAACGGATTTTCTGTCACAGTTTAATTCTAGCAGGCGGTCGTATAGTTTTTCTGCCTGGCCCAGATTTTTAGAGGATTCGCCTTCAGGAACTTCGAGGATGTCGGTTGTCCATCCCTGGGAAATAAAACTCGCCACCACCTCTTCGCCATAGAGGCTGTTGATAGAAGGGTGGGTGATGACCACAACCCGACTGGGTTCTAAGACAGTTTTGAGAAATTCACCCGCCCGCTTTCTAAGGCCAGAGCCGATAAGAATGTCGTAACTTCTGTTACCCAGGTCAATGCTTAAACGTTGCATATTTCTACTGTATTCTTGGGGTTTCCGTGCGCGATGCTTTTTCTTATTTGAGCGGCCTTAAGCACCGAAATGAACAACTCCACCGAGTATCCTAAGTGAAGTATATTTTAAAAGCCGTGGCAAGCCACGGGGAATAAAACCCACTTGTGGGATTCAATTTGTTTCAATGATGGTAGGAGTGATGAACACCAAAAGCTCATTAATCACATCGGAATCATCAAAGCTTTTAAACAGGAAACCCAAAAAAGGTATTTTGGAGAGAAACGGAACTGCTTTTTTGTTTTTAGTTGAAGTGCTTTCATAAATTCCACCTAAAACAGTAGTGTCTCCATTGCCTACTAAAACTTCCGTATGCGTTTCCTTGGTGGTAATAGTCGGCACGGTTCCCACCAGCTGGGTAAAATCAGCGGCATTTTTGGTTGCATCTATAACCATATAAACCTTGTTGTCGGAGGTGATATGCGGAGTGACCGTAAGGCTGAGCTCAGCATCGACAAACTGAATCGAGTTGCCCTCAGCAGAAGTAACCTGATAGGGAATTTGTTTACCGCTTCTTATCCGGGCTTCCTTATTGTCGGCGGTCGTAACTTTGGGACTGGAAAGAATACGGCCTTTACCCATGGTCTCCAAGGCCTCCAGCCTGAGATTTAAAGCCAACCCATTTCTAAAAAAGTTTCCCAAGGACAAATCGAACCCGCTCAGGCTTCCTTTTGCTATTTTTGTGCCCTGTGCTAAATCCACTAGAAAGTTGCCACCTGCGGGGATGGCAGTCGCATTGGAAGACCCCGCGATCAGTGCCGCGCCGGGGGTACTGACCAAATCACCGCTCAGGCCCCATTGAATGCCAAATTCCTGGGTAAAAGATTTGCTGATCTCAACAATCTTCGCCTCAATCAAAACCTGAGCTGTGGGGATATCCAGAACCTTTATGGTTTCGAGCATATTATCTACATGTTTGCGCAGGTCATTTAAGATCAATGTATTGGTGCGGGTATCAATAGCAACTCTAGCGTCATCGCGAGTGCTTTGCAGTGCAGTAAGGTTCGCTGCCAATGAGGTAATATCAGCATTGTCAATACGAACCACTTCGGTGACCAGATCCTGTGCATTCAGTTCACTGATCCTATCGGCCGCCGCACGGGTTTTCTCGGCAACTTTAGCGGCGGCTTCAGTTGCAAAAACGGATCTGCTCGCAATACGGACAATATTGTTCCCGAAGCATTCCCGCCCCAAACTGCTATTTGTGAGAATGATTTCCATCGCCTGATTCCAGGGCACATCGACCATTCTCATGTTTACAGAACCTGCTACTTCAGGAGAAATAATGACATTGAATCCACTGATCTCTGCGAAAATTATAAAAAGGTTGCGGACATCGGCGTTTTGAAAATCCAGAGAAATCAGTTCCTTTTTCCCGTATAACATCGGAAAACAAGTATCCTCAGATTCTTCAGTCGCCTCACCCATGATAGCGCCTGCCATCTGGATACCTTTTTTATCATCAAAGTTTTTCTTAATAACGGTTTCGTTGGAAGGGGGGGGCTCTTCCACTATGGCTGGGGCCTGGGCCATTTCCTGACCCGAAGCTCGAAGATGAACGATTAATTTATTCTTAGTCGGTTTTTTAATTTCATAATCCACAGATTGGTTGAGAACGATTTCCAAGCGCAATACACCTGCCGCCTCAAAGGGGATGGGGCGGATGGAATTGACGACCCCTTTGTTAACTTGAATACTATGGGTCAGGTTTCCTTGCTCCATTTTTGGAAAATCCAGAACCAGGCGCAACGGATTTAAAAGTTTAAACGCTGTATATTGAACAGGCTGGCTCGACTCGATGGAAACAATGGAGCCTTGCCCCTCTTCTTTTGTATCGAGAAAAATAATTTCCCCCAACGATGCTTTATTTGGGTTTGAAACCTGATTTTGCGCCAGGACCATCAACGGAACTGTCTTTTTTTCCTCATGACCGGAAATAGGCGACCCAAAAAGCGGCTGGGTGTTCGATGGGTGGTGCAGAACCGCAGAATATACGGATGCCACAGGCCAAGCCGTTAAAAATACCAACGCCACTATTAGAAGATGGGATTTTTTGAACATTTTCTTTCTCATGAGTTCGTATTACCCTCGTTAGATGTACCCTGATAAAATTCGATAACCTTCTGATTTGTCAGAATATTACCGAGGTAATCTCTGAACTTTTCAACCACAATTATTTGTTCATCCTGTATTTCATCGATATAGCCGAAAGAAGGGCCGAGTCGATCCCCTTCTCTCACGGCGTATCCGGTATTGCCAACTTCAAACATGGCCACTACTTCCACTTTTTTCCGGATAATTCCCGTCATTCGCAGAGAGTTGTATTCTACCTGCAAGGGCGACTCATCCATTGCAATATCAGAAGCCCGTTCCAGGACATCACGATAACTTCCTATGACTTCGGTATATTCATCGTCTTCCAACTCTTCCAGTTCTTCCCGGTTATTAAACAAGCGTTCGAAGTGCTTCAATTTTTTGTAGAGTTTAGGATACTGGTCTTCAATTTTGGCAAATATCAGCAAGGCAATCGGCGGAATATCATTCAACTCATTTCCGAACATGCGGGCCATGGACTTTCGGCGGTCTTTAAGGAGAGCAATCAACCCTCTCGCGTTCACCAGGGGCCGGAAAGGGTCGCGCTTTCCCATCAGCAGATATCTTTGTCCCGGTGGAGCGATTTCTTTTAACAGAGGAAACTTCGGCCCTCCCAATTCGATTTCTTTTATCAACTCTTCCTGGATGGCTTCTGCTTTATGTAAAGTTCCCTTAATTCCTTTTTCGAGGCCCTTTAAGGTCTTCTGGTTAAACCAGAGACCGGCCTTAGAGCTTAAAAACTCAACATATTTTTCAAGTTCTTCATCCTTAAGATCTTTGTAACTAAAGAGCAGGCCCCGCAAAATGATTTCCCGCATGGGCTCGGTAATGCTTTCCCTCAAGGCTCTCAGCACTTTGCCCGGCCTTTTTTCCTGAATTTTTTTGTTGAAGGGGTACATCAATTTGACATATCCCAGATAAAGGGCTTTGCTAGCCTCAGTTATGCCTGCAAAATGTTCAACCTTCTCTACCAGGGATATTCGCTCCTCGCTGGGAGGCGAGTTCAATAAATTTGTCGCAAACAATTCCATCGCGGGTTGACTGTCCGGGTTGTTCGCTTCACTTCCAAGTTGTAATATTTTTTTTCCTAACGAGCTTCGATACCATTGGGCTGCCGAAATAGCATATTGAGATTGGTAATCTTCAATAAAAGGGTGTCTCAGTGTTCGGTAAAACTTTTTATGTGAATAAGCTCGATGCATGATTTTTCGGGCAAACTCACCCTGACCCGATGTCAAAGCATCCTTATTAATATTCCCTGAAGTTTTCAAAACAGATTCGATGTTCTCCAAAACACCTTCAAGCCCACTGAGCCGAAACAAAATATTGAGTTGCTGGTTCCGGGAACGCAGGTCATCTTGCAAAGAGGGGGTCATCGCTGAAACGGAAAAAGACGGACCCCCGGCGATCCAAAGAAAAAACAGTATTATTATCGCTCGCTTAATTTTCATCTTCAATATCATCATCTGTGAAAGGGCTTAATGACCCTTCTTCTCTTCTTTTTTCTCAGGCGGGGCCTTTTTTTCCGGCATACGATTTTCAGCACCCTCCAGAAACGAGTAGGTCGTTACCGTTAAAGTCGTACTCAGTGAACCGAAGGCGGTTCTACCAGCCCTTCTTCTAGAAATATCGGCATCCGGGCCCCGCAACACCAGGTTATTAAGATTGACCAGACGCAAAAGGTTCTGCATATATTCGATGAAATCAAGCGTGACCCATAACTCCCCCTGTACCTGGATTTTTAAGGGAATCTCCTTATAAAAACTCCCGACTTCACCCTCTTCCAGAGTGAGCGCAACCATTTTGATATTTTTGTCCTTGGCAAACGCCGTTATTTGACGCATCAAACCAGGGATCTCGGCCTGACGGGGCATTTGATTTTTAAACGCATCGAACCGGCCTTTTACACGGGCCAGATTTTTTGCCACCTGGTCTTCCTGAGCCACTTTAGACTGATATCTTTTCAGGGTTCTCTGAGCTTCTTTTTTTTGCTTGCTCAGCTCGTCAAATTCCGTACTGGTGGCGCTGTATAAAGTGAAAAAGTAGGCGATGAAAAGTACCAATCCGGCACCTGCAGCTCCTGCCAGCATATGAATGAACTTGACTCCATCAAGATCATCGTAAGGTAATTTATCGAACAGTTTGTTCATAATTTTTTCGATTAAGCCGCTTTCTTCTTGTTTTCCGGCAGATAGCAATAAATAATAAATTTATGAACGGCCTGGTCCCCAATATAATGCTGGAATGATTTATAAAGAAACGTCGTTTCGTAATAGGGGATTTTCTGTAGCTTTCTCATGTACTGCGCTACTCTGTTTTCAGTCAGAGCATAGCCTGTAATCTCCACAAACTCCTTGGGGGGGGGCGCTCCCCTTTTCCTTCTCTTCTTTTTTCTTTTTTTCTTCTTCGCCGGGTCATCAAACATGATGACGGGAACCTTCTTCCTCTTTAGGGCCTCCATATCTTTTTGTATGATGGAGCTCAACCAAAGACCTTCTGGAATCATCAGGTTTAAATCGCTGACAATAGTGCTTGCGGGCATTTGTTTTTCTCTTAACTTTTCGATCCCCGCAATAATATCCTCCATGCGTTTTTGCTTGCCTTCCATTTTTTTGATCTTGTCAAACTGGCTTTTCAAAGCCGCGACCTGAGATTGCAGTTTGTGTGTTTCACTTCTGATCGAATCCAGTCGAGCCTGCTCCATCAACCAGCTCACGACAATAAAAAAGAGTACGGCGATAACAATTGCGGATGATTTAACCACCTGCTTTTGTATCTCGATTTTTCTCAGTTCATCGCGATAGTCATGAAGGTTAATTCGAATCATGTGTGATCAAACCTCCTCGTTGCCAACCCCAGAGCGACTGTGGACAGCCCACTCATTTCATCGACTAATATTTGGTCAAAGTTTTTGGGGTTGATTTTGACCCCCTGCATGGGGTCCAGAATCTCTACGGGTATCTTCAAATAATCCGCAAAAAATCCATCCAGTCCCCGAATCATGCTGCCTCCGCCACACAACAAAACCCTCTCCACCTGGTTACCGGACAGGGTGCCAAAATATTCGAAGGATTTTTGTATCTCTTCCAAAACTTTCTTATAGGCCTTGGCAATGACTTTTATGACATCTTCTTCTTTGATACCCGAAGAAAAATTACCCTGCTTTATTTCAAGGGTCTGATTGAAAGGAACCTTGAATTTTGACATGAGCATCTTGGTGCAATACCCTCCCCCAACAGGAATATCCCGGGTATAGCCCATTGCCCCATCCTCGACAATATTGATATGGGTAAACGAATCTCCCAGATCTAACAGCGCGGTTGTGCCCATTGACGACAAATCATTGGTAAGCTGGGCCGCATTCATCAATGCGAAGACATTCAAGTCAATGATGGCAGGCTTCAACCCGGCTTCCAGAAGAATGTCTGTCCTCTCATCAATGACTTCTCTTTGAACCGCCACAAGGAGGACTTCCATCATTTCCTCGCTCGTCTCCCCATTCGAGTCTTCCTTTTCATTGTCTGTAGAGTCATCATTAAATTCGGTTTCTTCCGAAGCGTTCTTCTCAACTTTTACCGTGCCCAAAAGCTGAAAGTCGAGAGCCACATCGTCAATATCAAAGGGGATGTACTGCTCTGCTTCCTGGGTTATCTTTTCAGAAAGTTCCTCTTCCGACATGACCGGAACTTTAATTTTTTTTATAAAAACGGCTTCTCCCGCAACTGCAGAAACGGCATAACGGCTTTGTATTTTTTCGGCTTTGATTAAGTTTATCAAGGCCTTGGCCACCTGGTCGGGTTTTTTAATCGCCCCCTCAACAATGCATTCCTCGGCGAGCGGCATCATGCCAAAATGGGTCAGCTCAAACTTTCCATCCTTGAGCTCGGACAACTGCACCAGCTTGATGGAAGAAGAGCCGATGTCGATGGCTACCAATGGGGTTTTTTTCGATAAAAACATAAAACCTCAAAAAATTTCTGTGATATCAACGATTAAAAAAGCGTTCCGATCCTTTAAAAAGCAAACCCTGTACCAAACACGTTCTTTATCTATAACCCCTTAAATAACAACATGTTTTAAAATAATTGCTGCCGGTCCGATTATCAAAGTGAATGATTTTTTGTTATTTTCCATAAAAAATCACTCGGATTCATCGTCAAACTTTTTTTGGTGAGAGGCTCAAGTCTCTCACACTTACTCCGATAAACGTAAGGAGATGCCTTGTCTTGAAATCTAAAATTCTTGACACGACCTGAATCTATCCTTAATTATCAAATCGAACCGCAATTAAAAACTCGAGATTATTTTTCTTTGCTGACCGCTTGAGCGGAACTATCATTCTCAGAGCTGAAAATCCTTGTCCGGTCTGCGAGCTTGTACCCGAGGGCCAAAATGATCTTTCGCTTTGTATCGAGTCGACACTCGTTTCCCTTTTCAATACGATCAATCGTTTGAACGGTCACGCTTGCCTTCCGAGCCAGCTCGGCCTTGCTCATCATTTTAGCTTCCCGGATTTTCCGGACGCTGTTGCTAGTGGCCACAGTAATTCTCCCTCTCTAAAATGGTTCTGGCGCAATTGGGCCTGCAATTTAAATACTTTTTCGTAGAATGCTATAAATCTTATTTTAAATGCATACATTTGTCAACAAAATTCCTGGAATTTAACTGACTTTATATTGAATTAATATAAATTTGTTTAAATTAAGTGGTGCCGGGGGGATGGCTCTTTGGGCTGAAAACACGGTTGTTCGCTGATAAAAGCGATGCCACGCTGGCCTCACGCCTAGCAGGGTGCTGAAAAACTATTAAAAGCAACCCCCTCCCCCTTATCAGGGGGA
>CAZEBI010000022.1:0-24795 GCA_964510355.1 uncultured Nitrospina sp. | reverse complement strand
CAGATCTTCTAAAAGAAGCCATCATTGCCAAACTGAAACGGGATAGCGGACTGGTTTATGAAAAAAACCAGATTCTGGCTTCGTGTGGCGCGAAACATTCTTTTTATAATTTAGCCCAGGTGCTTTGGCAGGAGGGAGATGAAGTCCTTATCCCGGCCCCTTACTGGGTATCGTTTCCTGAAATGGTGGCTTTGTCAGGAGCAAAACCCGTCATCATTTCTACCGGGCAGGATTTTAAAGTCACCGCCGAACAAATTGATCAAGCCGTCACGCCCAATACCAAAGCAATCGTGATCAACTCACCGTCCAACCCGACCGGTGCCGCCTATGACAAGAACGAATTGTCCAAGCTGGCCGAATGCGCTTTGCGACACAACCTGCTGATTATCTCGGATGAAATTTATGACCAGATCGTATTCGATGGATTCAAGCACACAAGCATTGCCTCTTTAAGCAAGGAAGTGCAAAAACAATGTGTGGTGATCAACGGAGTTTCCAAAACTTATGCGATGACGGGCTGGCGCATTGGCTATATCGCCGCCGGAGATCCCGAAATTGTTAAACAGGTCGGCAAATTACAGGGACAAAGCACATCCGGCCCTTCTGCCATGTCGCAAGCGGCCAGCATCGAAGCGCTGAACGGCCCTCTCGATGAGGTTCATGCAATGGTGCGGGAATTTGAAAAACGCCGGGACATTCTTGTGCAACGCCTGACACAAATTGCTGGAGTCACTTGCAACACACCCACCGGTTCGTTTTATTCTTTTCCCAATTTTTCCGGCATCTACGGCAAGAAGGATGGCAATGGCAAAATACTGGAAGGGTCGCTGGACTTCACGGATTATTTGTTATCAACAAAAAAAGTCGCCATCGTTCCCGGAATCGCTTTCGGAGCCGATGCACACGCACGCCTGTCGTTCGCAACTTCCCTGGAAAAAATTGAGGAAGGCGCAAAACGCATCAAAGAAGCCATCGAGAGCCTGCAATAATCCATTCCGCAATTCAAACCGCTCTCTGGTTCGTTCCCTCCAAACAAACCGACATCGACCTTCGGGTCGGTGCCGGTTTTTTAAGTTTTTAGGAACCACAATAAGGTAAAGCTAAAAGCTCCTTCCCATGTTCACAACACCACCCCACAAATAAATCAATAAATAATTATTGATAAACGATAATAAATACTCTAATATCGATAATTATTAGAGCCTAGCCCGGATCGTATTGCGAACTCACATCGGGCTTGAAGAAATAAGCCCATCCAATTTGAAGGAGATAATTCAACCATGAAACGGCCTACTATCACCATTATTATCATATGCGCACTTCTTGCGTTGCATCCAACCCAAGCGGCTTTTGCTCAAGACACGGGCCGAGCTAAGACTGACAGAGATCGAAAAATCAGTATCAGTCTCGGAATCCCGGATTCTCTGGACTTTCATGGGCATGCTGGTGTGGGGGTCGGTATTTTCCCAGGCTATGAAGGCTCTCAACAAAGCTATGGGGCGGTCGCACTGCCACTCGTAGATATTAGACAACCGGGATTCTTGTTCTTAAAGGGGGCAAGTGTGAACCCCAACGATGGTCTGGCAAGTGTGGGCTGGAATGCTCTTAACTTTAGCTATTCAAAGGGGTCTGAACAAAAGCTACGTTTTTCATTGGGACCTCTCGTACGATATAGCATTGGTCGGGATGAAGGCAATAGCGACGCGCTCAATGGGTTGGGCGATATTAATGGTAGCATCGGCCTTGGAGGGTTTTTTGAAGCCAGTGCTGGCCCCTGGTCGGCAGATGTGACGGTTGCTCCGCAAGATGCAGGCAATGGTGATGATGGGGTTTTGGTTGCTTTCGGAACCCAATATACGGCAAAGGTCAACGACAAGCTCGTCATCTCGCCGGGGATTTTTTCAAGCTGGGGCAATGATGGCTATATGCAGGGTTTCTTTGGCATCACAAGCAGTCAGGCAACTCAGAGTGGCCTCACACGTTTTGATGCCGATGCAGGCTTCAAAGATGTGGGAGCTCAGATCAGGACATCCTATACGCTATCTAAAAACTGGAGGATCGAAGGACAGGTAGGTTATCAGCATCTTCTAAACGCCGCCAGCGACAGCCCCCTTGTGAACGATAAAAATTCAGCACACTCGCTACGAACCTTGATTGGCGTGGCCTATCAATTTTGATTTTGTAGTATACTCGCATACGAAAATTTTGAGGAATGGGAGGATCGAAGAAAATGGATAATGACAACATAAACCATATACAACGAACCAGCCGAAGATACGGTTTACTGTTCAAGATATTAATAGTGTGTATCCCTGTTTTTGACTTGCTGTATTGGGCATCCCTCAATCATCTGCCCACAGGGTTTATCAGTAGTCTTCCTGTTGTTCCTACTCGGGATCTACCCGTTGTGTCGCTCTCATTGGCGTTCCTTGCCAGCTTACTTCCGGTGAGTGTTGCTGTGTATGGCTTGAGCACTTTGAGATCGCTGTTCAAGCTCTATGAGAACGGAATCATGTTTTCCGCTGACAACGTGAGGTATTTTCGTCGATTAGGTTATGTTTGCATTGCATGGGTGGTTGCCAACGCAGTTTTCACGACACTGGTCAGTGCTATCATTACATTTGGGAATCCACCTGGAGAGCGGGCAATAGTGGCTCAATTTGGCACTTCGGATATGGCTAACTTAATAATCAGTGCCATCGTCTTGTTAATTTCATGGGTGATGGATGAAGGCCGTAAGTTAGAAGACGAACAAGCGCGCACGATATAGATACCCTATGGCGATTATCATTAACCTTGACGTGATGCTCGCTAAACGCAAGATGAAATCAAATGAGCTCGCTCAACGTATTGGAATAACCGAACAAAACCTTTCTATTCTCAAAACAGGCAAGGCAAAGGCAATTCGCTTGACCACCTTGAGTGCCATATGCAAGGAACTCGACTGCCAACCCGGTGATTTGCTGGAGTATCAACCGTGACACCCGGTGTGCGGGGAAACTCCCTCGCTAGAGAGTCCTGGGGGTTTGAGACTCAACGACTGCGCTGTCTTCTTTTAAGCCACCTTTGTGGTCTTTGATTCTTTCTTCTATTTTGGACCGGCAGCGTTTGGCTTTGCAGTTGCCGGTTCCCACGCCGAGTTTTCTTCTTAAGGCCTCAAAGGTCAACGAACCCTCCCGAATAGCGGCCATGATCGTTCCCGCCTTGATGCTTCGACACAGGCAGACCTTTTTGAGGCTATCTAAAAGTTGTTTTTTTGCTTCCAAAATATATAGAGTTCCAGCTATGATTCATAAGCTGGACCGTCGAGTCGTGATAATTTTTTTCTTTTATTAAGGCGCAGTCTTCCTTAACGTCCGTCTTCTAATATAAACCAGTATTGGTGGAAAACATAGTGCTTAAAGAACCACGCCCGTTTCTACTCGCCGCTCTCAGCGGAATTCTATTGGTACTGATTTTCCCGCGTTTTGATTTTGAGCTTCTCGCCTGGTTTGCCTTCATCCCTCTTTTTGCGGCGATCGAAGCGACCACCCCGCAACGCTCCGCCTTACTCGGGTTCATCACCGGCATGGTTTTTTATACCTGGGGCTTGAACTGGGTCAACAACACCCTCATCAACTACGGCAACCTGCCCACGGTTGTCAGCTTCATGGTTCTGGGTCTTTTGGCCGCCTACCTCTCTTTTTATACGGCATTATTTTGTTATTTGATGAGGCGGGTCTGCAAAGAAAATTCCGTGCTGTTTTTTTTGTTCGCACCGGTTCTATGGACTTCTTTGGAGTACCTGCGTTCCACGCACGCTGAACTCGGGTTTTCCTGGCTGGGGTTGGGTTACTCCCAATTCAAAACCCTGCCCGTTATTCAGATGGCCGAGATCACCGGTGTGTATGGCGTCTCCTGGCTCATCATGCTGGTCAATGCCGGGCTTTATCTGACTTGGAAAAGCTTGCGGTCGGGCCAAGACACGCAAAGCGCGAAAAATACGGAAAATATGGGAGTGCGGTTTTTAGCCCTCACTGCTCTGGTTTCCGCCTGCTGGTGGGGCTACGGATTGCTCGCCCTGAACCGTCACACACAACTCAACGCAGAAAAAAATTCCATGTTAACCGTGGGGCTGGTACAAGGCAATGTCGAGCAGGCCATGAAATGGAACCCGGTTTATCAAAATCAGGTCTTGAGCAAATACCGGGAGCTGACTTTGCAGGCCGCAGAATCGAATCCGCAACTGATTGTCTGGCCCGAAACCGCCATGCCTTTTTATTACAACCAGCATGATCCCGGTACGAAGTTTGTCAACGATCTGGCACGGCAAATCCAGATCCCTATTTTATTCGGCAGTCCGCACAAAAAAAGCAGGGACGGACACACCATCCACTACAACAGCGCCTATCTCGTGACTGAAACCGGTGCGACCCAAAACCGTTATGACAAAATCCATCTGGTTCCTTTTGGTGAGTTCGTTCCTTTTCGCAACCTTTTGTTCTTCGTAGAAAAAATGGTGGCAATGATCGGCGACTTCGGGCGCGGAGAAACAGCGACATTATTCGATGTCGCCGGTTATAAAGCCGGGGTCTCCATCTGTTATGAATTGATTTTTCCCGACCTGATGCGGCAGGCGGTTAAAAACGGTGCAAACTTTTTAATCAATATCACCAACGATGCCTGGTTCGGCAAAAGCCCTGCAAGTTACCAGCATATGAGCATGGGAGCGCTCAGAGCGGTGGAAAACCGTGTGCCCATTGTTCGTGCCGCAAATACCGGGATTTCAGGAACGATCGATGCCAATGGTGCCCTGCGCGATGCGACGGAACTTTTTGTCGAAACGGCCAGGATCACCCAAATCACCCCCCGCCAGAGAGGACTCACCTTCTACACCGCCTACGGCGATGTTTTCAGTTGGCTGTGCCTGGCTCTGACTCTTCTACTGCCCTTCATACGAAGAGGCACTGACCCGTCACCCTGAGTCGCCCTGAGGTTCTCGAAGGGTCGAAGGGCATCCTTCGAGAGCCTCAGGATGACGGGCTGGTAGCTCAGGATGACGGGCTGGTAGCTCAGGATGACTCGACACCCAAAAAAAACCCCGCAGTCGTCATGCTGAGGCTCTCGAAGCATCGAAGGGTAGACAGGAAAAGAGGCGGGGTTACCGATTCTTTCTTTTTGATAGCTTTTCCAAGTTTGAAAAGTCCCCTGACACCAATGCCTCCTTTTTCTTCCGCGACCAACCCTTAATCTGTTTCTCACGTTCAATGGCATCCAGGGGTTTGCTAAAGTCTTCGGTATAAATCAATTTGACGGGTCTGCGTGAGTGCGTGTAACTATTT
This sequence comes from uncultured Nitrospina sp., assembly GCA_964510355.1. Classification (GTDB taxonomy): domain Bacteria; phylum Nitrospinota; class Nitrospinia; order Nitrospinales; family VA-1; genus LS-NOB. The sequence goes on along the minus strand of CAZEBI010000022.1, from coordinate 19,474 downwards.
TTGATCAATCCCTCTTGATGTTCATAGACCCTTTTTTCTACGTTGCGGGTCACTCCGGTGTAGTAACTATTGTCCCGGCACTGAAGTATGTAGATAAAGTACTTGCTCATAGTTTACGTTTTACATTTAAAAATTTTTGATCGTCACCCTGAGGTTCTCGAAGGGTCGAAGGGTGAACAACACCTTTAAACGCGCTCCATCCTTCGAGTGCCTCAGGATGACAGGCAACTAACTCAGGATGACAGGCAAGTGGCTCAGGATGACAGGCTGGTAGCTCAGATGACACCCCAAAAACCCCCGCAGTCGTCATGCTGAGGCTCTCGAAGCATCCCCCGCCGAAACAAATCCCGAACCTGTTTTTTTAACTTATTTTAGCCCATTCGGAACTATTAGCTTGCCAAACTACCCCCCCCCATATTAGGGTGATAAAAATCTATTACATTTACAGTGGCCTGTTTTTCGCCTATTTATCAAACGGTTCTGATCCTTTATGGAAAAGTTTTGCGCGCATACCACTTCATGTTGGCAGAGAACCTTTCTCTATTGCGTTGCTACTGCAATTTTAATCGCTCCTCCCCCTCAGGCTTGGGCGGTTAATGTGAATTCGGACACCACGATATCTGCCGACACCACCGACCAGCAAGTCATCATTGCCAGCGACATAACCCTGACCAATGATGCAATCATTGACGTTTCGGGAAGTAGTACAATTAACATAACTAATCAAACAGGAGTCACCATCATCAATAACGCCGGGGCAACCCTCAATACGGATAACACCAACGCAATTTTTGCAAATGGTGGTGCCGACAACCTGACGATCATCAATTCGGGAACCATCTCATCTGACGCAAATCGGGGAATTTTTGTAGGCAGTGGGGCTACCGGTTTTTCACTCACCAACAATGCCGGAGCATCTATAACCGCACAGTTTGCCGCCATAAATATGAGCGGAAGTGCTGGAACCATCACCAACTCAGGCACCATGTCCTCCGGTGGCTCAACCATTCAGACTGGGACGGGAGGAACCGGGGCTGTTACTATCATCAACAACGCTGGCGGTATCATTAAATCGACAGGGAGTGGAAATGCTGTGGTGAGACTTGAGGATAACGACACTCTTATAAACAGCGGTTCTATTATTAGAGAAAATTCACCTACCTCAACCGGGGTCAGAATTGGGGGCGACAATAACACCATCACCTTAAAGGAAGGCAGTATCCTTGTTGGTAAAATTGAATTTGCTACTGGAACAACTGGAAATACTCTGCAAATAGAACAGGGTTTCGGTCAGTCTTATTTCTATGACACATCGGGGACAGGGACTTTTACCCTTGAAGACCTCAGTGGCAATACGGCGGTGAAGGGCTCTGCCGGGTCCGTTGGTCAAGGTGCGAACGAGAGCGTCGATGAACTGCTGGGTCTTCGCACCTTCAACCTGCGCTCGGCTTTAAAACGTTATTCAGCTTTCCCCAAACAATCCCGTGGCAATCAACTTTATGCCGAACCGTTTTCCTTCTATTCCAAACGCGGGACAAACAGTTCCGTTCTCGGCTACGAAACCTATGGTGGAGGAATCAATTTCATCTATCCGTTAAAGCAACACAATCTTGAGCTGATATTGTCTGTGGGGCACAGCAAACAGAATATTAAAGGTGACCACGACATCTCCCGCAACAACTTTCTCGCCGGTGTCAATGCCACAGACTTTGCCAGCCTTGGAAACTTCAAGTTCAGCGGGTTTTTTGTCGCCGGTATGGAATTCCACCAGGGCACTCGCGAGATTTTCACCAACACCACATCCTCCGGAAAGCTCGATGTCACCAGTGACTACACCAGTTATGAGGCGATCACCGGAAGTCAGGTCAGCTACAGTTATTCCCCGGATGATAAAAATACCTGGAAGACCGAGGTGGGTTTAACATTCGGTTATTCTGCTACCGGCGACTACAACGAGAGGCAATACTTTTTCTGGGAAGAACGTCACCTCGTGCAAGGCAGTGTCCTCATCGGAGAACAGTTGACTTCCAAAATCAATGACAAGTTGACCGTCATAGTCGGAGGTGAGTTGGAGCACCGCACAGTACTCGCTGGAAGAGATCAATCGTATGCGATCAACGGTACGACTGTTGATTATAGAAATGGCTCTTTTTACGAAAACACCGCCGCTGGCAATCTGGGAGCCCGTTACGCCATGGGCGAGAACATGCTGGCCTATGTCAACCTCGACAGCCGCTTCTCAAACCAGACCCGCGGAACCTACGGTGCCAGTATGGGAATACAAATAAGTTTCTAGCCAGCGTGACGCTGGTGGCAGATAACAACATTACTGATTTCAAAAACCCCCTTGAACTCCCCCTTGTCAGGGGGGTTGCCTTGTTCCCCACCTCCAAACCCTCCCAAGCCCGATTTTACGGGGCTTGTCTTCGGCTCAGCGAAACTTTTAGTTTGCCTTTCTCTCCCCTCCTATTATAGACTTGTCAAATTCACTTTACATTTACAATGGTTTTTTTTCGCTTTCTAAATCAACAGGTTCTGGTTCCTTATGGAAAAGTTCTGTCCACGATACATTTCATATTGGAAAAGAACCTTTTTGGCATTGGTTGCTATTGCAATCGTGATGGCACTTCCCCCTCAAGCGTGGGCAGCTTCGGTCAATATTGCTGTCGATACCACTCTGTCTACCGACTCTACTGCCGATGACTACAATGCCACAGCCGGAAACATAACCATCACCAATGATGCCAATCTCAGCCTGGGAGCAGCTAATGTGCTCGACTTGCAGGGTAATGATGGAATCACCGTCATCAATAACGGCACCATCAGCACGACTTCCAGCCGCGCCATAGACGCACGGGGTATTGCAACCACTGTGACGATCACCAACTCAGGAACTCTCTCAGCCAATTCACAAGCCATTGCTGTTGATACGGTTACCAATTTCAAGATCACCAACAACGCGGGTGCAACCATTACGGCGACGGCAACCGCCATCAATACGGTCAGCAGTGGCGGAACCATCGATAACTTTGGCACGATATCTGGAACCGGAACTACGGCTCAAACATTTCAGCTTGGCACATCAACCGGGGGTTCGACGATCACACTGACCAACCACGCCGGCGCTGTCATCTCATCCGCAGGGTCTAGCCAGGCGATACGGTTTCTTGAAAACACCACCATCATCAACTTTGGCACAATCAAAAACACCGGAACGGGGGGATCATTAAGCTATAGAGCTAATGACAGCACGGTAATTTTGAAAGAAGGCAGTATCCTGGTGGGTTCAATTGGCCTACCCATTGCCGGTTTGACAGGGATTAAACTGCAAATCGAGCAGGGGTTTGGTCAGGCTTATTTTTATAGTACGGACGGAATCGGAGCTGGCAATTTGACCCTCGAAGACCTCAGCGGCAATACGGTGGTCGCAGGCTCTGCCGGGTCCGTCGGTCAGGGAGCAAATGAGAGTGCCGATGAGTTGCTGGGTCTGCGTACCTACAATCTGCGTTCCGCCTTAAAACGTTATTCAGCTTTCCCCAAACAATCCCGTGGCAATCAACTTTATGCCGAACCGTTTTCCTTCTATTCCAAACGCGGGACAAACAGTTCCGTTCTCGGCTACGAAACCTATGGTGGAGGAATCAATTTCATCTATCCGTTAAAGCAACACAATCTTGAGCTGATATTGTCTGTGGGGCACAGCAAACAGAATATTAAAGGTGACCACGACATCTCCCGCAACAACTTTCTCGCCGGTGTCAATGCCACAGACTTTGCCAGCCTTGGAAACTTCAAGTTCAGCGGGTTTTTTGTCGCCGGTATGGAATTCCACCAGGGCACTCGCGAGATTTTCACCAACACCACATCCTCCGGAAAGCTCGATGTCACCAGTGACTACACCAGTTATGAGGCGATCACCGGAAGTCAGGTCAGCTACAGTTATTCCCCGGATGATAAAAATACCTGGAAGACCGAGGTGGGTTTAACATTCGGTTATTCTGCTACCGGCGACTACAACGAGAGGCAATACTTTTTCTGGGAAGAACGTCACCTCGTGCAAGGCAGTGTCCTCATCGGAGAACAGTTGACTTCCAAAATCAATGACAAGTTGACCGTCATAGTCGGAGGTGAGTTGGAGCACCGCACAGTACTCGCTGGAAGAGATCAATCGTATGCGATCAACGGTACGACTGTTGATTATAGAAATGGTTCCTTCTGGGAAAACACTGCCGCAGGAAAACTGGGGGTTCGCTACGCTATGAACGACCACACATTGGCCTACGTCAATCTCGACAGCCGCTTCTCAAACCAGACCCGCGGAACCTACGGCGCCAGTATGGGAATACAAATAAGTTTCTAGCCGGCGTGACGCTGGACCCAGTGAGCAATAGGTTTTATTGGCTTGTTATCGATTAGTTCGGCTTGATGAGCCCTTGCCCACTAGCCTCCCGTCAAATGATTTAAAAGCAGTTCTATCTTCTTATCACCAGGCTTGGCACCGATGAAACCCTCGATATCGCCGGCACCGGCTCTCGCATCGCCATCGACATCTACCCGCGCTGTGAGCACCATGGGGCCCTCAAAAGCGGTTCCGGGGACCATAATATCCGCTGGCCCTAAAACAAACTCGTAGGGAAACCGAACATCCGGTATGCGCTTGACCGCCAGCGGTGGACCGCGCTTGACACCTTCCGAGCGGACAAAAATAAACAGGGTGCCGTTTTCGGGAACTTTGTTCTGTAGGCCCACGCTCACGTTGACCGTTCCCTGTATGTTGTAGGCAGATGCGCTTATCAGGTTGTTCAGCACCAGCTCAACGCCTTTTTGCCCGGCTGTGACTTGCATTTTTCCCTCCACATCACCGGGGCTGGACTTTCTGTTGCCATCCTGATCCAGACGCGCTGTCAGGTTCAGGGTTCCTTCAAATTGACTGCCCTCGATCATGGTATGCAATTGTCCGATCTCAAACTCAAAAGGAAACTCGAAAACGCCATGGCGTTTGACCGCCAATGGTGGCCCGGCTGTAACCCCTTGCGGGCGGGCAAAAATGAACAATCCGGCACTGGGGCTCAAACTCACTTTCAGCTCAGAATCGAGGGAAATGGTACCGGATACGTCATTGAGATGAATAGCCGGGTCCGCCTTGCGGGCCAGCTCTTTTTTCAGGCTTTCGGGTAGCGGATGCTCTTTTAACTCCTGGTCGCATCCCAAAAGCCCAAAAATTCCCAATAAAAACAAAAATAACACTAAATGTTTCAAAATCTTCCTCCGATAAGAGCATACAACAGGCCAATGAAAAGAATCTTGGACCGGGTGCTTGACATCCTAAGTTACGGATATCATTAATACTGCAAAACCCGGTTCATAAATTCTAATTGGCCCAAGGGGCTAAAACCGACCCAATAGCGTTGATTTTTCAACCGGGCGGAGGCGCTTTAAATATATCTAAACCTCCAAACCGGGGCGAATATCGCACCCAGGTCGGCATCAAGTTTGGAGTGTATCATGTTTCACGAAGTCAAAATATTTGATAAAAAAGGCAAAGTCAAAAAGGTTCTTTCCAGCAAAAAGCTCAGCAACGAGTACTGGAACTCATTTTTTAATAATCCGTTCAGCGAGGCGCTGAAAAAAAAGAAGGGCCAGAAAAAAAGCGCGGATTGCGATGATGAAAATCTGGATTCGTCCAGAACTTAATTTGAATCACAAGCTCCGGCGTACCGGAGATGACAAAAGAGCATCTCTAAAAATTGTTTTTGGCCACGAGCCTCTTGGCAATAGAGATGCCATACAGAAATATTGGGTTGATTTCGATTACTGGCTAACTCCTAATCCTCCACCAAGGTAGAGTTGGAACAATTGAGATTACCCATACGTGGGAGGCAAATCCAGGAGGAGACGCCTCCCACGTGCCCCATTTTTTCCACACCCAAATCTTCCCTCCCCTACATTTTTCCCATATTTTTAATCGCCCCCAGAATTCCGGGAACCTGACGGGCCTTAACCTGTGGCAACTGCGAAACATGAAAATGGTGACGCAAAAAATGCTCCAGGGCTTGCATCGATTTGTTCCGGATGCCGGGGCCATGTTTCCATAGGTACACGATCAACCCGATCTGCGCCATCGTAGCAGGGCCATGCCCTGAGGAAATTTTGACAGGAGGTTTCGCTCTCTCTGAATTTTTAGTTTTAGCAATACCGCCTGTCGATTGCGCTAAAGTGAAGCCGCTCTGCCAACCCAGACTTTTAAAATGCTCCAGGAGTTCATCGATCTGTTCATGGGTGAGATCTTTGGCGGAGGTTTCACCAAACAAAACATTCAGGAAACCGCGATACAAAGGGTCGGTCAGCTTGAGATCGCGCTTGGCGATATGGATTTTCGCCAGCTCGGCACGAGTCGGCCTGGCAATTGTTGTGGGGTATTTTTCCGCTTTCTTCATCTGCCTTCTCCAGATGTTCCTCAACTAAAAATATAAGGCGAGAAACGAGAATCGTCAACGAAGGAAAAAAAGGTGAGTCTGAAAGGATGCGTGTTTTACCTGAGGAAGAACTTCCTCCCGTTTATGCCCGTGTTAGGAGGGTGACGGTTAAGGCCTTTTTTATCAACCTGCACTAAGGAAATGTCAATTGCAGTTGAGTATCAGCACCGGCAGAAATATCAACCTCTGTTGTTTTTTCACCGATATAAGGATGCCATACCGTGACCTTGTAATGACCGGGGGGAATTTGGTCGATCTTGAAAGAACCATCGTTCTTACTGATATCGTGGTAAGGGTTCCAGACAATTTTGGAGCTCACCGACATCCAGAGATGTTGCTCGCATTCTATATAAAAATGCGAATCGCGTTCTTTTTTTACAAATTTCAGCGACCTGGTGACATCCACTTTTGCCCCCTTGTTGAGAAGCCATTTTTTGAAAAAAATCTTGCGCGTATTTCCTCTTATAGAAAAACCCTTGGGATTGTGCAGGACTCCTGCATCATGATTTTCAATGGTTAAAAAATTCCGGGTTATCGTTTTTTTGGGTTTTCTGACTACAGCAACTTTCGGGAAAGCCAGACAGTCTCTAAAATGCACATCCAGTCCCCCTTTAACCCAAGGCTTGCCTTTTTTTATGCCTTGAATGAAAACCACCGCATCCTTGAGATTCCCACCCTCCACTTCGACATGCTGAAGGAACAATTCGCCTTGCGCATTGGGTTTGGCGTTTTCCAGACAAAATTCTGAATTTTTCTCATTTTTTAAATTAACACGGACCGGAGCAGGCACCTGCCCCTTGAACACGACCGTCCCGGTAAGAGAACCGCCACCCGCAACTTCCATTTCGTTGTAGTGGGGCCGCTTGGCAAAAGCGATGGAAGTGCTCATTACCAGCACAAGAGGCAGAATCCAACCTATTTTAAAATTTTTATGCATACAGGCCTCACTCAGGTAATTGAAGAATGCACCGATGCACTCTCACAGATATAATCGACACCGTATTATCTTTTTCCACCAGCTTGATATGGGTTCGAGTGACTCTTCTTTTCAATAAGGTTTTAATGGTCGCCAGTTTGACCTTGGTAGATATATTGAGCAGCTTTCCATCCTTCTCAACATTTATCAGTTCCGGGTTGTCTACAATTATCATGAATTCATTTAAGTCCAGCCCGGAACCCCCGGTATCGACTACATGAGATTTAGATAAACATACATTCAAGGTGAGATAGGTTTCCGCAAGCAGTGAACGCAGATAAAGAATAAGTTCATCAATCTGTTCGTCATTGAAATCAGGGTGGGCCGGCATGGCTGTTCCCGCAACGCCATCGCGAATGGCATTGATCATGGCCATATCCGGGACCGTATTCATTTGTATGAAGCTGGTAAAATCCCTGGGTTTTGGCGTCAACCCCGCCGCAAGAAACCCTTCACCGTCCCCCATCTCACCGTGACACAGTGAGCAGTCGGACTCCCGGTAAATAGATTCCCCCTCAGTGGTCGCTGGCGGCTCGGGTAATTTGCTGTACCCCTTATAGGACTTGGCGGCAAACGCCTCGCTTACAAAAAATAAAGTAAATAATACTGCGAAAAATAATTTCACTTTTAGAATTCTTCCGGGAAAAAATAAATTATTCATAATGTTTATGAAAATTTCTTTGTTCGGTAATTTTCTCTAAGGCCACTCATAGCCAAAAGCAATTTTTAGAAATTCCCTTATACCACTTAACCTTGCCAGAGAACAAAAGGCTTCGTATCAGCGTATATCTATTTTTTAACTCTACCTAGAACATAAGGTCTTGAATCAAAAAAATTATTCCATAAATTTAAAATAAAGGGCGGATTCCACTACTACGCAAACAACAATGAGCCGACAACAGGTGTGTCCTCTGATCCTATCTGAGAGTATTTGCGCCAGCGAAAAGATGACCTGTCATATTTGCCACCTGACGCAGGATGGTTTCCGAAAAACCTGCTTTTCGCATCACCATTATACCAGCCATAGAGGCCATGAGAGTGGTCGATAACGTGAGCGTATCGAGTTCCTCTCTGATTTCCCCTGAACGCTGGGCTTCCTCGAATTTTTGTTGCAGATAATTTTGACAGTGCAGATATTGTTGCTCCAACATCGCAACCGTCGGGGTAGTATGCTGTTCCCGTTCAAAAATAGACAAGACAACCAGGCAACCGCCGGGTGTATCCTCCCTAAATTGGAAATCAACCATATTATTGAGTAGCTTATTTATTCGTTGGTGAATATCCCCACTGCTTTCGAGCGGAGAGAGTAAATCCGCAAGTATCGTACGCTGGTAATATTCAACTGCCTTATCAAATAGCTGTCGTTTATTCCCAAAGGCGTTATAAATGCTGGTACGCGCCAAACCCATGGACCTTTCCAGATCCGACATGGAGGTGCCTTCATACCCTTTCGACCAGAAGGTGCGCATGGCCGCATCCAACGCATCCGTCTCATCGAACTCTTTATATCTAGCTATGGCAACACCCCTCCCGTAAACAACGCACTAAACATAATATGGGTCATTCTATCACACATACCCAAATATTCTGTATCGAGCAGTACAAATAGGCCGGGTAGAATTAGAAACCTATAAATATCATTTAGTTTTCACTATTTAGAAGAAAATCCCCCTGATTACTGTACTGAACGAAACAAAATTCTTGACTCCCGGCATATTATCCCATAATATCAAAACATTACTATACTGAACGGTACAAATAAGTCTCTCAGCACTAGCCCGCATATCGCATGAGGACGATCCAACCCTCCCTATGAAGGGGGAGAAAATGAAAATTTCATACTTTTTTTGGAGAGAACTCAATGCACCGACTATCTGACACAGCTGTGAAATTCCCAAAGTTTTTTGTCTTATTGCCGGTATTTATATCGCTAGTATTGATCACGCTGGTCGCTATTCCAACATTGACAGATAATTCGTCCTTACCTTCATTACAGCTCGATACCGACCCGGAAAGTATGCTGGAATATGATGAGCCGGTAAGAGTGATCAACAGAGAGCAAAAGAAGAAATTTACTATTTATGACTTGATGGTAGTCGGGATCGTCAATAAAACTCATAAAAATGGCGTTTTTAATACGACCACTCTCAGCAATATCCACGACCTCGCAACATATGCGAAGAGTTTGCAGTGGAAAGATGAAAGTGATAACACCGTTGGAGTGGTTTCCGTTGAGCTGATCGCTCCTTCAAATGTAGATACCGTTGAACAAGGTGGGCCTGGCACCGTCAAGTTTAACTGGTTAATGCGCATGCCTCCCGCGACAGATGCTGAAGCCCTGGAAATCAGGAAGAAGGCTGAATCCCAGCCCATCCTCAATGGAAGCCTGACATCAACCAACGGACGGGCAATAGCACTGTATATTCCCATGACATCAAGAGATGTGAGTTACAAAATTTCAGGCTTGCTCAAGGAGAGGTTTACTTCTTATGGCGGGGAAGATGAATTTTTCATCACAGGGATGGGACCCGCTCAAGACATTTTTGGCGTAGAGATGTTTCAGCAAATGGCAATCGCAACTCCCATGGCCATGGCACTTATTTTCGCATTGCTGTGGTTCTTTTTCAGAAATATTATACTGATTTTGTCTCCTTTGCTTGTTGCAAATTTAGCCGTCATGATAACCATGTCCGTAATGATAATTTCCGGACATTCCATCCATATCATGTCATCGATGATTCCCATCTTCATCATGCCAATAGCGGTTCTTGATGGCGTGCATATCCTTTCGGAATTTTACGACCGTTACCCACAGTATCAGGACCGTGAAAAAACCCTTAAATTTGTCATGTCGGAATTATCAAAACCGATGTTGCTCACAACTTTGACTACGGCTATCGGTTTCGGTGCTCTCAACCTGATATCGCTTCCGCCATTGCAAGACTTCGGAACTTTCGTGAGCATAGGTGTAATACTGGCATGGGTTTTCACGGTGACCCTGATTCCCGCCTACATCATGTGGATGCCGGAACATAAATTTGCGAACTTTGGCGCACAGCACTCAGGTCACCCCGGAGGACAAAGTTATCTCACCCGGATTTTACCTAAAATTGGTAACGAAGCATCACGTTTTGCCAAACCCCTTACGGTGATTGCTGTTCTGTTGAGCCTGGGTTCTCTTTATGGAGTCAACAAGCTCATTCCCGATGACAATCCGATGAAGTGGTTTAGCGAAAGCCATGAAATTCGCAAAGCCGACAAAATTCTCAATAAGATGTTCGCGGGAAGTTATCTTGCCTATCTATCGTTAAAGGCCAACGATGAGCAGGCTTTTAAAGACCCCGAAGTACTGAGATATATAGATGGGTTACAACGCTATATCACCAACACAGAAAATGTTGGCAAAACCATCGGCGTGACCGAAATCATCAAAACAGTACATCGTGAATTGTTTAACGGTCAAGAGAAACAATACCGCATACCCGATACCTCTGCGGCGGTTGCGCAAACATTGATGACCTTCCAGAACAGTCATCGTCCCACCGATCTTTGGCATTATGTCACCCCGGACTACCGGGAAGCCAATATCTGGTTTCAGCTTAAGAGCGGCGACAACCAGGAAATGATAAAAGTAGAAAACCTTATTGCCGAATACTTTTCAAAAAATCCGCCGCCCATCCATTTAGAACGCAATTGGTTCGGGATGACACACATAAATGTTATTTGGCAGGATCGCGTAACCGTGGGAGTGGTCAAGGCTTCAATGGGTTCTTTTTTCCTTATCCTTCTGACGCTGGTGGTCTTGTTCCGGTCGGTTCGCTGGGGCCTGTTAGCCATGGTTCCTTTGACCTTTACGGTTGCGGTCATTTATGGTGCCGCAGGTTTATTAAGCGGCAATCTGGATACGCCGTTAGCAATTTTAACCTCGGTCAGCATTGGGCTGGCAGTGGATTTTGCAATACATTTCATCACCAGAAGTCGTCAACTTCGGCTGAACTATTCCAGTTGGAAAGAAACCATCCCTGCTGTATTTGGTGAACCTTCCAGAGCGATCACACGCAACGCGATTGTGGTAGGCATCGGTTTCCTGCCGTTATTACTCACTCCCCTGATCCCCTACCAGATGGTGGGGATACTACTTTCCAGCATCCTGGCTCTTGCCGGCATTTCTACATTGGTTCTATTACCCGCCCTGATCCATTTGATGGAAAAAAGACTGTTCGCTAATGCTTAACCGAAAAGGAATCAAAATGAGAAAGATAATTAGTAGCCTCGCGGTTATTTCCCTGTTATTCGTTTCACCGGTCAATGCGGCGGAGGTCATGGACATCGTAAAAAAAGCCCTGCATGCATCCTACTATCAGGGAGGGGATGAAAAAGCGCAGGTGCATATGCGCATCATCGATGGACAGGGGCGGGAACGGGTCCGCCGCATGATACTGCTGAGGAAAAATCTCGATGACAGCGGTGGCCCGCAGAAATATTATGTTTTTTTCAGCAAACCTGCAGATATCAAAAAAATGGTTTTTATGGCCTGGAAAAATATTGGCCGTGAGGATGATCGGTGGCTCTATCTCCCGGCTTTGGATTTAGTAAAAAGAATAGCCGCAAGTGATGAACGAACAAGCTTTGTGGGCTCGCATTTTTTCTACGAAGATGTCTCCGGAAGAAATATAGATAAGGATATTCACGAGTTGCTTGAAGAAAATGATAAATATTATGTCATCAAAAGCATTCCCATGCATCCTGATGTGGTTGAGTTTTCCTATTATAAAAACTGGGTCGATAAAAAAACATTTTTACCCATGCGAGCGGAATATTTTAACAATAACGGAGATGTTTACCGGACTTATGCCGTTTTGAAGGTCGAAAAAATTGACGGTTATCCGACCGTAATTAATTCAATCATGGAAAACAAACTTACAGGTGGAAAAACGATTCTCAACTACTCTTCGGTAAAGTATTCTCTTGGGTTGCCGGTTAATATTTTTACCGAACGATTCTTACGCCGACCAGCAAAAAAATACCTACGATAAAATATGAGAAGGATATTATTGTATGTAGGAATCATAGCCCTGATATACACCAGTGCTCTGGCCCATGAAACCCAAAGTAAAAAAAAGCAGGCACTTCACCCAATCCCCAGTGAAGGTTGGAATGCAGACCTGTTTTCTTCAGGGGGAACAGGCGAACCGTTCCTCGAATTTGACGGTTTTCTTGAGTCCCGGATAGGCATAAGAACCCAAAATGATCCAAACCAAAAAGATATCAGCATCGGGGAACTCCGACTCCAATTAGAGACGGAAAAGGATTTCGACAATTTTTCGCTAAATCTCGTGGCCGATTTTATTTTTGATCCTGTGCTGGATATTTATACCCCAGACCTTGAATCGGGAGAAGGTGCTATTGACCTTCGGCAGGTTAATGTCCAGTTCTATCCATTAGACTTTATGGATATAAAGATCGGTCGCCAAATCCTGACATGGGGAACCGGTGATCTTGTTTTTATCAATGACCTTTTTGCCAAAGACTGGAATTCTTTTCTTGTGGGCCGCGATGTCGAATATTTGAAAGCTCCTACCGATGCCATCAAAATTTCCGCATTTTTTGACACCTTTAATATTGACCTTGTATACGTGCCCAAGTTTGGCGCGGACCGTTTTATAGACGGGAAACGGATATCTTTTTTTGATAAAAACCTAAACTCCAGACGTGGGCGGGATAACCCTCTCGTTGTTGATCGGCCCGATGAATGGTTTGAGGATGACGAACTATCAATGCGTTTATATCGCTCCTTCGGTGCTTATGAAGCCGCCTTCTATTTTTATAGCGGTTTTTGGAAAAGTCCTGCTGGGCAAAAAAATGGGGTCGACACATTTCCTGCGTTGGATGTGTATGGTGCGAGCCTCCGGGGTCCGGTTATCGGCGGCATAGGATATGTTGAAACCGGTTATTATAGAAGCGGGGCCGCCACGAATTCTCTCATTAGAAATAGTGAAATGCGCTATTTGGTCGGGTATGAACGGGAAATTGCCACCGAGCTTACGGCGGTCATTCAGTATAATTTGGAGCACAAATTGGGTTACGAGGACTACGTCCGCAGTTTGTCTGCTGGAGCATTGCGAGATGATGAATACCGTCAGGTAGTGACTCTGCGATTGACAAAATTGTTGATGCGTCAAGATTTAAAGTTATCATTATTTAATTTCTATTCCCCTTCGGATAAAGACGGTTACCTGCGCCTGAATGCGTCCTATAAGTTATCGGATTCTACAAGAATCGAAACCGGTGGAAATATTTTTTACGGCAATAAAATCCATACTTTTTATGGCCAGTTTAAGAATAACAGCAATGTTTATACGGCAATACGGTATGAATTTTAAAAAATAAAACTTCATGAAAGAAGGAGATAGCATGGATGATATAGCGAACACAGAGATGAAGACATTCTGGAATGGCGAAGGAGGAAAAAGGTGGGTGGGCCTGCAAGAAAAGCTGGACGCCAGTCTTAAGCCCTTTGGCCATGCGGTCATGGAAACAACGGCCATTTCTGCCGGAGAAAGAATAATCGAAATTGGCTGTGGTTGCGGGGACAATTCGATTGAAATGGCCCGCCGGGTTGGATCCAAAGGCCACGTACACGGCATAGATATTTCTGAACTGATATTAGAGCGGGCCAGGGCGCGGACACGGTCTGCGGCGGAAAAGAACCTCAGTTTCGAGTGCGGCGATGCTCAGACCCAGGGATTTGTAGTCAGCACCTTCGATATTGCCTTTTCCCGTTTTGGGGTGATGTTTTTTGACGATCCCATAACGGCATTCAGCAATATACGCTCAACGCTTAAATCTCACGGACGCCTTGCCTTTATTTGCTGGCGACCGGTCAAGGATAACGAGTGGGTCCATCTGCCCCTCGCAGTGGTCGCGAACCACCTACCGTTACCCGCACCCCCGGGTGCGGATGAACCTGGACCGTTCTCCTTGGGTGATCCTGAAAGGGTAAAAGGTATTTTAAAAAAGGCAGGATTTATTGACATCTTAATCAAGAGGTTTGATACGCCGTTTAAGGTTGGCGGAGATCCCGATGAAGCAGTGAAATTCTTGACGCAGTTAGGGCCTGCCTATGCGGCGATCACCAAAGCGGACCCGGACGACATGACCCTATTCCGCATTACCAAAGAATTACGCAACAAACTCAAAGCTCACGATACCGAGCAGGGTGTCTTCATGGACTCCACAGCATGGATTGTCAGCGCCCGTAATCCATGACTGACAGTGGGGGAAAAACTGTATTTATACTTGTTCCTGGCGAAAAACCTGCCTCAGTTTCAAAAATAATATATCTCTCAACAAGGAATAACAGGAAGCGAGCGGATGAAAAAAATATTCCCGAAACAAATCGAAGATCTCCCTGTTTTTGCAGGCCCATTTAATGCGTTTCAACTCTCTGCAGACGAATGCAAGGTGTTATTCGCCTCCTATCCTGGCGGAACAAAAATCCCAGGACATCGGCACGATACGGACAATATAGGTGTCATCACAGAAGGGGAACTGGTTTTAACGATGTACGGAATAACAAAAAAGTTCGGAGTAGGCGAATGGTATCATGTCCCCACCAACGCTGAACATTCGGCCTGGTTTGATGTCGACTCGGCCGCAATCGAGTTCTGGTTCGATGCAAATGACTGATACAAGGGAAACCATGAAAAAATTCGCCAGCGGTTTATATAGTTATATTTTGTTTCGAAATATCAGGTGAGTGTTTGCTTAAACTTGTTCCTGGCGAAAATCTTTGCCTTGCAGATGCACCTTCTTGCACATTTCCATCAAGCGGGAAAAAATACGCGGCCCAATTTTATCCTCCAGCGTATAACGCGTACTGGCAACGGAAAGACCGCCTCTGTTATTGCCTTTATCCTCGTATCCAACCCCGTTATCCAATTTTTCTTTAAAATTGGTGGTCACCAATGTCACCTTGTCATCATCGTTATAGCGGGCAGAGATGAAATGATCGAGAACCGTCAGCTCCCAATCGGTGTTCCTGCCCTTGGCCAACTCGTCGATCACCAATACCTTCACATCCAAATAAGGATTGATGAATTCACCTTCAGAAATATCTTCTCCGTAACCGTGGCGAATGTCCTTGAGCAATTCAAAAAAGTCGACGAACTTGCATTCGACCCCATTTTTTAAAATCAGTTCCTTGATGATGGATACAGCGAGATGGGTTTTCCCTCGTCCGGGTTCGCCCATGAAAATCAGGCCCTGACTGTACTGGCCTTGCATCTGAACAAACTCTTTGATGAATGTTCGCGAGCGCGACAAGGCATCTTTCAGTGAACGGTGCCTAGCGACTTCATAATTGTCCAAACTCTCATGCACAAACTTACCTGGAATCCCGGCATGGTTGAAGAGCTTCAACTTTTTAATGAAATCGGCGCATTGGCATGCGCGAGTGCGTGAAATACCATCGGCATCTTCTTCAAAAATTCTTCCTGTTCCCTGGCAACTATCACAGGTAAAACATTTACAGGCTTCGGCTCGCACCTTGCCTTTTTTATTGGACAGGACATACTGGTCGTCCCGACAAGTATTACATTTTACAGAGTTGGCAGATTGCATTACCGGGATCGCTCCAGTTCCTCTTCTACAAAAACTTTGAGATAATTAAGGCCCATGCGTGAAGATTGCCGGGTGTTTTGCTGTTCAAATTCGACCACGCCATTTTCGATGCCACGGCAGACGATATTGACCGGGATGCCCCGGTTTTCCCATTGCTGGATGAGGTCGTAATCGGTGGCAGAAAGCGCCAGCCCTGAATCTTTCAAGGAAAGAAAAAACCGCTCAACAGTGACAAGATAGTTTTCGTGATTCATGAAATTTCCAGTCACTAGCCCGCATATTGCATGAGAGTTTCTAAATCACCCCAGCCCCTCTTTAAAAAGAGGGGTCCATTTGAAGCTCCCCCTTCTACGGAGTACCCCTTCGGGGCATGAAAGCCGAGGAAATGATACCACAGGGGTTGGGGGGATTTGCCTTTATCGGCTCAACAAGGTATTTACCATCTACAGCTCGCCGGTTAAGATTTTATATCGAGGATGGTACCTATCAATTCGTCGTTGGCTTTGATGACATTGATATTGGCTTTGAATGCCGCCTTAGCCACAATCTGATCGACAATTTCTTCGGCGATATCGACGTTGGAACCTTCCAGAAACCCGGAGAGCACCGTGCCCCGTCCCCCTTCTCCCGGACCGCCCACAACCGGCGCACCGGAACCTGCCGATTCGTTAAACAGGTTTCCCCCTGCCGCTGTCAACCCGGATGGGTTCGGAAAACTGGCAAGCTGAATCTGTCCGGCAACCTCGGCCTGGCCTCCCACCTGAGCAGAAATCTGCCCATTGGCACCTACGCTGACTCCGGTATTGCTTCCGGGAATATTGACCGCCGGCACCAAAGCGTTGCCACTGCCATCTACAATATTACCCCCACCATCAAGCTTAAAGCTTCCCGAGCGGGTGAAACTGGTGCCTCCGTTCGGATTGGTAACCTGGAAGAATCCTTTACCACTGATCGCAAGGTCTAAAGGATTATTAGTCGGAATCAAAGCGCCCTGGGTGCTGGATCGCGAGATGTCGTTCACCCGGGTGCCACCCGATTTTAGTTCGACGCTATTGACGTCGCTTTTCTTGAATCCGGGAGTGTTGATATTGGCAACATTGTTGGCACTGTTTTGCAGTCTTTGAGATGCGTTTTTCAACCCCGTTAACGCGCTGAAAATTGGACCTAACATGGCTTAAAATCCTCCCTATCCAAAGTACTAGGAATATAGGACTTCTTGCGAACCTTTCAAGGCCGGTGGCTTTGGCGACAGCAGTTTTTTCAATGGCAATAGTGAAAAGCTCATGGCCATTTCATCACAATTGTCTTTATGCAGGCAAGCCTGGCAATCGTTCCACACCTTTTGTGGCAATTGCATTTTATCAACAATTTCAAAACCAAATTTAGTAAACAGCGGCACCGCATAAGTCAGAACAAAAGCGGTATCGCAGTCGTCGCGCAACAAAGCGCGCTCGATACTGCCCTGGACCATTTGGGTGGCAATTCCCTGGCGCTGATAACGCGGGTCCACACCGAGCGAGCGGATTTCCACCAACCGGTCCCAACCGAATTTCAGGCTACAAATACCGATGACTTCATCCTGCTTTTCGTAAACCAGGAAATCAGCAATATTTTCTTCTATTTCGGCCAAGGTGCGAAACAACATTTTGCCGTCCTCGGAGTAGAAACAGATCAAATTCTGGATGGCGTGTGCATCCTCTATTTTAGCTTCTCGTAACATAGTATATAAAACCTTAACCTAAAAAATCCCCGTATGCGACCAAGGATTTGATAAACATTGAAGTTTCGCCAATTACCTGTAAAAACTTTTTTTATCTGTGGCGGTGATTCCCTAAGTATCTAGGAATATGGGGAATTAGTCAACCCCGGCGAGCCGCCGGCAGCCAATGTGGCGGTGATAGCCCATGCGGAGCATGAAGACAAATGCGGAGACACTACTCGCTATCCCAAGGACGTGAGGCCAGTGTTGTCATGCTGAGTCGTTCAACGGGGGGGGCAAGTTATTATTTTTTCTTTTTTACGTGTTTTTTAAGTTCACTATCTTCATTAAACCCCCACCGCATCATCCAAATATCAGAATTTGTTCCAGACGCTACCGCATTTTCAATTTTAGACCACCAAAATAAGACAAATGAGGCCTGAGAATAAGCTGTAGATACAGCCCATTTTTCTGGAAGAAGAACCACTTGTAAACCCGTAGCCTCTATGGCTTTCCGCTGCTGTCCTTTCGTAAAACCCTTATCACTTGTTAGGATCGCCGTTCCATCATCCTCTGAAAAATCTTTTGCCCAACTAACATCCGGTTGACCCGCTTGGCCCCTTTCTGAAACATGAGATAACGTATTTTTAAGACTTGGGGAAATGACTCGCAATGCTTTAATTATTTTTATGGAAACATGTTCGTCTGCCCGAATTTTCACGCAGCTAAACTTTCCTCAAATTTGACAGCTTCTTCTGCTTCCGATTTCTTTACGTCAAACCATTCTCCAACAATTTTATAGCTCTTCTCAGCCTTCCAAAGCTTATACAAAGCACTAGTTGGTACATGATTTTTTGCTATTGTGGGATGCCCATATGCAAAACGAGGGTCAACAATAACATCTGGAAATTGATTGGGAACAGGTACCCAGCTTTTTGGAAGCCCTGTTTTTAGATTAAAAGCTATGCCCTCTTCCAAGAATTGCTCCCAGACCTCATAAAACCCATACTGTTCTGTTACCAAACTTAAAAGAATGTCGTCTCCGGCTTCTTCTGCCGAATGCAAAAAAATTTCCTTGCGATCCGTCACCAGTTTAGTTTTTGATGTAGAAAATGGATGATCAACCTTTAAAATTTTTCGCAGGTTAATCGCCGATTTTCTGAGAGCTTGAAGGGTGACCCCTTTATCTCGGAAAGCATTTATGGACCTTATTTCCATTAAATCTAAAAATCCTACCGTTTGCTGTCCATCAATAATTTTATACTGCCTTTTTACTAATGGCGACATTCCTTTTGGGTGTTCCGTTAGCCAGTGGCTTATTTTCCCAGCATCTTTAATTTTTAAAAGCCTACTTGCTTCCGCTGCGGAATAAAATCCGCCAGACATAAGATCACTAGTTTTCTTTGTTTTTTTCGATTTCATTTGGAATGAGTAGCCTTTTGAAAATTTTTGCCGTTTTTATTTCATTTTAAGCTTTATACAAAAATACTCAATAGCATTTTAAAGAAAAAAACCTGAAGTGCGAAAGCAGAACCTTCTTAAGCCGAGAGGACATTTGTCAGCCTAACAAAGCCCTTGCCAGTCGGCCCTCCGCCTAGGAGTTGACGACTAACTGATCTTTGAGTTGGTCGATGAGGAGGATGTTATTGATGGAGATGGCGACTTTGTCGGCCATGCGTTCGAGAAACTCGGTGCCGAGTC
>CAZEBI010000021.1:24623-24898 GCA_964510355.1 uncultured Nitrospina sp. | reverse complement strand
CCTCTTTGTAAAAGAGGGGTCCATTGAAACTCCCCCTTCTACGAAGCACCCGTTCCGAGCATGAAGACAGCGGAGGTTCTCCACATTTGTATATTATACCGTTGGTTCTGAGAAAGGAAGGAGTCTATCTGGAAACAAGAAAGCCCCTGTCCCTCCTGACAGAGACAGGGGCTTTCAAGTAAAACACGAGGTCAAACAAACGAGGCATTTGGACGTACCCCGAATACAAACGGCGAACCGCCGCTGGTAACTAGCAATACCTTATAATCTTGCGG
>CAZEBI010000021.1:0-24523 GCA_964510355.1 uncultured Nitrospina sp. | reverse complement strand
ACAAACATTTTCTCGGCCTCAATAGCTATTGTTATCTGCCCCCACGGCTAGTGGCGGCGAACCGCCGCTGGTAACTAGCAATACCTTATAATCTTGCGGACAAACATTTTCTCGGCCTCAATAGCTATTGTTATCTGCCCCCACGGCTAGTGGCTTAATCTTTGGCAAAACGCAGAGCCAGGGCAAAGTCCTCCAGTCCGTCTTTTTGTGCAATGCCGGCAATGTCCGCATACGAGTCGTGGCGATCAATGGCCTGAGCTGTCATGGATGAATCATCCAACTGCTTGCGAACCTTACTCACCAGGTCTTCGAGAATGTAGCGAAATCCTCCCTGATCCAACGCATATTCAATATGCCCCCAAAAATTGGCTACCGGGTCTTTCATGATCCGATCCCCCTCAAAATAGTTAGCAGAAAACCGTTCTTCTAAAGAAAAACTGCACTCAAATAACCTATCGGTAATAAACCAGGAATCTTCAACCCAACCCGGAATCCAAAAGGGCTGGGAGCCCTCCCGAACATCCCGGGAAAACAAACCCCGCAAATGTCGCCGAAAACTCCAATAATTTTTCAAGAATGCAATAACTATATATAAATCAATCACTTTTGTCAATATATTTTCTGTTTATTTTTTTATCTATTTTGGCATAAAAATAAATTAAACCTTATTTAAAAACAAGTTATGAATATTTTTTACCCACCTAAAAACTACCTCAGAACAATCATAACTGATTGATTTTTAACAAATAATTCTTAAACAGGCGAGAACAACACATAAACAGGCCGTAATAGGCTGCAAAATCGAAGGGGACGATTTCGACCCACAAGCTTATTCGGCCGCAAGATCAGAGTATTCTCCAATAGGCAGGATGGAACATGAAGCGAGGATTAAAACTTAAAAGTCATTCAAAATAGCTGGCACCGCAACCTTCCATTTCACAAATTTCCACTCGTTTCACACGGACAGTGGGCGTATTGATTTTTTCCTTAAGTAGCAGGAACAACCAACGGGCAATATTTTCTGCCGAGGGGTTCTGCTCATCAAAAGGAGGGATCTCGTTGATGTTTTGATAATCCAGTTGGCTCAGAATTTCTTCCACGAATTGTTTTAACTTCACAAAGTCTATACCAACTCCCATAACATCCAGGTCATCGGCCTCAACCGTAACCTGGGACGACCAGTTATGTCCATGAAGGTTTTCGTATTTGCCGTCATAAAGCCTGAGCCGATGGGCGGCAGAAAAACCGGTTTTAACAGTTACGTCATACATAGTTAACTCCGAATTTAAATTTATTTGAGAACTGCATCGATGCAGTCATGCGCCGTATCCAGCATGACTTCTATCTCTTTTTCAGTGATGACCAGAGGGGGAATGAAATACACCACATCTCCCAGAGGTCGTAAGAAGAGCCCACGTTTTAAACCTTCGAGAAATACCTGATAACCGACACGTTTTGCCGCAGGAAACCGTTCTTTTTTATTCCTGACCAGTTCCAACGCCGCGATCATCCCCGTCTGCCGAAACTCTCCGCATCCTGCCATGGAATCAAACTGCTTGCCACATTCTTTCAGGGCCGCGATTTTGGGTTTCAGTGATTCCAAAAAATTATTTTCTGTCAACAACTGTAAGGTTTCATTGGCCACAGCGCAAGCCAGCGGGTTCGCCGAATAACTATGGCTATGAATGAACATTTTTCGAGGGTCGCCATCGTAAAAGGCGGAATAGATTTTATCGCTGGTCAAGGTGGTCGATAAAGGAAGATAACCGGAGGTGATGCCCTTGGACAAACACAAAAATGTTGGACGAAGCTCGTGTTCCCCACACACAAAAAGCGCGCCGGTGCGCCCGAACGCCACCGCAATTTCATCAAAAATCATATGGATTCCCAGCGCTTCACAAGCTGTTTGAAGTTTTTTCAAATAGATGGGCGGATACATCATCATCCCCGCCGCCCCCTGAACCAGCGGCTCTACAATCACTCCGGCGATTTCTTTGGCGTTCTCACTCAATGCTTTTTCCATAGGTTCAAAACATTCGGCGTTACAGCTTTCGCGTTGCAACTCATAAGGACAACGAAAGCAGTCCGGCCCTTCCACCGGCAACTGGTGAGCGAGAACCTTTGCGAATTTTTCTCTGAAAATTTCCAGGCCGCAGACGGAAAGCGCGCCCAGCGTTTCGCCGTGATATCCGCCCTTGAGATAAACAAACCGTATTTTTTGCGTTTCGCCTTTCTCAGACCAGTACTGCAAACTCATCTTTAGAGCCACTTCCACCGCCGTGGAACCATTGTCGGAAAAAAACACTTTATCGAGTCCAGGCGGTGACAAGGCGATCAGTGAATCCGCCAGGTCAATAGCAGGTTGATGGGTGATACCGGCAAACATCACATGCGCCATTTTTTCCAACTGCCCGGTCAGTGCGGCATTGAGCCTGGGGTGATTATGACCGAAAAGGTTCACCCACCACGAAGCGATCACGTCCATATAGCGGTTACCTTGCCGGTCATAAAGATAGATGCCTTCGGCCCTTTCAACCAATAAGGGCGGAGTTGTTTCGTAATCTTTGTGCTGGGTGCAAGGGTGCCAGACACGATGAAAATCGCGCACAAGCTCGGTTTTATCTTTATCTTGGAAAATCATAAAAATTTACAAATTATACCGGCTGGGGGAAAACTCAGAAATTTCATCACCGCGAGCATCCCGAGCACCCAGGATTATGCCAGACATATAGTCCGCCTGATTTGGGGTCAGCAAAATCCCGTTACGGTAATGACCCGAAGAGTAAAACAGGTTGTCATACCTCAGGCTTTTTCCCATGATGGGCATGAGGTCTTGAGCCGCAGGACGCAAGCCCGCCCACGATTCAATCAAGGGAGCTGTTTTAAGACCGGGAAGAATTTCAGCGGCATTGGCAATCAGCCGGTCAATCACTTCGTCGTCTACAGACGAGTCAAAACCCTTATCTTCCATAGTCGAGCCGATTACAAAACCATTGCCTTCCCGCCAGGGTGCAATATATGTCATTTTTCCATGCAGGGTATAATCCATAAAGCGGTCGTCCAACTGCACCCGGCACATCTGCCCTTTGATCGGTTTGAGAGGTATCGAAACCTCCAGCACACGGGCCAACTGCGAGGACCAGCTCCCTGATGCCAGAACAAAGTGCTCGCCATTAATATTTCCTGCATCCGTTACTGCCGATACAATAGCCGAACCTTTGCGGATGAAACCGGAAACATTTGCCTCCAGAACATGAATACCCAGCTTTCTGGATGCCTGCATGAGCGCATCGTGCATTTGCCTGTTATTGACCTGGCCTTCCCCAACCCACATCACTTCGCCGCAGTCTTCTGACAGATAAGGTGCTTTCTGCCGAACCTTTTCCCTGCTCCATATTTCATGCGGGACGTCTTCACGGGCAAAAAACACCTTTCGTTCTTCCCAGGTTTCCTGATAGCTCGAAGAAGGCATCAAGGAACCCTCAAATGAAAAGTGCACGGGAACTTCACTGACAAAGACCAGTTCTTTGAGAAATTCAGGAAATTTGTCCAGCGACTCCCGGCAAAACTCAAAAAACCGGTCGGCCCTGTCACATTCGCAAAAAGGCGACAGCATGCCCGCCGCAGCGCGGGATGCCTGGAGAGAATTGACCGGATCACCCAGAACCGCAATCTTCAACTGGGGAGCATCCTGTTTAAGGCGAAAAGCAATGCTATGGCCGATAACCCCCGAACCGATGACCACAATGTCAAAATCACTATTATCCATAAATTCGCCCTTTCATCTGGACAAGAATCAAATTCCGCCTTATATCGCCCCTTGCCACTTTAAACCCGATTATGATATTTTAGAAAGTACCTTAGCAAATTTAAAACTTTATCATTGATCGATTATCCCCTGAAAATCATTATGACCGAAAAGACACAAGCAAGTCAGGACAGTACCGAAACCCCGGAAAGCATCGGGCAACGCATAGACCCCATTCTCGAACACCTTGACGTAGGAGACGCAGAAGTCGACAAGGCACTCATTCGTAAAAACTTCATAGATATCTGGACCTATGACGAGGGTGACAAGCTAAACGCAGAAGAACAATATCTGACCACTATTGCGGCTTTCATCTACAACACCCATAACGTGCTGGATGAAGCCAATATAAGGCTGGATAAAGCGCGGATAATGATCATCTCTGCACTTACCGCATGGAAAAAAACAGAACTCGATCGGATGGTCGAGAAAGAAAAGGCTTCTGAAAATCCGTTTAAAGCATTTATCGAAAACCATCAGCCCCAGGTTGATGAGGTCCATAGCTGGAGATATTTTCTGCTGCAACATAAAAAAGTCGAAGATAAAAACTGGGTCTATAAAATGAAACAATGCTGGTTCGCCCAGTTTTTCATTCGCTTCGGCAGGGTCGACTATATTGAGACCGCTTGCTGTTTTGATAAAATCCCATGGGAAGCCCGCAAGGATTATGTCGATTTAAAGCTGACCAATCTGTTCGCACAATTGGGTTCTGTTTGCCAATTCGACTACAAACCGAAAAAAAACAAATAGCCGGCCAGCGTGACGCTGGACCCGACGGGGAATAGCTTTTTTTGTGAGCAATCGTTTTTCTCGGCTTAACGAGCCGTTGCCAATGTCCCATGCGGTTAATGGGCTATTTTGTGTCTTGCCACAGAATAACGGCAACCCCCTCAATCCCCCTTGTCAGGGGGAAATTCAAGTAATCCCCCCTGTTAAGGGGGGCCAGGGGGGTTGATGTTCCCCGAAGTCAGTTCAATCTATTAACCGAACACCTGCCCCCTCTCAAGGAATCAACACCAATGGAAGCTATTGCCAATCGGCCCCACGCCTAGTGGTCAAAAACATTGCCTACTACATCAGCGGTCATGGTTACGGGCATTACGCCCGGTCCATCCCGGTTCTGCAACAACTCGCTGGCGATTTCAACATACATATAAAGTCTCAGATCCCAAAACCTTTGTTCACGCAATATCTCGATGTCCACCATTGGCTCCAGCCCGTGGATACGGGATGCCAACACACCCACTCATTGGCCGTTGACCCCGAAGAAACATTCAAAAATTTCAAAACTTTTCAAAATCGTTCGCCGATAAAAGCAGAAAAAAACTGGTTGCGGGAAAACCGCATCGCACTGGTTTTATCCGATGTTGCCAGCATGCCCATCCAAGCCGCACACGAACTCGGCATCCCATCCATCCTGATAGGAAACTTTACCTGGCATGATATTTACAGCCATCTTCCCGGTGCCAAAGAACAAAAAGATTTACTGCATGAGTTGGCACAGGAATATTCGTGTGCCGACCTGCATATTCTTCCGCAATGTCATTTGCCTCATTCCCCGGTCGCCAAAAAAATGGAGGTTGGCTTCATCGCTCAAAAAGGCCAGGACATCCGCAACGATCTTGAGCAATACCTAAACGTCTCGTTTACCGATAAAACCCTGGTTTTTATTTATCTGGGAGAATATGGCACCCACTCTGTGTTGTGGGAAAACCTGTCGCAACACAAAGACTGCCTGTACCTGACCCGTGACCCCCTTGAGCGAGCAGTGCCAGGGCTCCATATTTTAGATGATTCTTTCTCTTTTCCCGATCTCATTGCCAGCGTGGATGTGGTATGCACCAAAGGGGGTTACTCTACCCTGGGCTCGGCTTTCGCCAGCCACACACCTGTCATCACCTGCGAACGTCGGGACTTTTACGAATTTACGGCAATTCGAGAATATTTACAGAAACACCAGATAGGAGTTATTATTGCAGACGATGACTTTTATCAAGGTCGCTGGCAGACAGCCATCAAGACGGCACTGAGTTTGACCGTTAAGGATAAAGTCCCGTTAAACGGGGAAGTCGAAATATCCGCAGCCGTGCACAAAATACTTTCATGAATATTCCTGACATCACTTTAATCATCACCAATTGGAACGGCAAAGACCTTCTGCTGGAATGCCTGCCCAGCGTTCTCAAATCCGTCGCCTACGATAAAAAGCGCTCTTATGAAATCATGGTGGTAGACGATTGCAGTTCTGACGATAGCCTCGAAGTTCTGGCACAAGAGTTCCCCTCCGTGCGTGCGGAAAAAACTCCCGTCAACTACGGCTTTCATGGGGCCAATAATTTTGGAGCCGGTCTGGCCCGGTCCCGGCTCATCATGCCCATGAACAACGATATCAAACTCGACGAAGATGCCCTCGCCCTTTTGGCTGAGCATTTTGATGACGGCAAGGACACCTTTTCAGTCAGTGGAATGTTCTACGCCTTTGATGGCACCACATTTCTCTATGGCAACCGCGGCGGTTATTTTCAAAATGGACATTTTTATCTCTACGAAAAAAAACCGGACGATGCCAGCCAAACCCTGTTTGCCTGCGGCGGTGCCTTCATGGTGGACCGGGAACGCTATCTGCAACTGGGCGGGTTCGACCCCATATACCACCCCCTGTACTATGAAGAGATCGACCTTTCGTACCGCGCCTTAAAAAGAGGCTGGAAGGTGCTCTATGAACCCAAATCCATCGCCTATCACAAGGTGCAGTCCACCATCACCCGGCAGGAAAAACAGATAGGGTTGATCTCCGCACGCAATAACTATCTCTTTGTGTGGAAAAACATTCTGGACCGGTCTTTGACCTGGCAGTTCCTGTTTTATATCCCGCTTTTCCTGATACGCGACCTGTTCCGCCTGAAAAGTCGGTTCTGGATTGCCTTTTATATGGCATTGAAACGACTGCCCCCTGTTCTCAGAGCACGAAGGCAGGAAAAACGGGCGGTGATTTTCAGCGACCAGGAAATTCTACAAAAAATAAATCGACCCACCCACTAGGCGTGGGGCCGACTAGCAATAGCTCTTTTTGGCAAGCAAACAATTGTCTCGGCTTTACCAGCTATTGCGCGAGAGGTTTTTAAATCAGAGCAAAGAATTATCGCGGAAATATCATGGCAAAAATCGGAATTGTCTGCAAAACCTCTTTTTCCCAGGGCATGGGCCATCTGGTCCGTCAATGTCATATCGCCAATGTTTTGCGGAGTCGGGAAATTGAAATCGTCTTTTTTATTCCCGATTATCCACCCGCCCAAGCCTGGCTGGACCAATGCCAATTGCCTCACAATATCCTCAATGACCCTCTGTCTTTAACAGAAAAAGAAACCGCACCGCTGGATCTCATTATTCTGGATATGCAAGATACGCCATCCGCCTTTATCAAAAAGCTCAAACACGATAAAAAAAGAGTGGTCAGTTTTGAAGACCTCGGGGACGGCCGACACCATGTTGATCTGCTGATCGATTGCAATCGGGATGAATCGTCACCCGCCCTTTTTGGTTATCCCTACTGCGTTCTGGCGCAGGAGTTTGCAACGCTGCATACTGAAAAACGCGAATTCAACGGACCCATCGAGTCCGTTTTGATCACCTTCGGAGGCACCGATCCTCATTCGCTGACAGCTCTACTGGCCGACAAACTTTTACAGATCCAACCCCATCTTGCAATAACCCTTCTTGCAGGCCCCGGATATAAAAACATCCCTGCCCTGAAAGATATCGAAAACCAAAATAAAACGGTAAAACTGTTGGAGTCCACATCAAAAATGGCGCAAACCCTTCTCGATCACGGCATCGTATTCTGTGCCGGAGGGGTCACCCTGCACGAAGCCATGGCAGTGGGCACCCCCGCTTTTGTGATCAACCAGGCCGCCCATCAATACGAAAAGGCCGAGCGCGCACAAAAACAAGGTGCCGCCATAAACCTTGGCATGGCAGAGTCCTGGGACAAAAACCGCCTGCCGGAAATCCTGAAATCCAGCCAACAGATTCTGGAGAAAATGAGCCAGGCGGGTAAAAATCGGGTTGATGGAAAAGGACTAAAAAGAGTGGCAGACGCTATAGAAACAACCTTGAATCTTTAGTCCATACTTATCCATCTAAAAGGAAATCCACCACTGTAGCACTGTGATTAAAGCTTCAAATAGGGTGATTTCATGGTTTTGGATGAAATTGTCAGGGAGAAGCAAAAAACGGGCGTTCTGTATTAATTTTAATGGAAAACATTCATTAGAAAGACTTGAAGATTGACCAAAAAGGCATGATATTGATAGTCTCGAAGTTGTATTTCGAAAAAATTTTCGGTCTTATGTAAGAGGGTTCGCCAATCAGAACGGCTTTTGATGAATTTTAACGGTCAAAAAAACTCATCAAAATAAATTAGATTTCTATTTTTCTCTAATCTTATGAGAATTCGCCAATCATTAGCTAAAATAGTAGTCCTGTTTACAATCCTATCCCTGGTCATTTCGTGTAGCCGTGATGACTCTGAAAAATCACTGGCGACAATAAACCTTGGAGTACTTCCCGATCAGAAAAAAGAAGAACTCATACGGCAATACCAACCACTTCTTGATTACCTGCATGGAAAAACCGGATTACCTTTTAGACTGATTATCCCGACGAATTACTCCAGTTTAATAAATCTATTTGAAGACGAGAGGCTTGACCTTGCCCTTTTCGGAGGGGCTTCTTATGTGAAAGCTCAAAAAACTTCAGGAGCAAGACCCCTAGTTACGAGAGGAAAGGATTTAAGATTCACCAGTTCCTTTATTAGCAGGAGCGAAAACAATTTGAACAATATTTCGGAATTTAAAAATAAATCTTTTGCTTTT
The DNA here is from genome assembly GCA_964510355.1 of uncultured Nitrospina sp. GTDB lineage: Bacteria > Nitrospinota > Nitrospinia > Nitrospinales > VA-1 > LS-NOB. The sequence goes on along the minus strand of CAZEBI010000021.1, from coordinate 15,841 downwards.
GGCTCAAAATTATCAACCTCCGGGCATATCATGCCCCGTTTCTTTTTGAAAAAAGAAAATATCATTCCAGAGACTTTTTTCTCGAATATTGAATATTCCGGAAAACACGACTTGACGGCAATTTGGGTTCGAGACGGGCGCATTGATTTAGGCGTGGCAAATTCCTTGATCATTCAAGAAATGTTTGCGGATGGAAGGTTGAAAAAAGAAGAAGTCCGTATTCTCAAGAGGACACCTCCCTATGCAAATTATGTATGGGCAGTTCAAAAAGGAATGAATACATCGGTTCAAATTTTAATCCGTGATGCATTTTTAGCCCTTTCTTTAAACAATCCTGATCACAAGAGTATTCTTGAAGGTTTAAAAGCCGAATACTATCTTCCAGCTGATATAAATGATTTTTCTGATATTAGATCAGCGGTAAAAAACCATGAAATATTTTAAATTGATTTACTCATGAGCACTAGAAGCACTCCCATCCTAAGGCAAGTTTATGAGGTAATAGCAACCATTGCATTGATGTTAGTAGTGATTTGGGGAGGCCTTTATTTTCTTCAAATCAAAAGACATGTTCTTGAAACAAAGATAAGCCATTACCATATATCCTCTATTGCACTGGCATCGAACTCCAAAGTCCGTCTATTTCAAACAAGGGAAGCACTCGCAAAACTGAATAGTCTGGCTGTTGAGGCAAGTGATATCGACGGGTTGACTTATTTGATTGAAAAAGATTTATCAAAACTTAAAAAAATTCAGAGAGATTTTAAAGCACAAGAATTCGTATTCACCCTTGATATGATTAACAAGAGGTTTGACGACTTTTCAGCATTAGTGCTCGAGGATAATTTGTCAAAAAAACCTTTTCTAAAGTTGACTTCAAGTCTTATTTTAGAATTTGCTCGACTTGAGCGATTGCACCACATGGGCGCAAATGATTCATTAAAACAAATAGACCGCATAGAGGGTGAAGTTTACCCTGTTTTATTCTCCATCCTGTTTTTATCTCTCCTGACAGGAGGTTGGCGATTAAATTTAAGCTTATACCGGATAAAAAAAATTATTTCGGATAGGGACAAGGAGCATTCAGCCCGTTTAAAAGCACAGGAAGAGTTGGGGAAAACAGAACAACGAGTTGGGCGAATTTTAGATAACTCTTTCAATGAAATTTACATCTTCAACTCTGAAACTTTAAAATTCATTCAAGCAAGTCTTGGAGCCTGTAGAAACCTGAATTATTCAGCAGAGGAAATGACCCATCTTACTCCATTAGATTTGAAACCCGAATATACCCAGGAAACTTTTGAAAAATTAACCAGGCCACTCAGGGAGAAACAAGAACCCATGGTGACTTTTGAAACGGCACATAAACGCAAGGATGGAACCTTGTATCCTGTATCGATTCGCTTGCAGTTAATGCATAACGAAACTCCTCCTGTATTTGTGGCAATTATTGAGGATATTACTGAACGAAAAAAAGCACAACAAGAATTACAAAAGTATCAAGAACACCTTGAAGAACTGGTTGAGGAGCGGACGCGGGAACTGGAAAAGTCACAGAAACAGTTGATCCATTCCGAGAAACTTTCAGCCTTGGGAAAACTCACAGGCTCTATATCTCATGAGTTCAATAATCCACTTCAAGGGCTTAGAAATGTTATAGATATTTTGAGTCAATCAACTCCTTCCGAGAAGGAAGTAAAACTTGCAGATTTAGGTAAAAAAGAATGTGACCGGATGGCTGAGATGATTGCGAGCCTCAGGGGGTTTTCCAAACCCTCATCAGGCAAAGTTTCTTCCACAGATATTAATCAATGCATGGAAGAAGTGCTCGCTCTGCAAATTAAATCCCTGAAAGAAAGGGGCATACAGGTTAACCGGCAATTTTCTGACAATCTTCCCAAAATTGAGGTTGTGGAAGACCAGATCAAGCAAGTCCTCTTAAATATTATTCAAAACTCCGCAGAATCTATATCCGGTGCGGGCCAGATTATATTGACCACCAAAAAGCAGGATTCCCATATAATAATGAAAATTCAGGATACAGGCCATGGCATTTCAGAAGAGAATAAAAAGAATCTCTTTGAACCTTTTTTTACCACTAAGGGAGGAAAGGGAATAGGGCTGGGTCTTTCAATCAGTTATGGTATCATCCAGAACCACGGTGGAAATATAGAGGTTGAAAGCGATCTCGATAAAGGTACGATCGTTACGGTGATCCTACCTGTCCAAGGAAGAATAAGTACGGTAGATTAAAGATCGATTAACCGGAATACCATCATGAAAAAAATTTTACTGGTAGACGATGATGAAATCGTTCGCCTGACCCTTGAGCATCAGTTGAACAAAAAGGGATTTGCTGTTGATACGGCTGAAAACGGGGAGGAGGCCATTGAAAAATTAAATACGCCTTCTTCCTATGATCTGGTAATCACTGATTTGAGAATGTATGGAGAAAGCGGAGTAGATGTCTTTAACAAGGTGAGGGAAGTCGATATAAATATTCCTGTGATGATTATTACCGGGTTTGGTGCCGACTCATCTCTGTTTAAGGAGGCCATGGAACTCAAACCCTGCAGTCATGCCTTTAAACCCTTCTCCAATGAAGAGCTTCTGGAAAAAGTAAACAATTGCCTTGCGATGACCAATTGAAATGCTTAGCCCACTCCCGTGGGAGGAAACACAGCAATCACATTTAAAGCCGAGATAACTTTTGCTCGCTAGATAGAGTTATTGCTAGTCGACCCCACGCCCAGTGGTGAGTTTGTTTAGTCTTTGGAGGAAAGCCTGCCCGGATTCGGGAACCTTGATGCTTTTATGTCCTGCAAGCAGGTTGCGGTTGGAAACCGGTTGCTGGTAATACTCGTAATTCGCATGTTTGTCGGAAGAAATAACCGTCCCTTCGAAAGAAATTCCGGCAAACAAACCTTCGATACGGGAATAGGCAAAAATATCATTTTTGCTGAGATCCAAATTTAAATCCAGGGTTTTCCCTACCGGCCCTATAGCGATCTTTGGCCCCTTCTCCAAATTATATTGTGTCTGGAATAATTGTCTGAGCCCTTTATTGGTCACCACCAAAAGCACCAACTCTGCCTTCTGGATACCCGCCTGAAACCCCCAACTGGCTTGCCGGGATTTAACAAAAGCCGGCGGACTCCATTTCCCAGTCTTCGGCGAGCGAACAATCACCACCCCTTTGCCAACCCGGGCTCCTGCGATCATCGCCGCCTTCACCAGGTTGGGGAACACCACGATGGCCTTGGCATGGCCCAGAAGTTTCTGCGGAATGCCTGCACCGGAGACATTGATCAAGGCTTCAATCGCTTCCTCGGCATCCAGAAGAAGTTCGGTATGCTCAAAAGGGTTCGGCCCGCTAAACGGTGAAGACGCACAGGCTGAAAGCAAGAAAACGAAAACCCAGTTTTTCATGATATCCACGTTGAAGAAAAAAATAGAGTATAAACCCTAAATCATCGGTAAAAAAGCAAAGAAAGTGTGGGTTTTGCAAAATAGACAGCGAAACGGAACGCACCCGCCCAGGTTCCGGATCAGCCCACATCCAGAACACAAAAATTGCAGATCGGATTGAGCCCACTTTCCTTGTTCTTATTTTCCCCCATGAACCCTCAGAATTTTCGGTATCCTCATGCCTTCCTCTCACTAGCAGAAAAACCCTCCAGGCAACGTTTCAAAGCCGAAACACTGCTGGAATGACTGCGTTCAAGAGGAATGCCCCCTACCCGCGCGACTCGAATTGCCTCGGCGACCATAGGGTGAGCCACGGTGCCAGTAAAAATAATAATTCCGTCAACCCCGTTCATTCTATTCGCCAGATTTGGCACCCGCTGGCTGAATATTTTCCCTCGATAACCCATATCAACGCACTTTTTCTCATAAAACCTTTTCAACCGATCCAACCCGCCGATAATTGCTACACTCATAAATCCCGTCCCTTTCTTTCAAACTTTCAAAAAAACCATATCCAATAATGATATTGATAACTATTATCAATTATAAAAAAGGCAAATTTTTTTAGCTACGCTGGGCAACCTGCATCTGCCACCACTTCAGAAACACCCAAAATATTCAAAATATCGTCCACTTCCCGCAATTTCACAATTTTTTGTTCAGAGTTGATCCGCACGGAGGCTCCCCCGCCACAAACTTTCATGCAAGAAACTCGGCAGACTTGAACTCCTTCAAGATCCAAGGCCTCCTGAATCTCTCCCAACTCACGGGCGATCCGGTCGGCAGACCACGCTCTGCACCCTGGCCCTTTACAAATTTTCACATTTTGCTTTCGCATTGCATCACCACTTCTTTAATTGATAACGATTATCAATATAATAAAAAAAGCCTCCCCTGTCAACCCTTTCGCTCATTTTTTTTGAAAAAGACTAAATGGCTTATTTATAAAGGGTTACCCTGATTTTCACAATAAAAAAGCCCCGTTCCAATCCTTTTACAGATCAAAACAGGGCCTATTTGCCTTACAATATTTATGCCTACCATAGAAAACGGCAACCCCCTCGGAAATCCCCCTTATCAGGGGGAAGCGCAGTTCCCCCCTGACAAGGGGGGGCTAGGGAATGTTCTCCTAAATTAAATCAAGCCATGACCGCACGAGACACTAACTCATATTCTCCGCCAGGTAATTCTGAATGCCTACACCTTTGATACGGGTAAACTGCGTTTCCAGCCAGTCCACACTTTCTTCCGTATCGACGAGAATATCATCCAGGATTTCCTTGGTGCCATAATCGTTTTTGTCCAAACAGGTTTTGATATGTTTTCGCAGACGCATCACATGAGCGAGCTCAATTTTATATTGGTTCTTCAATTGAGCTTCAACCTTGTCCCCGACAAGAACGGTATCGTATTTCTGCATATTCGGAACCCCATCCAGAAAAAGAATCCGATCGATCATTTGATCGGCATGTTTCATCTCTCCCATGGATTCTTCCCGTGCGTGCGCCGCCAGTTTTTCATAACCCCAATCCACCTGCATTTTGTAATGGATATAATAAATATTGACCGCCGTCAATTCCGCCATCAATACATCATTCAAAGCATTGATTACCGCCTTGTCTCCCTTCATCGAACCCCTCCCCAAAAAATCTTATTAGCAAAATATTCTTCCGCCCAAAGTACCAAACAAATTAAACCCGTCAATCCTTTTATTTATAGCAGGCTACACAGAAACCTCGTTTTTCAGAACTGGGTCCGGCCATCAAGACGAGTCATGACTTCCACACCGGCATTGCCGACACAAATCGTGTGCTCGAACTGAGCCGAGAGACTGCTATCCTGAGTCACAGCCGTCCATTTATCGGAAAGGACTTTTAAATCCGGTTTTCCCTGATTGATCATGGGTTCGATAGTAAACACCATGCCTGTTTTAATTTCCAGGCCTTCGCCAAAGTTTCCGTAATGAAGAATTTGCGGTTCTTCGTGGAAGTTAGCCCCAATACCATGCCCGCAGAACTCGCGCACCACCGAATAACCATGGCCCTCGGCAAACTGCTGGATGGTCGCGCCAATGTCTCCCAACCGGGCACCCGGTTTGACACAGTCAATACCCTTTTGCAGGGCCTGCCTGCAAACCTCCACCAGTTTTTCCGCTTTTTTACGCGGTGAGCCCACGAAAAACGTACGGCTGGTATCGCCATGAAATCCTTTTAAGTAGGTGGTGATATCCAGATTGATGATATCTCCATTGCGCAGTTTTCGGCTTGAGGGTATACCGTGGCAAATCTCTTCATTGACAGAGGTGCAAATACTTTTAGGAAACCCCCGGTAATTCAGCGGTGAGGGAACCGCCCCTTGCGACACAATATAATCATGACAAATCTGATCCAACCTTTCGGTGGTCACTCCGGGTTTTATATAGGGCTCAATCATTAAAAGGACCTCTGCCGCAAGCTGACAGCTTTCCTTCATAGTATTTATTTCTTCATCGCTTTTAAAATGAATCATTGGGTATAACCGAACTCCTCTATGGCTCGCCTCTGGTCTCTCCAGTTGGCTTTCACCTTAACAAACAGTTTTAAAAATATTTTGGTGCCCAGACGTTTTTCCAACTCCTGCCGTGCCAGCCGCCCAATGTTTTGTAGCATGCTCCCTCCCTGACCGATCAGGATTTTTTTCTGGGAGCCTTTCTCGGTATAAATTGTGGCATCGATGCGCAATATGCCGTTGCCCTGTTCCTGCATGTCTTCCACCACCACCGCTACCGAATGCGGCACTTCGAACCGGGTGAGAGTCAGGATTTTTTCGCGAATGATCTCACCAAAAAGGAAGGTTTCCGGACAATCCGTTATCATATCTTTGGGGAAATATTCCGGCCCTTCGGGCAAGTAATTCAAGATCAGGTTTTTCAAACTGTCCAAACCATCTGCTTTCAGCGCCGATATGGGAATGATCTCCTCAAACAAGGCTTTCTGGCTCATCTCACCGATCAACGCAAGCAGACTGCTTTTTTCGACCAGGTCTATCTTATTGATCAGTAGAATTTTTTTGGTTTTAACCCCGCGCATGGAATCCAGAACAAATTCATCTTCTTCGCAAAACCCCCTGTCGGCGGACAACATCACCATAATCAGGTCCACATCCGAGAACGTGCTGACACTGGCCCGCACCATCATCTCATTGAGAGTCCTCTCCGACTGATGAATTCCCGGTGTGTCCACAAGAATGATCTGGGCGTTGGGCAGATGCAAAACCCCAGTGATCTTGTTGCGGGTGGTCTGCGGCTGATGAGAAATCACCGCCACCTTTTGCATCAACAAACAGTTCAAAAGCGTGGATTTGCCTACATTTGGCCTGCCAATAATACTGGCATAACCGGACTTAAAAGAATCTGTCATAATTATCTGTCGGTTGTAACAGGATTTAATATCAGTAAAGAGCGGTCTACAGTGTAAACTAAAGTCTAATAACCCTTTTTATACTCGATCATATCATGAACTCTTCGGGATTATATATTCACATTCCCTATTGCCTGCACAAATGTGGCTACTGCGATTTCAATTCCCACCCGGAAAACCGGGAAGAGTCCGAGGTTTATGTTTCGACCCTGTTGTCAGAGATCGGACATTATGCCCCGCAACTGGCAGGCAAAACAGTCCCCACCGTATTTTTCGGCGGCGGCACCCCCACCCTTTTGCCGCCGACCAGCCTGGATAAAATCCTTGGCATAATAAAGCAGAGTTTCAACCTCACCGAGGATTGCGAAATCACTATCGAAGCCAACCCGGCAACGGTGAAACAGGAGACGTTAGAACAAATCCGTTCATCCGGGTTCAACCGCATCAGCATCGGGGTGCAATCTTTTGATGCGGACGAGCTTAAACTTTTAGAACGGGTTCACAGCGTGGAAGAAATTCACACTACTGTAGACCGGGCGCGTTTGGCTGGGTTCAAAAACCTCTCGCTCGATTTGATATTCGGCCTGCCACAGCAAACTCCGAAAAAATGGCAATCGCATTTACAACAAGCACTGGAAAAAAAGCCCGACCATATTTCGGCTTACAGTTTGACCATCGAACCTGCAACTGCGTTTTTTAAATTGCAGGAACGCGGTCTGCTCAACCTGCCTGACGAAGAAATCCAACTGGCAATGTTCCAGGCAACCTTTGAAATTTTGCCATCAGCAGGTTTAATACAATATGAAATTTCTAATTTTTCCCGACCCGGATTCGAGTCCCGACACAACCTCAATTATTGGGACAACGGCGACTATCTCGGCCTGGGTGCCGGAGCCTCTTCCTATTTAAATGGCGAGCGTTTCAAAAATACCGATCTGCCTTCCCGCTATATCCGTGCAGTGCAGGCCGAAGGTTCAGCCGTAGAATCCACCGAAAAGCTCGACCCCCTGCACGCCATGGGCGAAACCATTATGCTGGGTCTTCGGCGACTCAAAGGAATCCCCATTGAAGAATTTGAAAACCGCTTCCAGATTTCCTTTGAAAAAGTTTACGGCAACGTGCTCGACCCCCTGCTTGACGAGGGGTTGATCACACTCAACCAAAACCGCATGGCCTTGTCTGCCAAAGGAATTTTTCTCGCCGACTCGGTCATCTTAAAATTCCTGGCTTGATAAAAATGAATTCTTCTTTTGAAAAACTTACAGAAATTGTCGATACCCTGATGGGAGAAAACGGTTGCCCCTGGGATAAGGTCCAGACCCGTGAGACATTGAAACCTTATCTGGTTGAAGAAGTCTACGAAACACTCGAAGCTTTGGACGGCAATAACCCCGAAGAGATCAAGGACGAACTGGGCGACCTGCTTTACCAGATCCTGTTCCACGCAAAAATTTCTGAAAACAGGAACGAGTTCAATATTGACGATGTCGTGCAAAACATCAGCGACAAAATGGTGCGCCGCCATCCACATGTCTTTAAAGAAGGCACTCTCGAAACCCCCGAGCAGGTGGTCACACAATGGGAAGAAATCAAAAGCCAGGAAAAAAACAATGCTCACCGTAAATCCATACTCGATGGCGTCCCAAAAAATTTACCAGGACTCCTGCGCGCACAAAAACTGCAAAAGAAAGCCGCCAAGCATGGATTTGACTGGGATGAAATCACCGCCGTTTTTGATAAGCTCGATGAAGAAGTGGCCGAATTTAAACAAGCCGTACTTTCAGGCAAAGAAGCCGATATAGAAGGGGAACTGGGCGACATATTATTCGTATTGGTCAATATCGCCAAATTCAAAAAGATCGACGCGGAAGAAGCCCTGCGCCGAACCAACAACAAATTCATCCAACGCTTCCAATACATCGAAGAACAAGTCGCCAAACGCGACAAACAACTCAAAGACACTCCTCTCGACGAACTGGAACAATATTGGCAGGAAGCCAAGGGCCAGCGTGACGCTGGACTCAATGAGCAATAACTTTCTCTGGTGGACAGGAGAGATTGGCGGCTTGATGAGCCATTGCCCCTTTTTACTCTCTGTCACCCGCCGTTGACAAATGTATATGATGAGCATATACTTTACTGGATATGAGCGACCTGGATATTTTATTTCAGTGCACAGGTTTTGAGTGGGGCGAACACAACTCAGATAAGAACTGGATCAAGCACAATGTTTCCGCATCAGAGTGCGAGCAGGTGTTTTTTAACCAGCCATTAGCTCTTATCGAGGATGTCAAACATTCCAAAAATGAAAAGCGGTTTTATGTGCTGGGGCACACAAACGAGAGCAGGTTATTGTTTGTGGTTTTTACGCTTCGCAATCACCTTATCCGGGTGATTTCAGCAAGGACTATGAGCAAAAAAGAAAGGACGGTTTATCTTTCACATGACTAAGAAATTACCAAAATTTAAGGGCGAGGATAAAGAGAGAGAGTTCTGGTCATCCCACGATTCGACTGAATTTTTAAATTGGGACAAGGCGAAGAAAATCACACTGCCAAACCTCAAACCATCGGTCAAAACCATTTCTCTTAGAATCCCTGAGTCCATGTTTGAGGAACTCAAGCTTCTGGCAAACAAACGCGATGTTCCTTACCAGTCACTCTTGAAGATTTTTCTGGCCGAACGCATCGAAGAAGAACTGAAATCTCAAGCATTTCATGGATAGCCTTTGACCTATCTAACCTAAATATTTAATAGTTTCTTTTAATTCGAGAACCTCTAAAGGACAATCTTTCCAATTATGAATCCAGCATACTATAAGATCACACTCTTCCACGCTATGCCCATGCTCCTTGAAATTTGAACTCTTATATTCAAATTCGATTCTCACATGTTCCCATAAATTTTTCTCTTTATCATAACACCTCTTGCCCTCACAATCTGAAAACGCCTGCCGGACTGTTTCTATTTGGAACCCTAATTCATTGCTAACCATCCCAAAAAGGTAGACAACTCCTTGTTCATTGATGGGCGCATGGCTTAATCCACGAAAAGAAATAGGTTCTCCTATCGTTCTTCTCTTTTTCCTTTCCTTTGGGTTGGAAGTCTTTGGAACCAACTTAACCTGAGGAGCCTCTTTATGGTCAAATATTTTTGCCTCATTCTCTTTGATTTGACCAGAAAATTTATCCTTGGCAACTTGGATTGCATTTTTAATACTCTTCCACCGTTTTCTATAAGGTTGGGTTGAGTAGTTCCCCTTGGAGTTGACCAAACCTTCCGTTAGATTCTCGCCAAATTCGTTGCACAAACGAACTAAATCCAGCAACAGATCGCCATCAGAAATTGTCTGCTTTAAATATTGAGTTTTTAGTCGGTCATTTGTACTCAACCGGGCTAAACCTGCGGCACTCATTGCAGTTCCCCAATTACCAAAATGATACCGAACTTTAGATGTCGATATTTTTGAATTTTGTGAAAAATCTTCCCGGCTAAAGGAGTCTGTGCCAAGCAATTTTGACACCCTTTTCAACTCATTTATTATTTGTTCTTTCTTGTCCATTTGAACCATAAAGCAGAGATTTTTATTTTTCGAAATTCTACCATTATATTTGTCCAATACGATGAAGAATGACAAACTAAATCCCGTAGTAGGGTCGTCGTCGCGAGCCGCAAAGCGGCGTGGCGATCCAGAGTTCTTCTGGATTGCTTCGCTTCGCTCGCAAAGATGGGTTATGCAAAGGTCTTTCTCATGAGGGAAGGCCAAGACAGGAGGGGTGTGGATTTTTCTGATGGAATTTATAATCCAACCCTCCCCCAACCCCCTCCCTATGCAGGGAGGGGAATTAAAAAAAACTACCTCTGGAAGCTTTAGCATTATTGTTCGCCCTTTAAAATCCCGACCTATCGCCAGCGGAGGCTCTCCGCGAATTCGTTCTACTAGAACTTATCTCGCTATCTATCTAATTCCCTACTTGGATATTTATCTCACTCGGAATCGATTGCAGGCCCAGTCAGATTATCCCCGACAGCCAACTTAAAACTCAAATTCTCCAAATATTAGCCTATTTATGCCAAGCCCACAGCACCACATATTCCTACAAAACACTTAATTACACATAGATAGTTAATTTAATTTTTTAGTGCGATAGGCGTTAAAATTTGGTATAGTTATAAGTAGAGATGAGGTAAAAACCTTGCCCCTTTTTCATCAATCTTCTTCGGAGGCCATTATGAAAAGGAATCTTATAGCTGGTTTTTTAATTTTAGCGTTCTGGTTTATCCCGGCTTCGACGCTGGCGGGTCAGCAACTGAAACAAGGCATCACGTTTCTCGATAATGTTGAAAAAGTGGAGTGGTACAGAGTCAACGGCAAGCACATCATCATCGGCTGGAAAGGGTTGCCTGATGATTTTTATCAGTGGAACTACAAGACCGCCCTCAAGGCCAGCAAGTTGAGCCACTATGAGGTCTATGTTTGGGCCGTTCGATACCACCAGAAAAACTGGTCGCCGGGTGAAGGAGGCCAAATCTGTATCACTACGGCCACAAGAGGCCGCTTCGGAAAAACCAACTGCAAAAAATAAGTGCTGGCGCGTTTATCTAGCCCGCTTTCAACTCGCTTTGAATCGCAGAGTTGATCTCCCCCAGGATCAAATTCAGATCAATATTATGCATGCTGGCGGTTTGAGCCACTGTTTCAAAAACCTGCCCGGGACAAGAAAAGCAGCTTTCTCCGTAATGTTTTTCGAACACGGCTTTGGTAGTAATATAAGTTGTGATCAAACTGCCCACCCGGGTACCCCCTTCACACATTTCCCCACGCTGAATTTCCTGCCCGGATGAGGCGGCCTCACCCGAATCAGACGGAGGAGCGGATGGCGCTCCTTTTGCAAAAATTGCCTGATTGAGTTTTGCCAGAAATTCAACAGAGGACACACCGTGTTTTTCGCAGGCCTTGTCAATCGATATCACCCTGGCGAAGGTTTTTCGGGCCGTCTCATTGGCCAGGCTCTGAAACCCGCTCGCAATAAAAATATCCAGCGCTTTAGGAAACTGGTCGATCGTTGGCCCCACCTTCATATCTCCAGTGATTTTTGTTGGCGGCGGCCCTTCCTCAGTCGGGGAGAGGACAAAATAAAGATTGTAAAACATGATCGCAAGCGACGCTCCGGCAAGGAGGGCAAAAAACACAAACGCCACCTGATTCACGCCTCCCCTCCAGCCACCCAATGCCTGCACGGTAACCATGCCGAGGAGACCTGCGTTCTGCAATAGGAACTGAATTTTCATTCCGCCAGGCCAAGGCAAGGTTCTTGCGCTAAACCGGGGAAGCACGTGGTAGGCCACACCGGCCACCATCATGGTCAAGAAACCAAGCAGGTTCAGGTGGATATGAATGAACCGCAACCGATGCGAGAGCGACGGGTTGATCGCCATGGTTATGCCGAGGATGGCTCCCACCAAGGCATAGACAAGGCTTGCTTTAATAAAATTGCGTGGAGTGTTGTCCATATCGTTGTTATCAGTCTACAGGGTAAACCCGGCCCCGCCATTCGGTACGGGAAAAAATCAGCGTCTGGATCATGGAGTTTATCATGATGGCAAACATCACGACAGCGCCGATCGGAAACAAGCAGGCATTTTTACGTTCCAGTTCCAGTTCATCGCAGGTTTTTATCGTTGCCGCCGAAACCATGATCACCCCTAACAGGGAGAGACCCGTCCACAAAATACCAGTTTGGACCACCACATTCCAGACCAGAACCAGATAAGGTGTTAGCACAAACGCCAACACCATGAAAACATAATACAACGCGCGGATGACAGACCGTCTCATAGCCAGAAACATATTCTTTCGCCAGCCAATCCATATCTCGCGCAACCCGTAATACATGCGAATGGAAAACAGGCGCTTGGCATCGGCAACAAGAAGCTTGAACCCTGCTTTTTTCAGCCGTTTGGCGATCAACACATCTTCCAGCACGTCGGCCTTTCCCCCCTCGTGCCCGCCAATGGTTTCATAAGCAAAACGCTTGAACATCAGAAACACGCCGAACCCCATTGCGCTTTTATGACCGGGATCATTCACACTTTTAAAACGTGTCAAAGAAGCAATGAACCCAAATATAACAGGTTGCACCGCCCTCTCCCAGAATGAACCGAACTCGGCCTTGGGCATCCATGTCAATGCGTCCAGATCGCGCTCCCGCAATGTGAAAACAGCGGTGCTGAGTGCATTCTGCGCAAAAACAGGATCGGCATCGGTGAACAATAATATCTCTCCTTTTGCTTTCTTAAAAGCCTGATCCAGGGCAAAGGGTTTTCCCAGCCAGCCTTCAGGCAGTTCGCGCCCTTCCAATGCGATCAAACGGGAATCTTTTTGCGCCAGGTCATGAATCCGTTCACCTGTCCGATCCGAGGAATGGTCGTTCACCACGATCACTTCAAAATTGGGGTAATCCTGTTTTAACAAAGACTGTAAACAAGCCCGAATACCCCGCTCTTCATTGCGCGCAGGAACACAGACCGAAACCATTGGCGTATCGTCCAGCTTGTGTGAAACCGGTTCAATGCGAACCAGATAAATCATATTCACCGTCAGGGTTACGACCACCCCCACAATTAAAAGCAGTTGCAGCAATGTCAGTATTTGTATCAAGAGAGCTTCCCTTTGAGAGAAAAGAAAAACCGGATGAAGGCCTGATAATTTGATATGCTTAAGAACAGTGGTAGCATGAAAAAAAACAAGCTTCTTCCTTCACTTACAAGAGTAGCATATTGGCATTCCCTGGGTCGTTACTCCACCCACTGATAGCTCCCAACAAAACACACTATGACTAAAGCCCCCCTATTTGTTGCAGTATTGACGACCTTGACCCTTTTACTCTTTGGCACAAGCTCTGCCACAGCTCTTTGCATCAAAAACGAGAAAGCAAATTTGCGAAAAGGGCCTGGCACCAAATACGAAAAACTCTGGCAGGTGTTCCAATACATGCCTTTTAAACTTTTAGAAACCAAGGGAAATTGGAAACAAGTGCAGGACTTGGATGGAGACATTTACTGGGTCCATGCCCCCCTCACTACCCAGAAATACAAATGCGCGGTCATCAAAAATAATCAAACCAATCTTAGAGAAGGGCCCGACACCAAGCACCCCAAAGTGAAATGGGCACCGGTAGATAAATATTTTTCCATGAAAGTCCTCGAAATTGCGAACAACTGGGTCCACATCCAGGACGCATCCGGCGACAAAGCCTGGATATACCGCCCCCTCGTCTGGATTCAATAGCGGCGGCAGATAACAAGGGCTCGTTTTGTGCCGAGAAAGTGGTTGTTCGCCAAACGGAGCTATTGCATGCTGGGCTCGCACCCTGTGCGGGGGATGCGGATTTTAAAGCGGGTGCCTGCGCCGAGTTTACTTTCGACCTCGATGGTGCCTTTATGCGCTTCGGCAATGTGTTTGCAGATGCTGAGCCCCAGGCCGCTACCGCCTTCATCGCGTGAGCGGGCTTTATCGACTCGGTAAAACCGGTCAAAGATGGATGGCAGGTCTTTTTCCGGTATGCCAATGCCGGTATCCTGTATCGACAGCAGGGCAGACTTGCCTTCATCCTGTAGAGAAACTTTCAACTCTCCACCCGGTTGCGTGTATTTAATACCATTGTGTAGAATATTCCAGACCATTTGTCGGAGCCGCACTTCATCGCCATTGATTTGTACCGGCTCCAGAAACGCAATGATGATGCAGATGTCTTTGTCGCTAGCCAACACTTCGGCGTGTTTGCATACTTCCTCCACCAGGTCTCTCATATCCATCGGCTTGCAGTTCAGATGAATCTGGTTTTCATCGGACCTGGAGAGGATGAACAAATCCTCCAGCACTTTTGACATATAGTTGATCTCTTCGAGATTACTGGCAATCACTTCCTGATATTCTTTCGGATCACGCGGCTTGCTCAATACCAATTCATTTTGCCCTTTCAAAACCGTCAACGGGGTTCTCAACTCATGCGAAGCATCACTACTGAATTGGCGCATCTGGGCAAATGAGTTTTCCAGCCGGTCCATCATTTCATTAAAGGTAAGAGCCAGCTGGCCCAGCTCATCCTGAACTTTAAACACAGGAATACGCTGGCTCAACTCCCTGCCCTGCCCGATATCCCTGGCGGTTTGAATGATTTTGGATATAGGTTTCAATGCCCGCCGGGCCATGAACCGCGCGAACAACGCCGCCAGAACAAGCACCGAGGGGACGGCGGTAAACAGGAAGATCTGCAGGTTTCTGAGAGTTTCCTGCACCGCTTCCAGTGAAGTCCCCACCTGAACCAGGTTGACCAGTTTCTTTTCCCGCAAAATGGGCATGGTGATAACCCGGATAGGATGTTCGCCATCCACGATAAATGTTTCGTAAGAGTTCAATCCTTTGAGGGAATCGGCATAAGCAGCCTGTGATAGCGGAAACTTGGAAGCGTCAATATTTTTGGATCGCGACCCGACATTGCCGGAACCATCATAGATCCGGTAAAACTTATTGAGATTCCCGGCCCCCATGAACTGCTCGAAAAACCGGTCGAGCCCGGGCAACGGCGAACGGTTAAAGTTCATTACCGCCGAAGTGGCAACAACGGTAGCCGAAACGGTCAAAGAGTTATCAATACTTTCGTGAAGGCGTTTGGAAAGGAAATAATTGAGGAAAACGCTGAATAGAATGAGGATGATAGCCAGTAATGTGACGTACCAGGCCGTCAACCTGGACCGAATAGATTTGAAAGCCATGGCTATTCTTTCATGATGTATCCAACGCCCCGGAGGGTATGCAAAAGCTTTTGGGAGTAATTTTTATCGATTTTTTTTCTCAAATGGTTGACATAAACATCGATCACGTTGGTGAAGGTGTCAAAATTATAATCCCATACATGCTCGGCGATCATCGTTCTCGTCAGCACCTTCCCCTGGTTTCGTAGAAAATATTC
>CAZEBI010000020.1:0-25502 GCA_964510355.1 uncultured Nitrospina sp. | reverse complement strand
CCGTTCTCACATAAAAAAATTTAGGGCATGTTGAAATGGGTCATGTAAAAGGATTAATCTGCAAAGAATGCAAAAAAGAGTATGCCAAGGAACCCATTCACGTTTGTGAATTCTGTTTTGGTCCTCTGGAAGTCCATTACGACTATGAAGCCATCAAAAAGGTCGTGACCAAAAAATCCATTGAAGCGGGTCCGCCATCCATGTGGCGCTACGAAGATCTTTTGCCCCTGGACGAAGCCCCGAAAGTCGGTCACCACACAGGCTTTACCCCTTTGATTCGGGCAAAAAACCTCGGCAAGGCTCTGGGGCTGAACCATCTCTACCTGAAAAACGACTCCGTCAACCACCCTACTTTTTCTTTTAAAGACCGAGTGGTCGCGGTAGCGGTTTCCAAAGCCATAGAATTTGGTTTTGACACCGTCTCCTGCGCCTCCACCGGCAACCTGGCAAACTCGGTCGCCGCTCATGCGGCAGAAGCGGGGCTGAAAAGTTGCATCTTCATTCCTGATGGGCTCGAAGCAGGAAAAATTCTCGGAACCCTGATTTATGGCTCGCAGTTGATTGCCGTCAAAGGCAGTTATGATGATGTCAACCGGCTTTGCAGTGAGATAGGAGCCAACCATGACTGGGCCTTCGTGAATATTAATATTCGGCCTTATTACGGCGATGGCTCCAAATCTTACGGCTACGAAATTGCCGAGCAACTGGGCTGGAAAACACCGGACAATATCGTGGTTCCCGTGGCAGGCAGTTCACTGATAACAAAAATATGGAAAGCCTTTCACGAGTTTGAAATGCTGGGGCTGGTTGACAAAGTGCAAACCAAAGTTTTTGCGGCTCAGGCCACCGGCTGTTCCCCGGTTACCACAGCCATTAAAAATGGCAGTGAAAATATCATACCGGTAAAACCAAACACCATTGCCAAGTCCATCGCTATCGGAAACCCGGCAGACGGTTACTACGGCATCAAGACGGCCAACACCAGTGGCGGCTACGGCGAAGATGTGTCGGATGAAGAAGTGGTTGCCTCCATGAAATTACTGGCCGAAACCGAAGGCATATTCACCGAAACCGCAGGCGGCGTTACCCTCGGCGTCACAAAAAAATTAATCCAGCAAGGCCGGATCAAGCCCGATGAAGTGACGGTGATCTGCATCACCGGAAACGGGTTAAAAACCCAGGAAGCCTTGAGCGGTTGTTTTGCCGACCCTGTGGTGATCGAACCCAAAGTAGATTGTTTTGAAGAAATCTTTGCCAAGGGGCTGGCCGTTTAGGGTCCGTTGAGCAGTGATACGCCTTATAAAAATAATGAAGTTTTTGCCAACAGTTTAACGGTTCATAAGGAGTAAAGCATGGCAGTAAAAGTAAGAGTACCCACCCCGTTGATGAAATTGACCGATAACCAGAGCGAGGTGACGGCAGAAGGTGCCACAATCAACGAAATCCTCAATAACCTGGAAAGTCAATTTACGGGAATTAAAGAACGCATTTGTGATGAAAGCGGTGCTCCCCGGCGTTTCATTAATATCTATTTGAACGAAGAAGACATCCGGTTTCTTGAAGGAGAAAAGACCGCTGTAAAAGATGGCGATGAAATCTCTATCATCCCTGCTATTGCGGGCGGAACCTGTTAATGATTGATTTTACAGATGAGCAGATCGAGCGCTACAGCCGCCACATTATCCTGCCGGAAGTGGGTGGGGAAGGACAAAGCCGTCTTTTGGAGGCAAAAGTTCTTTTGGTGGGTGCCGGTGGCCTGGGTTCTCCCGCCGCGTTTTATCTTGCCGCCGCCGGTATTGGCAATATGGGGATCATCGACTTCGATACGGTCGATCTGAGCAACCTGCAACGCCAGATCATTCATAATACCGAGCGCATTGGCATGCTCAAAACCGAGTCTGCAAAAAAAACCATCAACGCACTCAACCCGGATGTCAAAGTCACGCTTTTTAACGAGAGACTCAATTCGGAAAATATCCTGCGCCTGTTTGAAGGCTATGATTATATCCTGGATGGTACCGACAATTTTGCCACGCGCTATCTCATCAATGACGCTTGCGTGATGACGAACAAAGTCAATATTCATGGCAGTATCTTTCGTTTTGAGGGTCAGGTAACCGTTTTCAAACCCGATGAAGGGCCTTGTTATCGTTGCCTCTACCCCGAACCTCCCCCACCGGGCATGGTTCCCAACTGTCAGGAAGGCGGCGTTTTGGGGGTGCTCGCGGGAGTGATCGGCAACCTGCAGGTGGTCGAGACCTTGAAACTGATTCTGGGTAAAGGGGAAGCCCTGGTCGGTTCTCTGCTTATCTATGACGCACTGAAAACAGAATTCCGAAAACTAAAATTAAAAAAAGACCCTAAATGCCCTGTCTGCGGTGAACAACCCACGATCACAGAGCTCATTGACTATGAAGAGTTCTGTGGGTTGTCGAATTGACAAAAAAACACCGGATTGCCTGATTTTTTCGCAACGTAACCGGCTTAAAGATATCTAATACCTGTAATGTCAAAACCAATGAGTTTTCCTATTCCGTTTGAGGTGCAAGCGCCGACCTGCCCCGTCATCACCGATCAGTCGGTGCTGAAGGCCATCGGCAATACCCCTCTGATCCGCATTCATAACCTGGGCAAAGAGTTCAAGGATGTGGACATTTATGCCAAGGCCGAATGGAAAAATGCCGGCGGTTCGGTAAAGGCCCGCCCGGCCCTGAAAATGATCGAAGATGGCGAGAAATCCGGCAAACTCACCAAGGATAAAATCATCCTCGATTCCACATCCGGCAACACCGGCATCGCCTATGCACTGATCGGCAAAGTAAAAGGCTATAAGGTCAAGCTGGTCATGCCGGCAAATGTCTGCAAAGAACGCAAAGGGTTGATGGCCGATTTTTACGGTGCTGAAATTGTAACTTCCAGCCCCTTCGAGGGTTCGGATGGCGCGATCCTCATGGCACAGAAAATTTATGAGGAAAATCCGGACATTTATTTCATGCCGGACCAGTACAACAACGACTCCAACTGGCAGGCACATTTCGAGACCACGGCCCCGGAAATCTGGAACCAGACCAATCATCGGGTCACTCATTTTCTCGCGGGTATCGGAACCGGAGGTACCATTATGGGGGTCAGCCGGGGCTTACGAAAACTGAACCCCGACATCAAATGCTACGCCGTGGAACCGGCGGAATCTCTGCATGGCCTCGAAGGCCTCAAGCATATGGCAACTTCCATCGTTCCAGGAATTTATAAAGAAGACGAACTCGATGGCAAAATCAGCGTACCGACCGATGAGGGCTACGACATGGTCGAAACCCTGGAAAAGCAGGAAGGCATTCTGGTCGGGCATTCTTCCGCCGCCGCTCTGGTGGGAGCCCTAAAACTCGCCGCACAGATTAAAAGTGGCGTGATTGTGACCGTATTTCCGGACAGTTGCGAAAGATGCTACGTCAATTTCGGACAATTCAAGCAGTATTACAAAACCCATTCCACCAAACTTCCAAAGTCCGACTGACTCTAGGAAGCAAACAGACAAGGCATCCATCAACATGCCACGTTTTGACAAGCATATTTTCATCTGCATCAACGAAAGAAAATCCGATGACGCACGCGGTTGCTGTTCCGCACGCGGTTCTATAGAGCTCCTGGATTATATGAAAGGCCGTGTCCACGAACTGGGCCTGAAAGGAAAGGTCCGGGTCAACAAGGCCGGATGCCTGGATGCCTGCGCCCAAGGGCCAACCCTGGTCGTTTACCCCGATGATGTCTGGTATGCCCCGAAGACCCAGGAAGACATGGAAGAAATTCTCACCGAACACATCCAGAGTAACCGCCTCGTCGACCGGCTGATCATTCCTTTTAAATCAAAAAGCTAAAAAAAACAGGAAGGCCTGCCTGACCTGCATATTGCGCAAGAGGTTCTTAAATCACCCCAGCCCCCGTGATATTTTTTCACTTGCCTCGTGCCCCGAAGTGGGTACTTTGTAAAAGAGGGGCCCATTAAAACTCCCCCTTCTACGAAGGGGGTTGGGGGGATTTAGAATCTCCCGGCAACACCCGGACGAGTGGCTACCGCAGAGAAAAATCACCGTAAAACAGAAACCCTATCAAGAACCTTCTGCTTTCATTGGCGCATGGCTATTGAGAATTTCGGACTTGAGAATTGCCGGGTTTCCGTGGGCATATTTTCGGGCGGCATAAAAATGGTTGGTCGCATCACCATGTTTACCCAGCTTATCCAGGCATAAAGCCTCGTTATAATGCGCCTCCCCCACAGCAGGGTCAATTTTTGATGCCATTTGAAAATGTTTCAAAGCCACATCATAATGTCCCTGGTTAAAATGAGAAATGCCCTCTTCATTGTGTTTGTGCGCACTGGCACTGGAGCCTTCATGCATGGGAAACGACAAGGCTCCACCATCAGCAAATACCGGCACCGATAAAAACATAAAAATTAATGCCAACAAAACAGGAAGTACTTTTTTCATCAATTGCACCTTTATTGAAGGGTTTGAGAATATACTGTCTAGACAGTCGCTTTGCCCGTCCGTTCCTTACAAAGTTTTGAGTGTTTAACGGATCAGTCCGGAAATGGTTTCGTGGATACCACCAAAAACCTCTTGCATCGTCTTGCCCGACTTGACAATCTTTTCAAATTCCACCTGATAATCCATCGCCGCATGGCTGATCGCTTCCAATTCCACTTTCAGGCGAACCAGAGCCGTGTTCATTTCTCCCACCCGGTGTACCAGGACCGCGATAAATTTATCCTTAATTTTTTCGCGGGTTTCAGGCTTGAGTTTTTCAAACACCTTTTGCTCCAACTTTAAAACCTTGGTAATGGATTTAGCAAAGATATTGGTCGTGCGGGGGGTTTGCATCAAAAATGACACTTCGCCAAACAATGCACCTGTGGTGAGGGTGTTAATGGTTACTTTGGGCAAATCGTTCCGGGTCACAATCGCTTCGCCTTTAAGAAGTATGAACACCGCCATATCCGTCTGGCCCTCTTCAACGATTGCTGTATTCTCGGAATACTCAAAAATCTGGTTACTCAGAGCGGCAAACTCCTGCTTTTCCGCCTTGTTGAAAGACCCAAAAAACGGAATATTATTGATCAACCGCAAGGCTTCCTGAGGAGTTTTGTTATAAATTTTTATGCCCATTATTATCCTTCACCATCGGATGTTAAGCGTTGCGCTTGCAACTGGCAAAGTTTATAAAAAACTCCTTTTTGTTGCAACAACGCCTTTCTCGCTCCGAATTCCAGTATTTTACCATGTTTTAATACCAGAATTTTGTCCGCGTGCAAAAGAGTGGATAACCGATGCGCGATGATGATACTGGTTCTACCGCGGGTCAATTTCCGGATTCCTTCCTGAATCTGCTTCTCGGTTTCAGGGTCCACACTGGAGGTCGCCTCATCCAGCACCAGTATGCGTGGATGGATGGCTAAAGCCCTGGCAAAGGACAATAATTGCCTCTGACCGGAGGAAATCCCAATGCCACCTTCTTTGAGTTCCTGCTCGTATTTAAACGGCAGACTGTTGATAAAATTATGTGAACTGACAGACTGCGAAATGGACTCGATTTCGTCCTGCCCCATTTGCGGGTTTCCCAGGCGAATATTATCCGAGATATTTCCTGAAAACAAAAACACATCCTGCTGAACCAACGCGATCTGGCGGCGCAAATCGTATTTATTGATTTCCCGGATGGATCTACCGTCAAACAGGATATCCCCTTTTTGAATATCATAAAAACGGCACAGGGTATTGACGAGGGTGGATTTTCCCGAACCTGTCGCACCAACGATGGCAAGGCTTTCCCCTTCAGATAAGGAAAAACTGATATCCTTCAATATAAAATTTTCATCGTTATACGCGAACCAGACATTCTTGAACTCAATCGCTCCCTGCATCTTGAAATCGTCACAGGGAGGAACCGAGTCGGGAATTTGCTCAGGCGTATCCAGCAATTCAAAAATCCGCTCGGAAGATGCCATGGCAGTCTGAACAATATTAAATTTTTCTGCAAGATCCCGTACCGGCTCAAAAAATTTCTGCAGATACAGGATAAATGCAACCAGAATTCCCAGCTGGATATCATCCTGAACAAACCGCCCCCCTCCATACCAGATGACCATACCTACAGCCAGAGAATTGAAAAGGTCGATAGAGGGCATATACAAGGCATTGTAATAAACGCTTCTTAAATCTTCTTTAAGTCGGTCACGGTTAATGCCCTCAAATTTTCCGAGGTTTTTCTTTTCCTGATTGAAGCACTGAACCGTATCCATGCCCGACAGGTTTTCTTCCAGATAGGAATTGAGTTCGGCAACATGCGTCCGGTTTTTTCTAAGCGCGTCACGAACCCGAACCCGGTATAGCCGGGTAACACCCGCGAGCACCGGAAAAACCAGGCAGACCACCAGCGTCAGCCGCCAATCCAGATAAAGCATGACAGCAAATATACCGGCCAATGTGAACAGGTCGCTGAAAATAAGGATGAGCCCGGAAGTCAACATTTCATTGAGGACTTCAACATCGTTCACCACCCGGGTTATCATTTTCCCGATCGGGTTCTTGTCAAAATAGGAAAATGACATTTTATGGAGATGGGCGAACACCTGTGAACGCAGGTCAAACATGACTTTCTGACCGATGTACTGCATTAAATAGTTCTGAAAAAACTGGAATATGAAGGAGACGATCAATACGAGCAGATACAGGCCCGCGATAACATCCAAACCCTTATGGTCAGAAACCTGTATATAGTCATCAATGACGATCTTGGTAAGATAGGGGCCCGCCAGATTGAGCAAAGAAACACCCAGAAGCAGCAATATGGCAAGCACCACCCAGCGGCTATAAGGTTTGAGGTAAACCAGCACCCGCTTGAATAAAACCCAGTCGAGATACCTGTGATTTTCCGCCATCAAAGAAATATCTCCATTTCCTTGGCCAGCAACTGGTTCTTAAACAGGTTGGCATAGACTCCTCCCGCCCTGACCAGCGAACCATGGCTTCCCTGTTCGATGATCTGCCCTGCATCCATTACGATGATCCGGTCCGCACCCCGGACAGCCGATATCCTATGGGAAATAATCAAGGTGGTGGTTTGGCGAAGCTGGCCCTGTATATTCTTTAAAATTTCTTCTTCGGTCTCAGAGTCCAGGCTTGAGAATGCGTCATCCAGAATCAGAATTTCGGGTTTCTTGATCAGGGCACGAGCCAGCGCAACCCGTTGCCTCTGGCCTCCCGACAGGGAAACTCCGCGCTCTCCGATCAATGTATCCAACTGTTCCGGGAAGCGTTCTATATCTTTACTCAACCCGGCAATCCGTACAATTTCCTCCAGTTCCTGGTCTGTGGCAGACACCCTTCCCAGCGCGATATTGTCGCGAATGGATGTTGATAATAAAAAGGGTTCCTGGCTCACATAACCTATGCAGTCGCGTAAATTTTGCAAAGGAATTTCTTTTATGGAACGACCTCCTACCAATAAGACACCGGATGTCGCATCATAAAAACGTAAAAGCAGTTGCGCCAGAGTGGTTTTTCCTGCACCGATCACACCCACCACCCCGAGAGTCTGGCCTCGGGGAATTTTAATATCGACCTCCTGCAAACTCGGTGTCTCTTCACCCGGATAGGAAAAACTAAGCTCACGAAACTCGATATCACCCATCTCCTGGGAAACTCCTTCCGGCTCCGGTTTTATTTCAGGCTGGGCAGCAAAAATATATTGGATGCGACCCATGGCCGCCATCCCTTTATGGGTGAGGTTAAAAACATATCCGATTCCCATCATCGGCCATGAAAGAAGCATTAAATAACCATTGAACGCGACAAACGATCCCAGCGTCATGGAACCGGCTATCACCGCCTTGCCTCCCATCCACAGCGAAATCATCGCCGCCACGCCCATAATAAACACCATGGTGGGAGTGAAAATCCCGAACATTCGGGTTACAGCCAGATTTTTTTTGATGTATTCGTTATTGAGTTGCGCAAATTTTGTTTTTTCATTTTCTTCCTGAACAAATGAATGAAGCACCCGGATTCCGGCAAGGTTTTCCTGCACCTGTCCTGTTATCAGAGCCAGATGTTCCTGCACCGCTTTATGGCGCTTGCCGATTTCCTTAACAAAATAAAAAAACAAAAATGAAATAATGGGCAGGGGCAGAAAAACTTTAAGCATCAAATCAAAATTGATCCAGCTCATCATGGTCACGGCGGCAAAAATGACAAAAACCGCGTCAATGAGAATCAACACCCCGAGGCCGAAAAATTCTCGCACCGCCCGCAAATCATTCGTGGCGCGCGACATGAGGTCCCCGGTCTTTTGTCGCAGATACCAGGCCCGGTCCAAAGTCAAAAGATGCTGGAACAACTGGTTCAGGATGTCGAATTCGATTTTTCTGGAAGAGCCAAACATATACATCCGCCAGCCATAACGCCCCGCAACAAGCAACAAAGAGACCCCTAAAAGGAGGAATATATAGTTTAAAAGAATCCCTGAAGAAGGTTTTCCCGGCAAAACATCAATAAACTCTTTTATCAACCAGGGCACAACCAGCGTCATGGAATCTGTGACGACCAAAGCCACAATACCTAGTACCATTTGCTTGCGGTATTTGGAGATATAAGGCCAGAATGCTTTTAAATTTTCCAACATGAATCCTTTTTCAGTCCAGGTTATTTTCCTAGTCCTTTGATGCCTTTTTAGCTAGAATGGGTGCGGGTTTGGGTGGGAAAAATTATCAAAAAAAAATCAGTTCAGTCCTTGAGACCCTCTCAAAGCCTCGCTCAGAAACCCGCTCAAAAATTACCTGAACGATCAAAACGAAAGACCCTCATAATATGTACGGAGTTATATTGGCCGGAGGAAGCGGCACCCGCTTTTGGCCCAAAAGCCGCGAACAAAGCCCAAAACAATTGCAGAATATTGTGGGCTCTGGAACCATGGTTCAAAACACGGTTCAGCGCCTGTTGCCATTGATTCCCCTTGAAAAATTGTACCTGGCCACCAACCATCAACATGCGATCGAAACCCTGCGCCAGTTGGATACCTACGGATTTTTCCCCGATCATCTCATAGCAGAACCCAGTAGCAGAAATACCGCATTGGCAATCGGTCTGATGGCGCGATTGCTGGTCGACAAAGACCCCGATGCAGTCATGGGTGTTTTTCCCGCTGACCATGTTATAGCGAACCCTGAGCATTTTATCAAAATACTTCAAAAAGCAGAAACGCTGGCTCAAAGGGGTTATCTGGTCACTCTCGGCATCCCTCCCACCCGTCCCGAAACCGGGTTTGGTTATTTGCAACAGGGTTCTGAAATAGAAAAAGACGCTTACCAGGTAGAACGCTTTGTCGAAAAGCCCGACAGCTCTACAGCTGAACAATATTTCAAACAAGGCGGTTATTATTGGAATTGCGGAGTCTTCGTCTGGAGGGCATCCACCCTTCTTGAAGAATTACACCAGCATACAGAAAACATCTATTGCCAACTTGAAGCCATCGTGGCTTGCCTGCAAAGTTCGAACGGAGAACCCGACTATCTGGAACTGAACGAAAAAGGCCGTGGCCTTTTTTCTTCCCTGCCCAGCCTTTCTATCGACTATGCGCTCATGGAAAAATCATCCAAAGTAGTCTTCATACCGGCCAATATTGGCTGGAACGATGTCGGTGCCTGGAACGCTTTGGACGATGTGTCCGAAAAGGACTCTGCGGGCAATGTCATCAGCGGAAATGTTCTGGCCCTCGATTGCAGCAACTCCATAGTCCAAGGGCAGAATCGGCTCATCGCTGTATTGGGGTTAAAAGACACGCTGGTAGTGGACACCCCCGATGCCCTTTTGGTCTGCGCCAAGGAACGTTCCCAGGATATAAAAAAGCTGGTGGAGACTCTCAATGAAAACGGCCACCCTGAAGGAAAGCGGGCCGCCACCGTCAAAAAACCCTGGGGTTCCTACACCGTATTGGACTCAGGCCCTACTTATTTGCTAAAGCGTATCGAAGTTTTTCCCGGCGAGGCACTCAGCCTGCAATCTCACCAACACCGCAGTGAACACTGGACCGTTGTCTCAGGTTCAGCGCAAGTAGTGCTGGACAAAGAAACCCTGCAATTAAAAAGCCATGACTCCATCACCATCCCCAAAAATACCAGACACCGGCTGGAAAACTGCAGCTCCGACCTGCTTATAATTATTGAAATCCAGTTCGGCCATATCCTCGATGAAGCCGATATCTCACGCTACGAAGACCGCTACGGTCGCCACCAGCGTGACGCTGGACTCAATGAACAATAGCTCTAGCTGCGAACAAAGAATTGTCTCGGCTTGACAGGTCATTGCCATCTGCCACCAGCGAAAGTAGCCTTTCTCAACATATCCTCCCCTCTCATGAGGGGAGGCCAGGAGGGGTGTGGGCTTTGCTTCACAAGCCAACCCTCCCTTTTTGCTCCAACCCCTCAGATGATCGGGCTTGAGTCCCTATGAACGGGGAGACAAACCTGCCTCATGCAATAGCAGGCGAACCCCACAGCAAAAAAGGGAAATCTCAATTTTTCGGCAGTGAAATCACAAAATAGTTTTTAATGGATTTTGAGTCCACCAACCGGTTTGCGTAGGCGCTAGCCTGGCCCTTGGAGGGAAATTTTCCTGTCCTGATTTTGTACCAATGCCCTCCTGATCTTCGCTTGGCTTTCACGACATAGAGGCCTTCAACCTTTTTCTTTTTAAGATTTCGGATCATCTTATCCGCTTGTTTGGCCGAAATAACCGCAGCTATTTGAATGGTGAAGACCCTGTCGTCCTTTTTTGTTTGTGAAGATTTTGCTGTCGGTAGAGCTGTTAAAGAAGGAATCCTGTTTTTCAAAGTCACTTCACTGAAACTCAGAACCAGCATGATAGAGACAGAAAGCACCGCAAAACTAATCAGTTTAGCTCTTAAGGGAAAATCCCCGAACCGGATGAGCCCGTCAAGACCCCGAAGGAGCATCCATTTAAGTCCGCTTAAAATTTTGCAAGCCAGCCAACGGCCTCCCCTCCCTACAACCGTCATTCGGCTTGCAACCAGCCCCATCTCCACTTTCAGGCGTTTGAGATCCTGAAGGTCTTCGGGGCGAAACAGTTTCACCTTTTTCAATTTAGTCGCGATCTGATTTTTTTCAGACTGTCTTTTAATCTCCTCTTGTTGATCAGAGCCCAGACTTCGAAGAACTTCTCCGCATTTTCGGTGCAGGTCCGGCGCAACCCCGGCAAGGTTTCCCTCACAAAAACTGTGGGCAAGATAGTTTTTAATTTCTTCTTCCTCTTTAACCGAGTGTGTCAACGCGAACAGATAAAACCGCAAAGCCAGTTCATCCGTTCTTTTGTGGGCCAGGTAAACAGGCAAGGCAAACCGGATAATATCACCGGAAAGCGCACTCCCATCTTCCAATGCGCTCAAGAACAGCGGTTCGACTTTTCCAGACCATTGCCCGGCTTTTAGAAACAGGCTGGACAGGTAATGGGTCAAAGTCGGGTCATGAAATTCTTCCTGCTGAACCAGGATAAGGAGCAAGTCCATTTCCTCAGGGGTGAGTTCCCGGCCCTGATTTAAAATTGCCAGCAGAGGTTTGCGAAAACGCGAATCTTTGGGGCTCTGCAAGAAAGCCTGCACATAAATATTCAAGGCTCTAGGAGTTTCATCCCCAATAGACAACAGGTAGTCCGCATAGAGCAGAACGCCAATGACCCTGTACCGCTTTCCCGTTTCCGGTAAAAAATAAGAGGCATAAGTAAAACTCAGGAGATTTTCAAACTGGCTCTTAATATCCTTTGGGTCCGACTGGGGGGAAACCTTTTTAAGGAAATGCAGGGCGTTAAAATAACGTTGTTCCCCCACCATTCCATATGCGATGAAACCAAAGAACAGGCAGACGAGGGCAATGGCCCATTGGATCGCCACATCATCAAACAGGACGTTTGGGAGCGCCACCTCGTGCAGAAAAAACAGCACAGCATAACCCAACACAAAAATCAGGGTTAACGAAACGGCACTTCGGGCCAGATAAAATTTAAGGGTTTGCATTTATTTTTTCAGGGCTTGTGGAATCCAAAGACGGGTTTACGGGTTCAGGGTCCGGAAGAAGCTCCGTTTCATCCTGTTCTTCAGGCGGTGCTAAAAGATCCACATCTTCTTTAACTGCAACCTGCAAAGTTTCCAGGGAAAATTCATCAGCGAGGTAACCCGTCTGCACATCCACTGTGGCAAACTTGATTTTTTCCGGAACAGGAAAGTTCACCGGGCTTTTTCCTTCCAGCACCTTCTGCATAAAAAACACCCAGATGGGCGCAGCGGCACTGGCTCCGGTCAGACCTTTGCCGGATTTACTCTTCATAGGTTCATTGTTATCGAAACCCACCCAGACCGAAGCCGAAATATCTTTGGTGAAACCATTGAACCAGGCATCCTTAAAATCATTGGTGGTTCCCGTTTTACCTCCGGCCGGGTGCTTAAAACCCATCCGTCTCACAATCCGACCGGTTCCCCTGTCTACCACTCCCTGCATCATGTTCAGGAGCGGAAAAAGGGAATCGGGTAAAAACTGTTGCACACCCTGATAATAATGTTCATAAAGCCGGTTTCCCTGAAAATCCTCGATACGCTGAATCAAATAAGGTTCATTATAAATTCCAAGGTTGGCAATAACGCTATAGGCCGATGCTATTTCATAGGGGGATATGCCGGAGGTTCCCAACGCAAGCGAAAGGTTTTTGCCCAACGGGCTTTTGATACCAAATTGTCGCGCCGTGCGAATCACTTTTTCCGGCCCGACTTCATGCATCAGTTTTGCGGAAATAATATTAATGGATTTCATCAGAGCTTTTTTTAGAACAATATCGCCGGCAAACTCTTCATCAAAATTCTTCGGACTCCAAGGTGTGCTACCGGGGATATCAATGGTCAGTGGCTCATCCACCACCACTGTAGCAGGGGAATAACCCAACTCTTTCATGGCAGTAAAATATACAAACGGCTTAAAGGAAGAACCGGGAAGACGATTGTTCGATACCGCCCGGTTGAACTGGCTGTACGAGTAGTCCCTGCCCCCAAGCATGGCCCGCACCGCGCCACTTTTATTCTCAATGGCCACTAATGCCACCTGAAGGGGCTTCGATTTCTTTCCAATCTTGTTCTCCAAAGCCTCCAAATGATTGCGAGCACCCTTAAAAGCCGCTTGCTGATAACGCGTGTCCAAAGTGGTGAGAATTTTTAATCCGCCAAAATGCACAAATTCTTTACCATAATCTCTTTCAATTTGTTCCAGCACCTGGTTGACAAAATAAAGGTTGGGGTCAGATTCCACCCGGGGGCTCACCAAGTCTATATCGGACTGCAAAGCCAATTCGCTCTCGTCAACGGTAACGAGATTTTCCGAGACCATTCGACTCAGCACATACTGTGTCCTTTTCATCGCCCTTTCATAATGCGCGAAGGGATTAGCATTATTGGGTGAATTGGGGAGACCCGCGAGCAGAGCCGCTTGCAGCAAAGTCAGGTCTTTGGCACGTTTTCTGAAATAAACCTGTGCCGCCTCCTCCACACCATAAGCACCGCTACCAAAATATATCTGGTTGCAATAGGCTTCAAGGATCTGATTTTTGTTGAAAGTCGCCTCAAGCTGGAAGGCAATCAAAAGCTCCTTGATTTTACGCATCCAGCTTTTTTCAAAAGAGAAAAACAGGTTTTTGGAAAGTTGCTGGGTGATCGTGCTCCCCCCCTGGGCAATCCTTTTTTCACGAAGGTTGGTCCACAGCGCACGCACCAATCCTCTGTGGTCTATTCCGCTATGGCGGTAAAACCGGGAATCTTCAACGGCAATAATGGCCTTTGTGAAAAAAGGTGAAATATCCTCAAGAACAATGGGGTGCCTCTCACCGAGAATCTTAATACGCTCGCCATCCGAGGAATAGATTTCGGTGGGAAGACTCAGGTTGATATGTTGCAGGTTTTGCGGAAGCTGGGGCAAGCCCTGGTTCAACCAGAAATAAAGGCCGGACACAACCAGCATGGCAAGAAGAATAATGGTTATCAAAAGCAGATTCAGGGTATGGAGTAAACGGCCTATCAAGGACTCTCTCCCGCTGATGCTCCAGGTGTAGAGTTCAAATCAGAAAGATCCGCTTTTTCAATTTGCGACATCATATTATTGGCCAGTTCCACTGCCACAGGAATTAAAAGCACTCCCGTATAATAATCCGTGTCGTATTCAACTCCCAACAGCAAATGCTCGGCAGGTTCGCGCAAATCCGAAATACCCACACGCTTGACATGATAATTTTTCCCCAAAAACCAGCGCGGCTCGGGAAAAACCGCTTTCTGGGTGGCGGCATCCAGAGATTTTAAAACAGGAAGGAATTCGGAAATCGGGAAAATCCGGTTTTCAGGAAAACCCGCATCTTCCAAGGTTCCCCGTTTAACCGTACGTGTTGCCTGCACCTCAGACAATGTATCGACAGATAAAAACAATTCATGCAGGGGAAGGTTTTGGCGGTCAATGAATTGCAGAGTGATCCAGGGGCCAAACCGTTTCAGGAAAACCCGGTCCCAGTTTTTCCTTGAGTCCAGGTCAATCAGGTCATAAGAGGAAATGATATGCTCCGACCACTGCCCGGGAAAATCATAATAGAGTTGAAGAAACTTTTCCCGGGAAATTGCCAAGGGAAACCCAGGGGATAACCCTTCAAACAAATGTTTGAAGGAAGTGATTCCCAGAGTCGTTTCTTCCTGAAGGTCCAGGGAAGATCGAATGGATTTTATCTTGGCTTGTGCTACCAGGGCTTGTCGGTCCCGTTCCCACATCCTGCCTAATTGAGGCCTTTTGTGGTTTTGCCACTTTAAGTAATAACCGACGCTTTTTTCAAACAGGTTGGTATAAAACTCAAGGGAAAGGAATGCGGAAAGAACGATCAACCCGGCCACACCGTGCCATGGTTTTCTGACACCGGCAAATTTCACTTAATATTATCTCTATCGCACCGTGGTTTTATTAATGCTACGGGTAAGCATTTTAAGCTTGTCTATCTTTTCTTGCAAAGCTTTTTTATCAAGCTTTTTTCTGCCGGGTTTTCGTTTGGTTTGGGCACTATGCGCTGGGGTAGGTTTTTCCGGGGCTCTCAACTTTTTTGCCCCGCCAGATTGGCCCTTCTGAGCTTTATCCGGTAATTTAGCTTTCCCCGATTCCACGAGTTGCCCCAGGTTGGACAAACAATCCTTCTGAAAGTGGGGGGACATCTTTCTAAAAAGCGTTAATATCTTTCTTTCATTATCATCTGTAGTGATGAGCTCGTGCCGGGAAGGATTATTGAAAACCACCAAACCTTCCTTAAAATTAACCTCACTCACCTCTGTAGAGGATAAACCTTTGCTTATTTTCCGTAGGGGAGCAATATCATTTTTACCCACTTCAGCCGTCAATAATTGCTCCAGAGATATGTTTCCCAGTCGGGCAATCTTAACCAGCACCGCGACAGGAGCATCTCTTTCTCCCGCTTCATAACGAACAAAAGTACGAAAACCCACCTTCAGAATTTCCGACATGACAGATTGGGTGCAACCCAACTCCCTACGAATCATTTTCAGATTCTTTGCCAAGACTGACATGCAAACCCTCAAATTTTACATTTATATTCATAATAAGCTCGACAGCCTGCCAATACAAGCCTACCGGACTCCATTCACCTAAGACGGGTATCAAAAGATATTATCACTCTTGGGATAAACTGGCGAGTGCGAAATGAAAAGCCTGATGATTTTCATAGCATGATCGTCAAAAATCCAACACAACTGCATCAAAAGCTATGGTTTCAATTTGAAGCAACCATTTTGACGCCACAGAACCATACGTAAACCATTGAATTAAAATGATTAAATTATTTTCAACCGGGGAAGAAGAATGGCATCGAGTTTGCAAATACTACCAACCAATACCATTTAATATACGTGGAGAAAATGTTATGGGTTCCGATGAATTTTTAGATCAGGAGTACGAGAGCTTAAATGATGCCATTTTACAGGCCATTGTGGCATCAAAAGAAGTGCAGGATATTCTTGCGCGATTCAAGGACCAGGGTCATATGAACGACAAAGCTGTTCTGAACCTGTTTTTGAGCCTGGATGAACTGCATCAAATGATCGAGGAAAAACCCTCCGGTGCCTATAAGCTGGAACCCAGAGCTTTGACGTCAGAAAGGTCTCAGGAAAAGGAAGAAAAGTCTTCTCTAAAAGAGAAAGATATCGTTGATGGGGAAGTGTTGACACTCAACGAAGTTCTTTTTGAAAAATACTATCAGGGGAAGTTTGATCAATCTGTGTGGATGAAAAGAGCCCGCGTGCGCTTTTAAAAAAATTCCGCCCCAGGCTTAAGCCTGGTTTTTCACACCTATTATTTCTGGAAAATTTTAGCGTCGCAGGATATATATTTAATCTGCTTGAGGGGAATCACAAAAATTTCCTCGGCAGTCGTGACCTCAAACAATTCCAAATCATCACTGAAACCATGTTTCTGTGTTGTATCAAGAATCAGTTCCTGATTGTCCACGAAAAAAACTTTAAGCTGATACTGCATACCCTTCCTCCTTTTCAAATGACAACTCTTCGTTCCTCAAATAAGACTGCCGACTTATACACCCCCCCCCTTGTCAGGGGGAAATCATTAGGGCATCGCGCTTGATGGTGTTGCTCGCCTCATGGGCAATGCAGTACTGGCCTCACGCCTAGTGAGGGTGGGCAACGCTCTCAAATTTTTTCGACAGCGGATTGCGCAGATAATCTTCAACATAATTTTTTAAATAGCCTTTTTCATACAGTTTTTTATTTGAAAGTGCCGAATTCACCTTGTAGAGCACCTTGAAGCGCACTCGCGGAAAACGCTCTTTAAAGTCATCAAATGAAACTCCTGATATATCCCGCTCATCATTGGAAGATTTCTCCATAATCACACGCGGAAGGTGCACCACTTTCTGGTAAGTGATTCTTTTGGCAACATCGCTGAAAGTGAGCAATGTCGTGCAATTGGAGTCGCCTCCCAGAGTTTCGTTGGGGACATAAAGAAAACGGGCCCGGCCCGGACGAAGCATGCTCAAAACCCGGTATACATTGCCTGCCATCACAATCCAATCCCTTTTTTCCAATTCACAAGCGTCAAAAGTCTTGATGATTTTATTGCGGTTCAGAAAAGCCGTGATATCCGATTCGGTATGGATCATCTGGATATTGGGCAGATTCATATCATAAATTTTTTGCGACTCCTCGGCGAGGTAGCGCTTGCCCTGCCGCATCAAAGCCGTGGTTTTCTCATCGATGTATTTCAAAGGTGTCAGGCACCCCATCCATAACAGGCAGTTTTTGTTAATCTTTGAGATGGTCCTCGCATCTTCCGACATGGTGCCAGGACCAAAAGAATAAAAATTGGCGGAAGTCACCGCCGGACCATCCAGCACCTCCAGAACCTGGTTGACCGAAGGCCCTTTCGCCATCAATGGCTTGCGATAAGACCCCAGCGTGATCACTGAAAGTTCAAAGTTGATACGACCGGGATATTTTTCTACCAGACGATGCAGCCTTTTTGGGTCAAAATAACCCACCGAAAACATGATGATGTTTTTATCCGTCATTTCCAGAAACTCTTCGATCCAGTCCATCACCTTAGGATGCAGAGCAAGATCCGTCCATTCCATATACTCGTTGCCTCCCAGAACCCACGATTCCGTCGCCCGGGTCGGGAAAGCCTGGATTTCATTTAAAATGAACTCCCAGTCTTCTTGTGTGGTGAGGGGCATATCAAAGGTCTGGCGGTAGCTAATATCCATCTCGTAGCAAAACGCACATTTGACGGGGCAGGTTTTTCCAAGGCTTATGGGTATTTTGCGGTCCTTGATCTCTTTGCGCATTACCCCCCGGAGAAACTCCTGATTTTGAACACTCATTACCAGTCCTTAAATGCCTGCATTAACGATTCATCCACCGGCACCTCCTGCCTTTGCCCTTCTTGAAGATCCTGGATAAGTCGGTTGAGGTGAACTGCAGCACAACCCATATAAGCGATGCTTTCCTGCTGAAGTTTATAACTGCCCGATTTCAACCGCACGCCCAATTCATCAACATGTTTTGAGTCAAAAGGGTGGATCTTCGCGGATTTTTTGAATTCCTCAATAGCCTCTTTGTAATCTTTCTTTTCATGCAAAGTAACGCCATTTTTCAGGCCCTCCTGAGCATCACGTACTTCCTCTACCGTTACAGACATATCTTCCGCCATAAACTGTTCTCTCGTTAATTGCAAAACAAACGGATTTATAAAGGTGTCTATTGTAGCATTGACGTTGCAGAACCTGTCAAGCGATTAGCCGTAGACGACCGAAAAATGCAGGAGGGAAAAAAGGTAGGGGAATACAGAAAGCAAAAAAGGTGGGGAACCCGAGTGTCCCCCACCAAAAAAATACCCTTCAGATTGCTGAAAAAAAACCGATTAATGTTTCTTCTCAACGCCTTCAGGTGCGTACTGGTGACCTTCGCTATTGTACTTTGATTCCATCGTACAGGAAGACAAAACCAATACCAACGAAATCCATATAAGTGAAACTACCAACTTTTTCATCCAGCCCTCTCCTCTCAAAAGGTTTCGGTTCCTAGTAAAGCCCAGTTTGGAATATGCTTTTTAGCAATATTTGGACAATATTTCAATCATTTTTTGGTATTTTACCCTACAATAGCACGGCCCATAATATAAATCTTTACCTCCCAGGTGCCCTGCTGGCTTCTCCTGCCGACATTGATATCAAAGCCCTTGAGCAAAAGCTTGCATCGGGAAAAATCGGCCATCCCCTGCGATTTTTCCCCGAAATCGACTCGACCAATGAGGAAATCAGGCGCGGTTTGGCTGGAAACCTTGCGGAAGGGGCCGTTGTCATTGCCGACCAGCAGACCCATGGACGGGGCCGACTGGGGCGATCCTGGCACTCAGAACCCGCAACCGGGCTCTATATTTCTACACTATTAAAGCCCGACTTGCCCCTCGAAAACCTGGCCTGCATCACTTTAATGGCAGGGGTCGCAACCGTGGCCACCATCGGGCAACAGGCAAAACTCAAATGGCCCAACGACATCCTGGTAAATGGCAAAAAAATTGCCGGAATTTTATGTGAATGCATCGTAAGACCGGGCACTCACCCGATCGTCATAGTGGGAATAGGAATAAACCTCAACCACACCCATTTCCCCGAAGATATCAAAAACATCGCCACCTCCTTAAAACTGGAAACCGGAAAAACCACAAACCGCAACGACCTGGCTCTGAGCCTCCTGAAAAACCTCGACCACGAATACAAAGAATTTCTATCGGGAAACCGAGAAAACCTCATCCGCAAATGGACCGAGAACTCAGACCAATTCGGCAAAACCGTGACCATCCAACAAAAAGGCAGAAGCCAAACCGGCAAAGCCATCGGCCTCAACCCACAAGGCAAACTCATCCTGCAAACCCCCGACGGAAAACAACACCTCATAGACTCAGGAGAATTGTTCACCCACTAACCACCAGCGTGACGCTGGACCCAGCGGGCAATAACTTTATCGGGCTAACAACAGGATAGCTCGGCTCAAAAAGTCCTTGATCCGTCACACAAAAAGGCAAATCCCCCCAACCCCTGTGATACTCCCTCCTAGGCTTTCATGCCCCGAAGCGGGTACTTCGGGGGAGCTTCAATGGACCCCTCTTTTACAAAGTACCCGCTTCGGGGCACGAGACAAGTGAAGAAATATCACGGGGGCTGGGGTGATTTAGAAACTCTCGCGCAATATCCGGGTTAGGGGGGGGTTGAGTCTGCCCTGGCGCAAGACAAAAAAATGCCCCTACCGAGGCAGGGGCTATTTATTCGAACGCAAAGACTTTTATTTGTTCAGGAATATTTTTTCCTTTTCAAAATCATAAGATCGACATCGGCATCAACCTCCACCATGAGAACCCGTTTACGACCCGGTTTCCCGTCTGCAATCTCTCCGGTTAAAACATAACCCACATTCAGGTCGGTGTTCTGATGAATGGAGGCCAGAGTCGAGGCCGATGGCAGGGTTTTCCCGGTTTCAATCTCCGACAAACTACCCCCGGAAATTTCGAGTTTTCGGGCCAGTTCTTTCGCCTTCATGCCCTGCCCTCTCCTCCATATACGAATCCGCATTCCCATCCCTGCGAATTTAAGCTTTCCCCTTGTATCTCCCATCACCTTCTCCGGTTACTCTCAAAACACCCTACCACAAACTTAGACTATAGTCTATGGACTGTTCGAGGAGTCTCTTTTATTCTCCAGCTTATGCTAGGAAATGAACTAAAAAAGGCTAGAAAAAAAGCAAAATTGACCCAAGAAGCATTGGCGGGTTTAGCCAATGTTCACCCCACCTATATTAGCCTCCTTGAAAACAATAAAAAGTCTCCCACTCTGGACACCCTGATAAAAATTTGTAATGCCCTAGACGTTTCAGCTTCCAAACTTATCGCCCGGATGGAAAGGGCAAAAAAATAAAATTTACCACCAGGGATATTGTCTTTGCGAGGAACAACGTGACGAAGCAATCCAGCTAAATTTAACCACAGATGGACACCGATGAACACAGATTCGGAAAACGGCTTAATATTCCCCCTGACAAGGGGGACCTAGGGGGTTGTTTTTTGCACCCTCTTTTTTAAAGAGGGCTGGGGTGATTGACCATCAAGGGTCTTGTTATTACGGGGCCTGCCACAATAACGCATACCAGAACCACAGAGCCCGATAAACCCGGAAATCAAGGGCTACATACCCTCTCAGGCTCCGTGATGCCACGTAGCCCATTCAAACCAACTCGCATACCCAAAGGCTTAATTTTCATACGTCTCATTTTTTTCAAAAAAAATGCCCCTACCAGAAGTAGGGGCGTGGTCTCAATCGAAATTGAGGTGTCCTGGAGAATTTTCCTTTATTGTGGGAAGCTCTCAAGCATAGGTCTGCTACACGGAGATGATTATAAAGAATTTGGACATTTTGTCAAGAAAATATTAGAATAACCGAAAATTTCCCCAAAAGAAACAAGGAGTTGACAATGACTTATATCCTCGGCTTCGATTTAGGCCCCAGTTCTATCGGCTGGGCCTGCATTGACAAAACAAACCAGAAGATTCTGGGCCTCGGGAGCCGGATATTCCCGGAAGGGGTCAATAATTATAATCAGGGCAAAGAAGCTTCCAAAAACGAGAGCCGAAGATTAGCTCGCCAGTCCCGCAGGCAGTATGCCCGCAAGGTCCAGCGCAGGGATAAGCTGAAAAATCTGTTGCGTACTTTGAAAATGTTCCCGGAACATCAAAGTAAAGAAGCCGAGTTCCATGCCATGAGCCCTTACCCCCTGCGCAAAAAAGGACTGGACAAAGAACTCAGCAAGCTGGAACTGGGCCGCACCCTCTACCACCTCAACCAGCGCCGGGGATTCAAAAGTAGCCTTAAATCCGGGCAAGCTGATGACAACAAAATCACCGAGTCCACCAACGAACTGCAAAAAAAGATGGATGACTCAAAGAGCCGCACATTGGGGGAATATCTGGCAAATAAAAACCCGATGGAAGAGCGACTGCGCGGCCGATACACCCTGCGCGCCATGTACAGTCAGGAGTTCGATATGCTCTGGGATAAGCAAAGCGAGTTCCACCCCGAGCTTACAGATGCCATAAAAAAAATCATCAAAGATGAAACCATTTTCCACCAGCGTCCTTTAAAATCGGTTGCCCACCTGATCGGTAAATGTTCACTGGAACCGGAAAAAAGACGTTGCCACAAAAACAGTCTTGATTTTCAGCGGTATCGAATTTTGGAGCAAGTCAATCGGCTGGAGCTCACCGACCCGGATGGAGTGGTCTACACGTTTAGCCGTGAGTTCAATAAAAATAAAAATGTGCATGAAGAGTTTACGCCTGATGTCAAAGCCAAACGCGAAAAACTCATTGAGGTGTTATGGAAAAAAGAAAAAAGAACCTTTGACGAAATAAAAAAACTGTTAGAGCTTCCAAAAGAAACCCAGTGCAACCTTGAGCAAGGTGGGGAAAAAAGTTTAATAGGAAACCGGTCGGGAACCCGTTTATCAAGAGTCTTTGGCAAAACCTGGTGGGACAAACCATTAGAAGAAAGAGACCTCATTCAACAAGTGGTGTTCCAGGCTGATGACCCGGACTGGCTGGAAAACTACGCTCAGGAAAAATGGAGCCTGACTCAAGAACAAGCCGAAAAACTGGCACGAAAAACCAGTTTTGAGCAGGGTTGCGCTCACTTCTCAAAAAAAGCCATTCGCAAACTCATCCCTTTTCTTGAAGAGGGTTTTAACCTGGCGGACGCCAAAGAAAAGGCCAAGTACAAAACCCAGGAAGACTATGAAAGTTTTGAAGATTTCATGGATAAATTTCGCAACCCTATTGTGTCGCAAACCCTGCATGAAGTCGCAAGATTGGTGAAAAAAATAGAACAAACCTTTGGCAAGCCAGGAGAAATCCGGGTTGAACTGGTGCGCGACCTGAAACTACCCGCAAAAAAACGCCGGAAAATCCACTTTGAAAACCTGGAAAGAAAAGAACTGCATCAGGAAATCGGCAAGGAACTTGAGGCTAGAAATGTTTCCGTCAATCACGACACCATTTTAAAGTACAAACTTTGGAAAGAGTGCAAGCAGGTCTGTCCCTATACCGGAGAAAATAAAATCAGTTTTGATGACTTATTCCATGACCGGAAATACGACATCGAACATATCATTCCCTATTCTCGCAGTCTGGATGACTCCTTTGCCAACAAAACACTCTGCCGGGTCGATGAAAATGCGCGCAAAAGCAATAAGACCCCCTACGAATTTTATGAAGGAACCGAACAGTACGAAGAAATCCTGCAACGCATCAAGGTTCTGCCCTTCAATAAGCAAAGGAAATTCCAGCAAAAAGAAATCAGCGATGACTTCATCTCGCGGCAATTGAACGATACGGCATATATGAGCAGGATGTCGCAACAGCTTTTGTCTATATTGGGATACAAAACCAAAGCGACTAAAGGCCAGGCCACCGCTGAGTTACGCCACCTGTGGGGACTCAACAGTCTATTGTCCAAAAATGGTGCTGGCCCGGAATTGAAAAACCGTGAAGATCACCGCCATCACGCCCTCGATGCCGCCGTGGTCGCCATGACCAACAACGGCATACTGCACAAGCTGAGCAGTTATAACAAATTTGAACGCTCTCCCACCCGTGAACGATTTGAAAAACCCTGGCCCACATTCCGGGAAGATATGGAACCTCATATCAAAAAACTATTGGTATCGCATCGTGTCAGCAAGCGCGTTCGCGGAGGCCTGCATGAAGAAACTCTTTACGGAAAACTGGAAAAGCAGGACAAGAAAGGTCAGACCCTGTATGCCGTCAGAAAACCCCTTGAAAATTTACAACCTGCGATGGTGGCAAAAATTGCCGATGCAACAGTACGCGATATAGTCAAAGAACGGCTACGTTCTCTGGGAGTGGACCCTGAGCAGAAAAAATTCACGATCCCCAAGAATGCGTTTAAAGATAACCCGCTTTATATGAAATCCACAAAGGGTAAAAAAATCCCCATTAAAAAAGTACGCATTCACCAGCCTTTCAACAATATGGTTCTGTTGCCCAGCCGCAACAAAACCGGGGTGGAACCCGGTGCAAACCATCATATCGTCCTGTACAAATATCAGGATAAAAAGGACAACACAAAACAGGGCGGAGAAACCTGCACCTTGTTCGAAGCCGTTCGCCGATTAAAAAACAAGGAGCCCGTTATTCGGCGCAACCTGGGGGAAGGTAAGGAGTTTGTCTGCTCACTGGCTATCAACGAACTGGTGTTGCTGGACATCGAGGAAAACCAAATCGACTGGCAAAACCCGGACCACCTGGCATTGAGCCCCCACCTCTATCGGGTGCAAAAAATGTCAGGCGATATAACATTTCGCCATCACCTCACATCGGTTCTCAAAAATGAAGATGAAAAAGAAATAGGTCGGCAGATCAAAGTTCCGAACAGCTTCAAAGGAATAAAAATCACCATCGACCGTCTGGGGAGGGTTCGCAAAGCCAATGATTAAACGCACGATAGCTATAGAAAACCCCAGCAGGTTGAGCGTCAAGCACGATCAACTGATCATTGAGCAAGACGGAACTGTGGCGGGTAAAATACCGATGGAAGATATAGGGGTTCTCATCATTGACAACCCGGCGGTGCTTTACACCCACGGGTGTTTGACGGCTTTACTCGACAACAACGCCGCAGTCATCCTGTCAGCGAAAAACCACCACCCGACCGGTCTGCTTTTGCCCTTGGATACAAATTGCGTGCAGTCCGAACGATTCCAGAAACAGATCGAAGCTTCGGTACCGTTAAAAAAAGCTCTCTGGAAACAAACCGTACAAACAAAAATAAAAAATCAGGCAAGGTTTCTGGAAAAAATTGGCGGAGAGCCCGCACGATTAAAAAAACTTGAAAAAGACGTGAAAGCTGGCGACCCCTCTAACCTGGAGGCTCAGGCGGCCCGCTATTACTGGCCCAGATTATTCGGCAAACAATTCAGGCGCGAACGTTTTGGCAAAGCCCCTAACAACCTGTTGAATTACGGTTATATGGTTTTGAGGGCGGCGGTGGCCCGGTCTCTGGTGAGTTCAGGTTTACTGCCAACACTTGGCATCCACCATCACAATCGTTATAACGCTTTTTGTCTGGCAGACGATATCATGGAACCTTACCGGCCTTTTGTTGACAAGGCTGTCTATCAGATCATTGAGCAAGAAGAGGACTGCGAAACGCTGGACAAAGAAATGAAGCAGGAATTGTTAAAAGTTTTGACCACCGATGTTCATTTTGAAAAAGAAACACGGCCTCTGGCAGTCGGCTTGCACCACACGACAGCCTCTGTTTATCGATGTTTTGCAGGGGAGCAAAAGAAAATTGACTACCCCCTTTTATGACCGTTTTTAGTAAGTACAGAGCCATGTGGATTATGGTATTATTTGACTTGCCGACCGAGGACACGAAAGCAAAAAAGGCTTATACTCGCTTCCGTAAGGGCCTGCTTAAAAACGGGTTCGATATGATGCAGTACTCGGTGTATATCCGGCATTGTGCCAGCGGAGAAAACGCCGAAGCTCACACACAACGAGTCAAATCCATGCTCCCAGAAAA
Organism: uncultured Nitrospina sp.; assembly: GCA_964510355.1. Classification (GTDB taxonomy): domain Bacteria; phylum Nitrospinota; class Nitrospinia; order Nitrospinales; family VA-1; genus LS-NOB. Next base: position 252 of record CAZEBI010000020.1, on the reverse strand, counting down.
GGGAATGGTGAGCATCATCGCCATCACCGACAAACAATTCGGCGATATTAAAAATTTCTGGGGCCGCAGAAGAAAAAAAACAGAACCCCCACCCCTGCAACTGGAAATGTTTTGATGAAAAAAAAGCCCCCCACCCCAGACTACCAGAGGTCGAAAGCCCATTTTTTTTCATGCCCCACAGAGCTGTTTGCTTTTAAAATTGCCGAGTTACAGACAAGGCAGTGTAGCAGCCCTAAACCTGAGAGCAACTCC
>CAZEBI010000019.1:0-25544 GCA_964510355.1 uncultured Nitrospina sp. | reverse complement strand
CCTTCATCCGGAAAAACCGGGCCACAGACATACTCGGTGCCTGTGGGCAACTCGCCGCACAAGCATAACGCGATACCCAAAAACCCCAGTTCCCGCCAAAAGAAAACCATAAAAACCCTTATTACTCAATAGCTTGCCTGCTATTACTTACCCTTCAGGAACAAGAAGACAGCGGAAAAACAATAAAGATTGACATAAAGCCTTAAATTTCCCTATAATATTGAAAACCATTTTCAATATTAAGAGGGGAGTTGAACCCTCCCCCTATAAAACGAGTAAAAATATGATCGACACGTTTATCTCCGGCATTGAATTGATGGGAAAAGGGGGCATCATGATGTACCCCATCATCCTGGCCTCCTTCATTTCAGCCGCCCTTATTATTGAGCGCTTGATCTTCTTTAAGAAGTGCAACGAAAACCCGGACGATATACTTGCGGCAATCAAGGATCTCGCGTGCGATGACAAGCCGTTGCACGCCGTTGAATCCGAAAAATTCACCGGTGGCCCGGTCTCCAGGATGTTAGCGGTGGGACTAAAAGCGCGCAAAGACCCTCTGTGGAAACTGGAAGAGAAGTTGACGGTCAGCGGTCAGGAAGAAATCCAGGGGCTGAGAAAAAACCTCCGGGGCCTGGAAGTGATTGCCGCCATTTCTCCTCTGATGGGGTTGCTCGGAACAGTACTCGGAATGGTGAAAGCCTTCAACAAGGTCGCCCAATACAAGGGGCAGGTAGATCCTAGCCTTCTGGCGGGTGGCATTTGGGAAGCCCTTTTGACCACTGCGGCGGGCCTTGCCGTTGCCATTCCCGTTGTCATCATGCTCAATTATTTTGAAAGAAAAGTGGAGGCTATCTCCTTCCTGTTGGGCAAATACGGACAGTCCTTGGTTCACCACCTGCATGAAGAGCAGGAGGATTCCGCTAATGGCAACAGTACCGTCAAGCCGGGCGCTCAACTCGAACAACAGAGGGCGTAAAAGAAACGACTATGCTGGATTTATCTTCCCCGCACAGAAAACGCTTCGAGATCGATATGACACCGCTGATCGATGTGGTGTTCCTGCTTCTGATTTTTTTCATGCTCACCTTCGCCGTTCAAGGACAGGGGCTGGCTATCAGCCTTCCGCAGGGCGAAGAGAGTCGTCAGCAGGAGAAAGAGAATCTCATCGTTAAAATCGACCAAAATAACAATCTCCTCTTAAATGATCGACAGATTCAGATCGATTCTCTTAAAGATGTTTTGAGCGAAGAACTGCTGGGCCGGGCAGACAAACTGGTGGTCATTGATGCCGCGCCCAAGGTCAACTATGGCCTGTTTGCCCAGGTTCTGGATATTTCCCGCGAGGCCGGTGCGATAAATTTTTCAATACTAGAATAATGATCAAATTTGCCCATAAAGAGAAACCTCCCTTCAAACTCGACATGATCCCGATGATCAATGTGGTGTTCCTGTTATTGATCTTTTTCATGTTGACCGCCACCACTCCGACCAAAAACAGCAAGGAAATAGAGCTTCCTGATGCCAAGACCGCCGAAAAGAGTAACAAGCAGTATCTCACCCTAACGATTGACAAGAAAGGTTCCCTGCAACTGGACGGCAAGGCCATCTCCTTCGATGCTTTGCCCGGTCACCTGGAAAAAAAAATCAATGCACAAAAAAATACGGTGGTTTCCATTTATGCGGACAAGGACATTGAGTTTGAACTTTTCGGCAAAGTGATCGCTCTTGCCAAACAAGCCGGTGCCGAGGACTTCATGCTGGCAACCGGGCAGGCAGAACCTGGGGCCGGCTCCTAATGCCGGCTAAAACCAGGACCCAGGATAAATGCACCCTATATTCGGTAGTCGGCTCTTTGGGGGTTCATCTGCTGTTCTTCATGGGCGCAGGAAGTTTTCTGTTGAGCATCAACAAGGATCTCACACCGCCAAAAACCTATAAACTGGAATTCGTCAAAAGAAAAACCCCGGTCAAGAAGGTGGAAATGCGCAAAGAGATCGTTCGTAAGGAAATTAAAGTAGCGAGCCTGCAACCCAAGGTTATACCGGTTGCGCAACCCCGGACGGTCGTTCGACAAACCAGACAATTGCGACCCGTTGTCTTAGCTCCGAAATCCGCACCGAAACCGATTCAAAAGCAAAGTACTCCCGTCAGGCAATCGGCGATCATGCACAGTTCGCGTCCAACAATAAGCAGGCGGGCAAGTGTTCCCCGATCCTTCGCATCTACCAGTAATACAACATCCGCAAAAGGAAGCACCCGAGTGGCCATGATTCAGGGGACGAGCCACTTCACACCGCGAAACTTACCCAAACAGGTTGCCCGAGCATCCGTCAGCACACCGGCTTCCAGTGGAACCTCGGGCCGCGTGGCCCCAATACAAACCGGAGTGAAGCTGGCATCTTTTTCATTACCCACTCCCCGAGGAGTTCCAAATATTGTCGACAGGGGTGCATTAAAGGGTTATATCGGCCGGATAAAGCGCCGTATCGAAGGGGCCAAGCAATACCCCGAGTCTTCGCGCAAGGCCGGGCGGGAAGGCAGACTCAAAGTCCAGTTCACCCTTTTCAAGAACGGGGAAGTGGGTAATATCAAGTTGATCACTAAAACCCCTTACCCAAACCTGAATCGGGAAGCCATGGCCGCTGTGAAAAGAGCCGCCCCTTTTTCCGGGTTTCCTGACAGCATGATGGAACAATCGTTGCAGATCATTTTACCTTTCAGGTTTGAGTTGAATTGATCTCTATTTAAAGTTAGGGAAAGCATAAATTTTTAATCAGTGATGGAGGTGGAGTTCTCATGAGAATCAGGAATATATCAGCCGTAATGATGTGGGTCCTTCTTGCCATCGCCCTGCCCTGCATGGCGGAAGTCAATGAAATCGATTCCAATTTTGACGGCAAAATCGATCAGTGGCAACATGTCGGTGCCCAGGGAAAAGTCGTGAAAATCGAATACGATGGAAATTTTGACGGCCAGGTGGACCAGATAGAACATTTTACAGGCGAAAAAGTCCTGGAGCGTGTTGAATTCGACCGCAACAAGGACGGAAAGATGGACCATCGTCAGTACTATGCCAACGGCGGTAAACTTTCCCGGGTGGAAAAATCAAGCAAGTTTGACAGCAATTTTGATTGGAAGGAATTTTTTAACACCAGCGAAAAATTGACCCATATCGAAATCGATGAAAATGGCGACGGAAAAGCCGACACCCTCCAGTTTTACGATTCTTCGGATCAACTGGCCCGCATAGAGGTCGATTCAAACCAGAATGGCAAGATCAACCGCTGGAGTTATTTTCGCGGCAATGCAATATTGGATCGCACGGCCTTCGATACCAAGGGCGACGGAAAACCCGACCAGTGGCAGTTTTATTATGACGACCAAACTTTGAAAAAGGCCGACTACGATACCAACGGCGATGGCAAGGCCGATCGCTGGGAACATTTCGATTCTTCGGGGAAACTCGTAAAAACCGAACTGGACCGCAATTTCGATGGCAAAGTCGACATGACCCAGAAAAAATAATACCCAATACTAATTAGCGGTTGACAGGGAACCCCTTTTTCTTTAAATTGAGAATGATTTTCAAATTCGTAATTAAAGCAATTAAGAATGCTTGGCATATTAAATAAGGAGAACGTCAGATGAAATCAAGTTTCTTAAAATTCGGGTTGGGGGCTCTGCTCTTGTTGGTGCCCTCTATAGCGGCCAGTGGAGATCAAAACCCGACCACAACCATCATAGAAATCGCCGATGACGGTGGCGACCAGAACTCGGGCATAACGATTATAGAAATTGCCGACGATGATGAGGAGCAAAAATCCTCCTCGACCGATGATGATGCGGAGCCGACTCGGGAGCAGGTTTTCATGGAGGAGATAGCGATCATCGGCTCCAAGTTTAAAATAAAGGATATCGCGGGTTCTGCCGCCTACCTCGACGTGCAGGATATCCGCCAGCATGGCGTGGCAGATATAAACCGCCTGTTGCGACGGGTTCCTGGTGTTAACTTGCGTCAGGAAGATGGTTTTGGTTTGTTTCCCAATATTTCCCTGCGCGGTGTCGATTCTGCCCGTAGCGCGAAGGTAACGATCATGGAGGATGGTGTGTTAACAGCCCCCGCCCCCTATTCTGCGCCTTCCGCCTATTATTCGCCCTCCAGTGGTCGGATGTCGGGAATCGAAGTCCTCAAAGGGTCCAGTCAGGTCAAGTTTGGGCCACACACAACAGGGGGTGTCATCAACTTTCTTTCCACACCCATCCCCACAACCGAAAAATATTATTCAAAAGCATCTTTCGGAAGTTTTAACGAAGCTCGCAATCACAGCTATTTCGGTAATACCGCGCATACCGATGCCGGTAAACTGGGTTTCCTGATCGAATATTACACACGCAGCAATAACGGATTCAAGGTACTCGATACCAATACCCCGGACCTCCGGGGGGAGCCTGATACCGGGTTCAGCAAACAGGAACCCATGGTCAAACTATTTTTTGAACCTAAAGCCGCAATGTACCAACGCTTCGAGGTAAAATTCGGAAACACCAATCTCGATGCGAACGAAACCTATCTGGGTATCAGCACAAGTGATTTTAATAGTGACCCCCTGCGCCGATATGCGGCAACCCGGTTCGATGAAATCGAGTCCACGCATTTTCGCAGCTATATTCGCCATTTCCTCGAGATCGATGCGGACACACGTCTGGTCACCACAGCCTACGGAAACACCTTCAGTCGAAACTGGCAAAAACTCAACAAAGTAAACGGTAACAACCTGAGCACGGCCTTGGCCAGCGGCGACCTGTCTGTTCTCAAAGGAGAGGCGGCGGGAAACTTCGCACTACGCAATAACAACCGTAGCTATTACCTCTATGGCATCGAGAGCAACCTGACTCATAATATCGAATTCGGCGAGACCCAGCACAAGATCGAGGTGGGTGTGCGTTATCATTATGATCAGGTTCGACGCGAACAATGGGACGAGACCTTCACCCAGAATGCCAGCGGAGGCATAACTGCGGTCACGGTCGGTGGCATAGGCAGTGCGGGGGACCGTTTGCAGGAAACCTACGCCACGACCGTGCATGTTCAGGACACTATCAAATGGAAAAAATTTACTTTCACCCCCGGTGTCCGAACCGAGTACATCAAGGCATCTTACGATGAGTACACCGCTGGCACAGGTATATCGTCTGCAAATGGTACCCGTGACTACGCTGTTGTCGTGGGAGGCGGAAGCTTGAAATATGACTTGTTCGATTCCGGCGGGGAAGACATCGACCTGTTCACTGGAATCCACAGAGGGTTCTCTCCCCCAGGTCCAAGGAGCGGCATCAAAAATGGGATTCGGGAAGAAACCAGCGTCGGCTACGAGGTAGGCGTCCGTTATAAAAACGCTCCCAAGGCGTTTGCAACCGAGGCCATTTTCTTTCTGACCAATATCGACAATCTGATTGTCAACGATTCCATCGGGGGTACGGGAAGCGGCGACACCGTAAATGGTGGAAAGGTGCGCAGTCTGGGTCTGGAGTTCCAGGCAAACTATGACCACGGGCTGGCCAAAGACTGGGTCTTGCAAACTCCCACCTATGTTTCATTCACCTACACCGATGCGACGTTCAGGACAGATGCCAACTCCTCCGACAGCGAATCCATATTTGCCGGAGCAAAAAAAGGCAACGATGTCCCGTACATTTCAGACTTTGTTCTCAGCTTTGGCCTGGGTCTGATTTATAAAAAGTTTTCGGTCAATTTCGATGCCAATTATACATCCGCAGCATTTGCTGACGGCTCGAACCGAAACCTGAATACCAACCCGGAGACAGGTACAGCGGATGAACGCTTCGGCAAGATCGACGAGCAGTTTGTGGTCGATGCCACGCTGGGCTACCAGATCAACAACAAGGTTCGTCTATTTTCGAATTTTAAAAATATCACCGATTCCAGATACATCGTATCCCGGCAACCTCACGGCCCACGCCCTGGACTGCCTTTCGCGATGATGGCAGGACTGGAATTCAGTTTGTAGTTCTGACGAATGGATAAGGCCGGGTCTTGAGCTTTTGCCCAAGACCCGGCTCTTCCCGTTTTAGCCCCCAAAACAATGCCACATGAACTCGTGTCAAGTTTCTCTTGCAGGTTGAGCCAGCCATAGTAAAATAAAATAGATGCATGTTGTTCAACTCGGAAAATTTTATCCCCCCCGAAAAAACTTTCATGACGGCTAGATATCCTTGGATTTTGAAAGCTTTCGCTCTTTTGCTGATCTGTTTCATCAGCGCTTGCGCTGTATTTAAGGGTGAAAGGGGTTTTTCCAGGAATGGCCTGACGGTCACCTTCCGCAGCATCAACCATCTGGACGATGTGCAAAATCTCGAATTCAGTTATCCCATCCGTCTTTCGGAAAAAAAGGTGCGCAACCACCTGCTTTCTCTTTGGCATCAAGATATCGTCTCCCCCAAGGGGAAACCCAAGGCTGTATTTTCCTTGGACGAAGCCGCCACATTGACACCCCTTTTTGCAACCGTCTTTAAAAAGGTCAAACCGGGGAAATACCTGCACTTCAAATTTAAATCTGCGGGAGGTCTCATCGAGGGCCAGGTTTTCGCTACGGCTAAAAAAATCCACTGGCACTTTTTAAAAATCAACAATCGAAATTTTTCCAACGATCCCTTAAGAATTCGAAAACCCACATGGAAACTGGTGCGAATGCGCGGCCAAAACTATCAAAGGCTCCAAACCGGAGGTTTTAAAAAGGCCATAAAAAATCGCATCATCGCTGACATCGACCTGCCTTTTCCAAAACAAAGGTATTCGTCAACAGCAAAACCGGACAACTCACCCAAAAACGAAGAATTCCAACTGGGGAAAAATCTGAACACGCTACAAAAGCTTTTAGATACAGGGCTGATTAACGAAGAGGAGTATCAGAAAAAAAAGGCTTTCTTGCTCGATCAGTATTTCGAGGATCGTAGCTAGCAGATTCTAAATCACCCCAGCCCCTTGTGATGTCCCCTTCATTTGGCCTCATGCCCCGAAGTGGGTACTTTGTAAAAGAGGGGTCCATTGAAGCTCCCCCTTCTACGAAGTACCCGTTCCGAGCATGAAAGCTTTGGAAGAAATACCACAGGGGTTGGGGGGATTTGCCTTTTTCACTTTGTACTTCGGAAAACACTCTGAAAACCATAGACCGTGTTAATATGACTCGTTTTTGCAGGAATACCGGCGAAAAAATCAAACCCACACTTTTTTTGAAATTTTCATGACTAACTCCAACCCCGAACTATCCATTATTATTCCCGTTTATAACGAGCGCGACAGCCTGATTCCCCTTGAGGACAAGCTGGAGACAGAGCTATCCAAACTGAACCGAAGTTATGAAATTATTCTCATTGATGATGGCAGTGTCGACGGCAGCGCACATTTGATCGAATCCATGCAAAAACACAACCCCCATATCCGGCTCATTCAGTTCGGCCATAATCATGGACAGTCCGCAGCATTTGCCGCCGGATTCAAAGCGGCAAAGGGAAAGATTTTTGTCACCCTCGATGCCGATTTGCAGAACAACCCCGCCGACATCCCGCTTCTGCTTGAAAAAATGCCGGAGTATGATGTCGTCTGCGGCTGGCGCTTTAAAAGGAATGATCCGTGGATCAAAAGGGTTTCTTCAAAAATAGGCAATGCGGTGCGCAACAAATTGAGTGAAGAGGAAATTGCCGATACCGGTTGTTCCTTAAAAGCGTTTCGACGGGAATGCTTCGACAATATCAAGCTCTATAAAGGAATGCATCGTTTTTTCCCCACTTTGATGAAGATGGAAGGGTTCCGAGTCACCCAGGTCAAGGTCAGTCATCACCCTCGGCTTCATGGGGAATCAAAATACAATATTCGCAACCGCCTGCTTTCTTCCTTTCAGGATTTAATGGCTATCCGCTGGATGAAAAGTCGACAGATCAACTACGATATTATTAAGGAGGATTGAATGACCGTAAGCCAATGGCTGATCATTGGGTTTGTAGGGCAGGCCTTTTTTGGTGCCCGATTTATTATCCAGTGGATTGTTTCCGAAAAAAAAGGCGAGAGCACCATTCCTCTGGCGTTCTGGTATTGCAGTATTGGTGGCTCAATCGTGCTTTTGACTTATGCCATCCACAAACAGGACCCCGTATTCATTGTCGGACAAAGCTTGGGAAGCATCATCTATATTCGCAACCTCGTACTCATAGACCGCAAGAAAAAAGCACTGGCAACAATGGGAACCCATGATGAGTAATTGGAAAATCCGAATCGGCGGTTTGGCCCTCATGGTGCTGGGCGGGTTTCTTTTTGTCTGGTCCGTGCAAAGCATTGAGTCTGAGTGGCCGCAAATATTTGTGGGTTTGCTCTCTGTGTTCAGTACGGCCATGGGGTTTGCACTTCTCATCATGCCGCTGGATTTGCACGAGGAGGGTCCAGATTAATATCTCCCTTGCTATAAGCCGCCTTTTTTCGCGCCAAAAAAATAGGGCAAACCTTTTGTTAGCAATGGTTTTGAAAGTTCTTGACTTTGTCTAAACCGTATGTTATTTCTCTACATTCTTTGATTCTTTCAACCTCAAAAACAGGTTAAAAGTATCGAAGGATTAAGGTTTTCCAAGTTGGCAAACATGCACTCAATTGTCTTCTTAATATACGCCTTTCATTCTTGTTGATGATGAACCCATCTCAAAGTCCTATCAAAAGCACCTTTTTCAAGACCCTTCTCTGCCTGATTTTTGTTTATCTGCTGGGCCATTTGACCCCCGTTCTCTCTGTTTCTTCCAATTCCTTTATTTCGAATCTAAGTTTTCAGACTCTGGCATATGCCCAGGAAGAGGACGAAGATGAAGAAGATGAGGAGGATGAAGAAGATGAGGATGAGGAAGGCGGAGAAGAATCCGCTGAAGAAGAAGACCTCTCTTATTTAACCGATATCGGCCCCGCGGCAGATCACGAGTTCGAAGAGTTCTCGTTCATGGGTTTTAGCAACCGCAAGTTCACCTGGTTTGCCGCTCAGCTCCATATCCTTTTTGCTTCTTTCATCCTCGGTTGCCCCATGTTTGTGGTCATCATGGAAGTCATGGGAGCTCGCCGTACACAAGGCGTTCGTAAGGCGATCATCTTGTCAAACGTCTTTCTGGGTATTCTCATAGGCGTTGTTATGGGAATCACCGGTGAAGTCATAATCGGAATTCACCACGGTGTCTTGTATGGCCTATGGGCCTGCGCCTTCGGCGGCTTGATAGTTAGTTTTCTGAATTATTTTCACCGATTGATAAATATCCGGGCCTCCGCCTTTGTCGGAGCAATGTTTGGCACCCTGATATCCATGGCATTGACCCCCGTCGAACATTATGAGACTTCCGGCGTTATCCTCGCTTTGGTTACCGGAGGAGTCGGCGGCCTGATTTCCAATGGCATCATGTTTGCCAAGTCAGATTTTAAATTTGAGCGTTTGGCCCATGAGATCACCAAAGTAATCGGAATTTGTTATAGTTTCACTGCGTTGACAGGAGCGGTTTTCCTCTTTGTCATGCTGGTTGCCTATCAAGACTTCATCACCTATCTCATATCCTCGTTTCCGACCCTTTTCATGGTGGCCTACCCCACTCTGTTTATCCTGGAAACGGTGGTCATGTACATCTATGTCTATTCCTGGGACCCGCTGAACAAGGCCAACAAAAAAGGCCGGCATATCGTTGTCGGTATTGTTCTCAATGTTCTGGGGCTCTCTTTGCTACTGGCTCTGGATGGACCGACAACCTTTATGCAAACGCCGCCCAAGCCTCTTGACCAACTCCTCAACATCAGTGAGTGGGATAGAATCGCCAATATGGCCTGGATGCCCCTGAACTATCACCGCTTGGTCGGTAACGGAACCTTTGGCGGGTATATGGTTTGTATCATCGGTGCGTATATGTACCTGTGGTCCGACAAAAAAGAAGACCGGGAATATTATGACTGGGTCGGGTATATCGGCAACCTCATCGGCGTCGCTATCATGATTCCCCTGCCGGCAATGGGTTATATTTTCGTCCGCGAAATTTATCAGTATGACGCAACCATCGGCATGTATATCATGTCTGACCGGGAATCCATGTTCATGCTGGTGCAAGGGCTTCTGGTCGGAACCATGTTCAGCGTCAGCAATATTTATATGTGGGTCAGCATGAAACGCATTGAAAACGCCGAGCGGTTTTTCCCGGCCATGAAATTCGGTTTCGTATTGATTGTTATTTCCGCCGCAATCTGGTTTACTCCCAGACGGTTTTTTGCCACCATGCTTCCTGAGCCCGGCATGAACCCCGATATGGTTTTGCCGGATAATCTGGCCTTTCTGGCTCTGATGATTTCAAAAAATACGGCGGCATTTTTTCTGGTGACCGTGACCTTCGTCAACTATATTTTCTATACCATCGCGACCAAAACCGGAAAAGTGCATTACGGAAAAATTAATCCGCTAGGGCCTTATGTTCTCATTTTCCTCGGGTTCGCTGATATCTGGCTGATGAGCTGGATGGGTACCATTCGGGAACTGTCGCGAATGAACTGGCATGTATACAAAGTGTTCAAGGATGTGACCCCGGAAAAATTCGCCCCAAGCCTGGCTGAGTCCGGCCTTCAGGTGACGATGATTGTCTGGACCTTTTTCATCCTGATGACAGCCATCATCTGGATTGGCATCAAATATCCCAAAACTAAAAAGACCGGTCCTGTGCAGGCGGCACCGCAAATGGCCGAATGAGTGGAGCAACAGTGCAATGAAAATTGATGTGATCATTATTGGTGCTATTGCCGCGTTAAGTGGCCTGTACGCCCTCAACAGCACTTTTGGGATAATGGGTGCCGGTGCCGGGTTTGCGGTGATGGTGACCTATGCCCTCCTCCTCAGAATCAAACCCAAAAAGTGGCAGGAAAAAACACTTTTTCAAAACATCCGGTTTAAGCTTCCGTTTATCCTGGTTTTATCGGTAATCATTTGGTTTCTGGCAGGCAAATTTAATTTCCCGGTTTGGTGGCAGATTGAGTTTGTCGCTTTCGCTTTTGTAGGTTTTGCCTTCTTCACCCTTCTCGACTGGAAAACTCTCCAGCAGGAAAAATCGAATTTTGACTGGGTCAAGCGAATCCTGGCCACTTATGCCCTTGCCTCCACTATTTTCATCGGGGCGACAGCGCAACTGCCGCAGTTTGATCCTGAAATTGAACTCGCAAAACTCAACAGACCTCCCGTCAAACTGGAAGGTTTGGCTGGCCCCGAAGTCATCGCTGCCGGACGCGAAGTATTCGAAAACAATAAATGCTTCAACTGCCACAAAGTCTTCTGGGAAGGAAACTCGGATCGTGGCCCCAACCTGGGCACCAAACAGATCGGGCTCTACACCGGGGATTATATTAAAGATCAGATTCTCAACCCTCGAAGAAATCAAGCTCCTGGTTTTGAGGACCCCAAATCCAAAAAAGCCATGCCAACTTATTATGGAGATGATTTGAGTGAAGATGAGCTGTCTGCCCTCGTGTCTTATTTAAAAACATTGCGCGACCCAACCCATATGCCTGTTGAGGGGAAATTTCCCAATCAATGGACCTGGTGGGACGATAAAGATGTCATCGCCACAGGCCAGCAAGTATTTGAAGGTCTGCAACCTGAAACAGAAGGGCTCACCTGCGCTGTCTGTCACGGTAAGGATGGCATCCCCATGATGACCGGAGCCCTCGACTTCAGAAATGAAAATAATAGCGATACCACAAAAATAGAAGGCGATCATACCGACAAGCTTTTAAAAGACTGGCCGGATGCTCTGTGGTATCGCCGGGTCACCCGTGGTGTACCCAATACGCCTATGGCTCCTTGGGGCATGATTTTCCCGCATCTCTATCTGTGGAAGGCTGAGGCCTACGCCCGCACCTTCCATGACCCTCTGGATAAACGCACAGCCATCAGGCCGGTACCACCCGTCCCGACCAAAGAAGAGATTGAAAGCTGGAAAACGGATGGATTGTTCATGGACCCATTACTCTAAAAAAATCATATAGGGACACCTATAAAATACAAAAAGCCGATCCCGTTTTTTCGGGGTCGGCTTTTTTTTGCCCGTTCGGCAAACCGGGTTTGCTAGAATAGCGATATACCTATTTGGAGATTACAATGAGTAAAATTGATGATCTGATAAAAGACAACCTGCTCGAAGATGGAACCATCCTGAACCTGCGGGACAAATACATAGGAATCCGCGGTTGCATGGAACTTGCCACGAAAGAAGCATTAAAAACTGTAAAACAGCTTATCGTCCCGGGAAACCAGATTTTGGATGAAGGCGTAGAGGCTCTGGCAGATTCCCCTTATCTGGCTAATCTTGAAATTCTCAATATCAATCATAATGATATCGGAGACGACGGTGCCGTGGCCCTGGCCAACTCAGAAAATTTACCCAATTTAAAAGTAGTCTCGATGTTCGGCAATGTTGTCGGAGATATCGGCGCCCAGGCTTTTGCCAACTCAGCGCAAAGCAAAAAATACACCAAACTGGACCTCTTTAAAAACCAGTATACCGACATCGGCTATAAAGCCCTCACCGAATCAGAGTACCTGAAAAACTGCGAAGAACTGGAAGTCTACCGCGACTAACCGGCCAGCGGCCGGTGGCGACTGGCAATAGCTTTGTTTGGCGAGCAAAGAATTGTCTCGGCTCAACGAGTCGTTGTTTATTGGGTCCAGCGTCACGCTGGCTAGGTGTGGGGCCAGTACTGCATTACCCGTCAAGCAAACAACACCATCAAGCGCAATACTTTGACGGGGGGAGGCTTTAATGGACCCCTCTTTTTAAAGAGGGGCTGGGGTGATTTAGAATCTCTCGTGCAATATCCAACCTACTGGTCTTTCCATTGCGCCACATCAAAAGTCTTGACCTGCAAGGCATGGATGAGTTTTGGGGTGCCCGTCATTTCATCATCCAATGCTTTATGGACCAGTCGAACTCGGCCCATGACATCGACATTTTCAAATTGAGGTGAAACAACAATGATGGAATAATGCCCTCCTCCACCTGCGGCTTTATGACCACGATGGAGGTGACTCTCATCAATTATTTCCACATGATCCGCAGAGAGTTTTTCCTTGAGGTTTTTATTTATGATTTCAACGGTATCCATATATAATCCAAATCCTTTTAAGTAGTTTTATTTGGGAGGTCTGGAGCGAAGCCCCACATCTGGAAGGTCTTTAAACTGGTTGAGGTTATCCTGAAATTTCTGGAAAGCCTCATGTTCCTTTTCGCCCATCAGTTTTGTCCGGCACCGGGCGCAAACCGGTATTTTATCGGAGTCATAACTTCCAATTCTGTTTTTGACTCCACATTGTGGACAAGGTATGATAGTTAAAGTGGGTTCAGTCATAGCTCATTATAACAAATCGATAATTTAAAGAGTTCTTAATTTTTCAATAAAATGATTAGATTTCAACAAATCGGCTCTACCCAAAAAATCCCTTTCACCACCAAGCTGGTATTGGTGCTCTGGATCATTTTTGGGCTGGTTATTTTATCCTTTTTTGCTTTTGGCGTATTTGTGATCGCTGTGATGGTTGGCGTGGTTTTATTCGCCTCGCAATTATTTCAAAAAAGAAAAAGCTCCATTCCCAAATCCGGTTTTCAAACCCGAACCTATTCGCGACCCATCAAGAACGACGATGATGTCATCGACATCTAACCACTAGGCGCCAGCGTGACGCTGGACTCAGCTTGCAATAGCTTTTACTGCTAACAAAGAGCATCAAGCGTAATACTTTAATCACTCCCCCTTCCACGAAGGGGGGGGATTTGCTTTCATACCCTGCTCTTTGCAAGAGCTTTTTGGTCCGAAAATAGCGGTTTCCCGCCAAACAAAGTCATTGTTCATTGCCACCCGCTATTCACCGGCGGCGGGGTCGGATGGGTTTATGGATATGGGTGGCTACGCCGTAAAACGCTTCGGCGGTTTCCATTATCGTTTCAGAAAGCGTTGGGTGGGGGTGGATGGAGTGTGCCAGGTCTTTTGCTTTTAAGCCATTATCCACGGCCAGCACGCCCTCCCCGATCAACTCTCCGGCACCAACCCCGGATATGCCCATTCCCAGAACTTCTTCTGTATCCGGGTCAAGAACCAGTTTGGTCAAGCCATCGGGCCTGTTGAGGGTCTGGGCTCTTCCTGATGCCGCCCAGGGAAATTTGGCTATTTGTACCTTCCTGCCAGTATTTTTGGCCTCCGTCTCCGTCAGGCCGCACCAAGCCAGTTCAGGGTCGGTAAAAACTACCGCCGGCACACAATGCGCTTTGGGCTCTTCACCTGCCAGAATTTGGACAACCATTTTTCCTTCGGCAGAAGCTTTATGGGCCAGCATGGTTCCGCCAATCACATCCCCGATAGCAAAAATGGCGGGTTCGGTAGTTCGATAGCCCTCATCTACTTTAATAAACCCCTTTTCATCTATCTCGATACGGGTGGATTCCAGGCCAAGATCCATCGAGTTGGGTTTTCGGCCAACAGCCACAAGAACCCGATCGTAATCAGCCGATATCGCATCCCCCTCAAATTGAGCCGCAACCTGATTCCCTTTCAACTCGCAGGAAATAACCTGGGTATTTAAATATATGTTTTGAAATTGCGCTTTAAGTCGAGGAAGTAAAGAACGAACCAGATCACGGTCCACCCCCGATAATAAATCGCCGGTCATTTCCACCACCGTCACTCGACTGCCTAGTGAAGAATATACCGTGCCCATTTCCAAACCAATATATCCCCCTCCGACAACCAATAAGTGTTCAGGAATATCCTGCAACTCCAATGCGGTGGTCGAGGTCAGAAGTCGGCTGCCAATTTTGGAAAATAACGGCGGACAGATCGGCTGTGAACCTGTCGCCAGAATACAATGATCAAATTCGATTTGTTCATCATCATTAATGATAAGGTTATTGCCACCAAGAAACCGGGCTCTCCCTTGTACAAGTTCAATGCCACGTTGTTTGCAAAGGGTAATCAGGCCACTAGCCATTTTATGAATGACTCCCTGGCTCCATTCACGAACCCGGTTTAAGTCAATTTCGGGAGGTTGAAACTTTAAACCGCACACTTCGGCATTACGGGTTTCCTCCATCAGTTTAGAAAGATGAAGCAAAGATTTGGATGGGATACAGCCCCTGTGTAAACATACCCCTCCCGGTTTGGCATTCTCGTCGATCAGGGTAACTTGCATTCCACGATCTGCAGCCAGAAATGCAGCCGTATAGCCCCCAGGTCCAGCACCAAGAATAATCACTCTTTTTTTACTCATAAATTAAATCATCTTCCAAACCAAAATTAACGATGCCTTTTGCGGCTCAGCTGTTCCCAGACCTTCGGCTCGGCTTTATCACCCATCAGCATATAATGAAAAAGCTTTTGTGCATCCTGTTTCCCCGCATATTTGCCAGTAAGCCGGGAAACAACGGACTCCTCAATCTGCAAAAACGGTTGCAATTGTTTGCCTGTTTTTTTAACGATCTGAAGATTGCTAAGGTCTGAAGCGGGTCGGGTGGCGGAAAGCGACGCACTCTGTCTCCGCCTGACCTTGTCTTCCACCTCAGCCACAAGCGGTTTTTTATTTAATTTTTTATAGCCGATAAAATAAGCCAGAGCAAAACCTGAATCAGAATCGCATAATAATTCAAGATCTTTTTGAACGACTGTAATCAGGCTTTCGCTTGCAGCCGGAGAATCACATCCGCGCCATTGCCAAGTGCTTTCCGCAAGCTCAAGTAATACTCCCAGATCAGCAAGATGCATTAAAAAAGATCCTGCAACATCTTCACTCAAATCATCAGGAACGATGAATTCAATAAAAAATTTCACCCATTCATTCAGGCTCACTGGGCAACCTTTTTCCATAGGCTCATCCATTGGGAGTCATTTTTTTGTTCAGGCGCTTTTGCAGCATTTCGCGCCAGTCGTCTGACAAGGCTGGGAGGGCAATTAATTCTTCCATCTGTTCAATATTTGCACCCCCTTTACGCAAGAGAGCATTCGCCTTTTCCACAGAAAACCGGCCTTTATGAATTCGCTTTACAAGAGCGCCAGGTTCTACCAGACCCGTCTGAAGAACTCTAAAATAATAACCGCTGAAACCGGTTTTTTGAACATTGCAAGCCATAGCTTGATCGTTAAATATTTTATTCAATTTATGGCAAGGCTGGCGGGGTTGTGAGACCTGAATTTGAACGGACCCCACCGCAAAAATATCACCAATATTAATATCGGTTTCAAGCATACCCTCTAAACTCAGGTTTTCTCCAAAGGAACCCGGAACGATATCGCGTTGCAAGCGTTCACGCCAGTAGGGAAAATGTTCAACACAGTAGGCACATACGGCTTTATCCCTGCCACCGTGAATTCTGGGATCGCCCACACCGTCGCCATCAAACCCCAGGGAACCCAGCAATGCCGGCGCAGAAATGGAGGTTTTAAAAATCCCTGTCTTGTACTTTTTGGGGCCACCATCGAGAGAAACCCGGACGGGAGAGCCTATATTAATAGAAACAATTTTCAAATTGGAACGTCTAAACCTAAGAGATGTAAAAAAACCGGTCAACTATTTCTCGCTGTAATAATGATAGCGATCTCTACCTCTGTCTTTGGCCACATAAAGTGCCTCATCAGCATATTTTATAAGGCTCTTCGCATCTTTTGCGTCGTCTGGGTATAAAGCAATGCCTATACTCAACGTTATATTGAGTTCATGCTGACCAATAATAAAAGTGGGACGAATCTTTTCCAATAACTTTTGTGCAAGTTTTCCAGCATCTTCACGCTGGGAAATTTCCGGGAAAAGAAGGATGAACTCGTCTCCACCCAGACGCGCAACCGTATCCTGTTGGCGCAAACATTCAGTCAAACGGTTTCCCACTGCCTGCAAAAGTTTGTCCCCGACATCGTGTCCCAAAGTATCATTAACTTGTTTGAAGCGGTCAAAATCTATGAACAATAAACCTGCCGAGTTGTTATTTCTCTGGGCACTGATCAATGCCATTTCCAACCTGTCATTCAAGAGAATCCTATTGGGCAACCCGGTCAGAGCATCATGGTAAGCCATGTCCTGCATGGCATTTTCCGTTCTTTTTCTTTCCAGTTCCGCTCCGGCCCGTGCTGCAAAAATTTTAAGAATGGAAAGAGTACGTCTTTTATCCAGCATGGGTTTGTCATCCATGACCGCCAAATGCCCAATGATTTTATAATGTGAATCGAAACAGGGAACCCCGGCATAACTCGTAACTTTTAAATCCAACAAACTTTGATCCGTCGGGTAGGAATTGGTGACCTGTTGCGGATGAAATGCCAGCATTCCCGCCAGGACTTCTTCTCCAGGGGTATCCATAGCATTGAAGATTTTCTTTTCGACAAAATCATTCCCTCCCCATCCCGCAAGGGTTGAACACTGCAGTTCCTTAAGATTGAAGGACTCATTAACGAAAGCGTATTTTACCGGAAGCGCTTTGGCTAAATGCCTGACCAATGACCGAAAAAATTCATCCCCAACCCGGGAGGACGTGCCCTCAACAATTTGCCGGAATGCTTCTTCCTCAATGTGACGTTTGATTTCCCCACCAATACTGGCAACAACGGCTTTCAGGATAACCTGCTCATTTTCCAACCAGACCCGGTCCGCTCTTTTTGAACCCAACGCCACAAAACCCCAGTAATTCGAATTTATTTCCAATGGAATTAAAAACAAGGATTTTATGTTTATCTGTTTGAATATTTTACCGGGGAAATTGGACCCCGGTTTTTCACAGGTTATGAGGGATTGTTTCTTCTTCAGCGGGGGATAGTTTTCCTCGATGCCCAGTTCCGCATAGCTCAAGTTCTCAACTTTATGGTCAAACCCGGTAGCACCGTTGCTATCGACCCAGGCAGACTCAAGACTGCATATTGGGGTTTTCCCAGGAACCGGGGAATGCTTAAAAATAAAAGCGCCCTCAATATTTGCGGCTTTCCCCAGTTCCTCCAAGGCTTGGCTGATCGCGAAGTGGAATTCGGAAACCGTCAATAATTTATGCGTTGCGTTTGAAACCCCTTGCAATAATTTGCCCTGGGTTTTAAGTGACTGCTCGGCTATTTCCCTTTGCGCTTTCTCCTCTTGGAGTTTGATCGCCGATCGCATAGAACTGGCCAGGCTCTCAACAGAAAGATTTGATTTGATTAAATAATCCGTAGCGCCCGCCTTCATCACCTCAACCGCTTTTTCCTGATCCCCCTGGGCAGTCAAAAATATTACGGGGGTAAAAATATTCCGTTTGTTTAAATGTTCTAAAAGAGAGAGGCCGTTCGCTTTTCCCAACTGAAGATCCAAAAGACAAATATCGTGCTCACGGCTATTTATAAGAACGATAGCTTCATCGCTCGTCTTTGCATAATCCAGAATGACATCCGATTCCGGCAACCCTTCCTTGAGCATTTCCTTGACAAGCAAAATGTCGTCTTCATCATCATCAACAATAAGGACTTTTAATTGATTATTTTTCATCATGACAAATAAAGAAGAATAATTATGTGCGGAACCTAGCCCGCATATTGCGCGAGTGGTTTTTAAATCACCCCAGCCCCTCTTTAAAAAGAGGGGTCCATTGAAACTCCCCCTTCTACGAAGGGGGTTGGGGGGATTTGTCTTTTTTTTACTTACAGCAGAACGAAAAAATATTCCGGTTACACTTTGTGCTTCGGGATATATTCTAAAAATGGTCGCTGAGCTTTTCCGAGTCTGCATTTCCCGATGCTCAACTTTTCACTCAGCAATATCCGGGCTAGTGATACGTTAACCCAAATTCATGCGGATATCAATAAACGCCTTAAGGCATCCAAAGGTATAAGAAGTTGGGGCTTAGAGCATTTTTATCCAGGCCCAGGTTTAAATTGAAAAGGTTAAAAACTGGAGGTTGCGGGAAAAGGGAATAAAGGTTGGATTTGTAATCCCCTTCGCGTTGGTAGGTAACAGTTTGCAGGTCAGGATTTTCGAGTTTAAGTTTAATCCGTTCCATAGTATCTGAGATGTATCCAATCCGGTCAATGAGGTGGAATTCCTTAGCTTGCTGCGAGTCAAAAACCCGGCCATCTGCTAAAGATTTTACTGCCTCCAAATCAAGCTGCGGCCTATTTTCAGCGATAAGGCTGACAAATCGGTTATGAAAAGTATCAACAGTATTCTGAAAAAGTTTTCTTTCCTCAGCTGTAAAAGATCGAAAGGGGGACATAAAATCCTTTTTATCCCCGGACTTCACAATTTCCCAGTCCACGCCAATTTTTCCCATCAAATTTTCCAGGTTCACCTTGAACGCGATCACACCAATGCTGCCAGTCAGGGAAGTAGGATGCGCCGCAATTTCATCCCCGGCAAGAGCAATATAATAGCCACCGGAAGCGGCAAGGTCCATAATCTGAACAAAGACAGGAATTTTATATTTTTTCTTATACGTCAGCAGTTCATGCAAAATAATATCGCTGGAAGTCACCGTGCCGCCAGGGCTGTTGATCTTAATCAGAAGGGCCTTGATATCACCGTCCTGCTCCGCCTTGGCGATAACCTCCCGAACCCGTTCCACCATGCCCAATGCCACCGTCGCTCCGGTGAAGGTCTGGTCTTTCTGATTATTGATTATTCCCTGCAAATCTATCAGCAGTACTTTTTCAGGCCCTACCCCTTCGAGCACGGTTTCTGCCAAAGGCCCCATGGAAGGACCGAGTTGAATGGTCGCGCAGGCGGCGGAACTCCCGCAAACGAGTAGAACCAACAAACAGTTGATAAATTTAGAAATTTTTATCATGGCAAAAAATTTGGAAATAGAACCTAGTTCAAAGCACTCAAAAGAGGTTTGAGTCTACTTTGTAAGGATTCAGAATCCGTCTCAGATTTGAAGAGCTTTTCCAGGTTGTTGCAAATCTTTAAAATAACCTCTTCATTGCGTCTTTCTTTTTCCAACAAAGCCTGCTTGGACAAATCACGCAAACAGAGAATGATTTCCTTGAGGTTCAAATTTAATTTTGCAACACGCATTTTAATCGCTTTGCGTTGATCCGCCGAGCGACCAGACCAAACGGTGCTCTCTACGTCTTTAATTTCTTTTACATACATTCGGATGATTTCATTTATCGAGACCAGAATCTCTCCATCACAACCCGAACTGATCAATTTATTGCACGCAATATGCATATCCTGTAGAGGATCAATAACCTGCAAATCAATCAATACCGACTCATCTACACTATATAGTTCGCTCAACTCTGAAGGTTGAAATTTTTCGGAGGTTCCGATATCCTTTGCCAACTTATTTTTCAAGTCGACCACTTCCGTGTCCACCGACAATTTAGCCGCAACAAGCATTTCGGATCTCTTTTTGTCAAACTCCTCCACGCTCCTTCTTTGCAAGTGGACATCTCTGTATTTTTTCTTAAACTCCTCGAGAATGCACTCGACTTCAGTATTCCAACTGGCCATCAGTTTATTGGCTCTTACATCTTCCAGAGGTACAAGATATTTCATCCTGATCTTTCTTTCGATCGTAATAAGCTGCCTGATAAGCGTCCGTATCAACCGTTCATACGAAGTGCATTGAGCATCCAGATGTTCTTGCGAGTGCTTCTGGTTCGTTCGGGTGAACTTAATATTGTTCTTTTTCAGACGTACTGAATTTTCAGCCAGCAAGGACGTGCATTTATCACGTTCCATAATATCCAAGGTTTTATCCAGATCTTCCATAATAAAATAATGATGTTGTGAAGGGCCTCTATTTATTCGACAATTGCGCCTCGGACAACTCGCAGACCTTTTTGGCCTACTCTTCGTGCCCAAAATTCATAAGGACCGCGCCAAAAGCAATTTTCAGAAGTGCCCTGAGATGAGTAAAACTGTTAATCCGCGCTTTTGGCGCAACGACACCCTATACCATAATAGTCCTTGGCATCGCTATCGCCGTAGCGGCTGGAAGAACGAAGATAAACAGGAAGGCTGTTCCACGCACCCCCACGAATAACGTGGTACTTTCCCTTTTCTGGCCCTTTGGGGTTCTTATAGGGGCTTTTTGCATAATATTTCTTATCATACCAGTCATAAACCCATTCGGAAACATTACCACCAAGACCAGACACCCCCTCTGGAGTTTTTCCCAAGCCATAATGACCCGCTTTGGCAAGCACCTTCCCCCGGTTTATAAAACAACAATTGCCAAAGTTGGCCCGTTCACTATCGGGAGGTTCATTGCCCCAGGGATAGTTTCGATTTTCAACACCTCGGGCAGCGCGTTCCCACTCCGCCTCGGTGGGCAGACGCTTATTTTTCCACTCACAATATTTTCGGCAACGCTTCCATTGCAAACCAAATATAGGCTTGTCCACCATATCAGGTCGCGGCTTGCGATCGTACCAACCCGTTATCGTCGGATGTTGTTTCGGGTTGCTGGCCAAAAATGCCTCAAAATCCTTAAACGTCACTTCATACTTATCTATATAAAATGCATCCAGATGAACCTTATGCCGGGGATGCTCATCGGATTTTCCTTGTTCGTCAAGGCTTCCCATTTCAAATTCGCCGGCAGGAAAATGGGCCATTTCAGTATCGGCCTCAGCCCTGGAAAACAGAGCAGCAATCAAAACCGTCAAGCAAAAAATACAAAAAAATTGTTTCATAATTCTTCATGAGGCTCTCTATTTGAGCCTAAGATTGCTGATTATTAGTATAATAACTGCGAGGAAATATCCGTGCCCACTGCCAAGTCTCTTATTATGCGCATCATAAAACAAATCGACCGAGTTCTGGAAAAAATTGAAGGCCACCTGATCGTCTTGATCTTAAGCCTCATGATTTTGCTTTCGTTCGGCCAAATGTTGCTACGCAACCTTTTCGATACGGGAATTGTATGGGGAGACACCCTGCTCCGCCAATGGGTTCTCTGGGTAGGGTTTTTGGGAGCCTCCATAGCAGTCAGGCAGGATAAACATATTTCCATTGAGGTGTTTTCCAATCCGTCGTCTATTTTCTTCAAACGGCTGATAAAAATATTCACCCGATTTTCTGCCGGCATAATCAGCGGTTTCCTGGCCTGGTCGGCCTGGTCATTCGTATTGTTCGAAAAAGAAGCGCAATCGGTGCTGTTTCTTGATCTTCCTGTCTGGATTTTTCAGGTCATTCTGCCCTATAGCTTCCTGATCATTACCATACGTTTTATTATAAGCGGACTCACTTTCATTGAAAACGACTCCGACGGGCAACCTCTATAATGATCGCATCGGGAATCGTTCTACTGGCCTTGCTGGGTGTGCCTTTGTTTGCA
Organism: uncultured Nitrospina sp.; assembly: GCA_964510355.1. Lineage (GTDB taxonomy): Bacteria > Nitrospinota > Nitrospinia > Nitrospinales > VA-1 > LS-NOB. Next base: position 3,197 of record CAZEBI010000019.1, on the reverse strand, counting down.
ATCATTGGCCTTTCAGCCCTGGTCGCTTTTTATAATGCGGAAATAGATTCGGCGGCGATATTTATCGAGCTCTACCGGGTCGCCAGCAATCCGACGCTCATCGCTATTCCCCTGTTCACTTTTGCAGGATTCATTCTCGCCCATGGCAAGACACCGGAGCGTTTGACGCGAGTCTCTCAAGCTCTTTTGCGCGATACTCCCGGAGGCCTCCCTCTGGCAATTCTGATGGCCTGCGCTTTTTTCACCGCCCTTACAGGTGCATCAGGAGTAACCATCATCGCCCTGGGCGGGTTGTTGTATCCCCTGTTATTAAAGGAAAAATATGGCGAGAACTTTTCATTGGGGTTGATCACTTCATCGGGAAGTCTCGGCCTCCTGTTCCCCCCTTCCCTGCCACTTATTTTATATGGTCTGGTTGCCCAGGTCAGTGTGGACAAACTGTTTATAGCCGGCATTGTGCCGGGCCTTATCATGATCGGGATCATCTCGGCATTCGCTATCACTAAAAGTACACGCCTCCCGTCAACCTTCAGCTGGGCCGAAGCCAAATCAGCCCTGATGGACGCTATCTGGGAAATACCCCTGCCCTTTATCGTATTGGTGGGAATTTATGGTGGTTTCTTCACCGTTCCCGAAGCCGCATCGGTAACAGTGGTCTATGTAATTTTCATTCAAGCCTTCATCTACAAAGATCTGGATTTGTTCAAGGATTTGCCGAGCCTGATGAAAGAAAGCATGGTATTGGTCGGCACCATTCTCATCATTCTGGGATGCGCAATGGGCTTTACCAGCTACCTGGTCGATGAACAAATACCCATGACCCTGCTTGCGACCATGAAGCAGTATATCCATGATCCCATGACGTTTTTGATGGTCCTGAATGTTTTTCTCTTGCTTGTGGGTTGCACGATGGATATATTTTCAGCCATCATTGTGGTCGTTCCGCTTATTATCCCGATCGCCCAAAGTTTTGATATCAATATGGTGCACCTTGGCATTATCTTTTTGACGAATCTGGAAATCGGTTATTCGACACCGCCAATTGGAATCAATCTTTTTATAGCCAGCACCCGGTTCAACAAACCTGTACTAAAACTGTATAAAGCGGTTCTACCCTTTTTGGGGTTGCGATTGCTGGGGCTCATCCTAATAACCTATGTGCCCGCAATCAGCCTGTTTCTGCTCGACTGGATATCCGATTAGAAGCACCGCCAAATTGCTATTTCCTGTCATTATGAAATAATCAATCCTATGAACAAAAGATACTTCCGTAACCTGAGTGATGAAACGGTTTTTTACACCGTCTTTAAAAGCCCGCTGGGGTTAACGGGTCTGGCGGCAACAAAAACAGGACTCCTGCGAATCACCAACAAGCTTGCCAGTGAAAAAGCCTTTGAAAAATTTTTATGCAAAAACCTGGGCTGTCAAATCATAAAAAACCCGGTCCATTTCAAAGCTCTCATCGAGCAGTTTCACAGCTATTTCAAAGGCCGGTTGCAATCGTTTCAATTTCCACTGGATTTGCGGCTGGGAACACCCTTTCAGCAAAAGGTCTGGAAAGGTCTGCTCACCATTCCCTATGGTGTAACCCACAGTTATAAATGGCTGGCTATGAAGTCCACCAAGAACCCTGGTTCCGCCAGAGCGGTAGGCAACGCCAACGGTCGTAACCCGCTTCCCATAGTTATTCCCTGCCATCGAGTTGTCCGTGAAAACGGAGAATTGGGCGGCTATACCGGAGGCGTAGAGATAAAACAATATCTGCTGGAACTGGAAAATGGCTCTCTATAAAACCCGTGCGATTGTCATCAAGAGTATGAACCTTTCCGAGTCAGACCGGTTGGTCACTTTCATGACCGAGAGCTATGGCAAAATCAAATGTGTTGCCAAAGGAGCTAGAAAAATCAAGAACCAGTTCTGGGGTGCATTGGAACCGATGTCCATGATAAACCTGATTTATTTTGGCAAGGAACAGCAGAGCCTTTTCAGGCTGAATCATTCGGATATCATAGAATCTTTTCAAACGGTCCGTGACGACTTCGACAAACTTTATACCGGTGTCTATTTCATCGACCTCGTCGATGCGATGACTCTTGAAGGCCACGCCGAAAAGAAACTGTTTAGTCTACTTTATCAGTCTCTGGCCGCATTAAAACAACAGACCGAGTTAGAACCCCTGTGTCGGCTTTTTGAAATCCGCCTGCTTGCCTTATCTGGATATAAACCACAACTCGAGCAATGTGTTCTTTGCAAAAACACACCCAAAAATGGGTTGATTCCCTTCAGTTTTTACCATAACGGGGTGCTGTGCAATCCATGCTCTAACAGAGCAAGAGTTGATATACAATTCAGCACGGGAACAAGAAATTATATTAAAAAATTATTAGAGGTGGAAATCAAAACCTGTGAACGGTTAAAATTTCCTAAATCCCAAGCGGATGAAATTGCCAAGGTGACCCATCGTCTGGTACTTTCTCATTTGGGCCGTGAACTGAAATCTTACCCCTTTATAAAAAGCATGGCAGAATTTGTCTGCTGAATAAAAACCATAGGAAACCATCATGGAAAAACAAAGCATTCAAACATCTAAAGCCCCATCCGCAATAGGCCCTTACTCCCAGGCAATCCGTATCGGTGATTTTCTGTATACTTCCGGCCAGATTGCGCTGAACCCGGATACGATGAAAATGAACGGTGACATTGAACAAGAGACCGAACGGGTTCTAAAGAGTGTAGAGGCGATTTTGCAAGCAGGGGGGCTGAGTCTGGATGATGTAATAAAAACCACTGTTTATTTGACAGATCTTGGCGAATTTTCCCGGATGAATCAGGTGTACGAGAAGTTTTTTGCAAAAACTAAACCCGCCCGCGCCTGTGTGCAGGTTGCGGCACTGCCTAAAGGGGCAAAAGTAGAAATTGATGCGATTGCTGTAGCTGCGACTGTTGGCTAACCCGTGCTCCCCTCCCTTCATAGGGACTCAAGCCTGATGAGTTGAGGGGTTGAGCAGGGAGGGTTGGATTATGAATTTCATGAAAAAATCCACACCCCTCCAGGCCTCCCCACATGAGAGGGGAGGATCAATGAAAATCCAGAGTTATGCAAAGGTCTCCCTTGACAGGGGGAAACTGGCCTCCCCCTGAGAAGGGGGATTTGAGGGGGTTGTTTTTTCTATGAACCACCAGTTCGATTCCTTGAA